>CAYTGU010000006.1:0-80880 GCA_964437505.1 uncultured bacterium
AGAGGACATAGCTATTCTTGCAGGGGACGCATTATTAACTATTGCGTTTGAAATACTGTCTGAAGAAGTAAAGGACAGCAAGCTTGCATTAAGGGTAATAAATCTAATATCTAAAGCGATTGGCACATTTGGCATGATAGGTGGGCAGGTAGTTGATATATCATGGGATAAGGACAAGGCTGAATTGCCCGAATTAGAATTTGTTTGTACTCATAAGACAGGAGCTCTTATTGCTGCTTCTCTTAAGATTGGAGCCATTTTGTCAGGAGCAACTAAAAGGGAAGAGGAAGCATTGTATGAATATGGTAAGTCGATAGGGATTGCATTTCAGATTACAGACGACATATTGGATGAGAAGCAGGATAGCAAGAAAGGATTTAATTACCCTGCTTTTTTGGGTATAGAAGAATCTAAGAAAAGAGCGAAAGACCTGATAAATAAAGCATTGATGAAGCTTGATATTTTTGGCAAAAGAGCTGATATTCTCAGACAGATTGCGAAGTTTATAATAGAAAGGAAAGAATAATGAAAATGAACTGGTTGAAAAAAACAATTGTATTTAACTTTATATTTTGCTTATTTTCTATTTATGCATTCAGCGAAATGATTGATTATATTGTAGCAACGGTTAATGGAGAGGTAATTACTTATAACCAGTTTAGGCAGCGTGTTTTTGAAGTTCGTGAAGCATACAGAGAGGTTTATTCTGGAGAAGAGTTAGAGAAACAGTTTGGAGATAGGAAGAAATTGATACTGAATGACTTGATTGAAGAGCGTCTGTTATTGGAAGAAGCAAAAAGAGAGAATATTGAGGTTGACAAAATAGAGATAGAAAAGATGCTAAATATTGCAAAAAGCAAGTTTAAAAGTTTAGATGACTTTCACAGGGTGTTAAGAAATGAGGGATTAACTCTGGAGACTTTGGAAAAGAAATATAAACAGCGTTTAATGATAAAAAAGATAATTCAATTTAAGGTTAATTCAAGAGTAAGAATAGAGGACTATGAAATTAGTCAGTATTATCAGGCTCATAAAAAGATTTTTTTTGAGCCCGAGCAAGTGAAGATAAGACAAATACTTGTCAAGATGGGAGATAGCGAGAAAGCAGCTAAACAAACAGCGCAGAGCATTCTGAAAAGAATTAAAGGTGGAGAGAACGTGGAATGGGAAGATCTTGATTTTATTAATACAAGCGAATTACTGCCGGAACTAGGTGTAGCAATATCAAAATTAGAAATTAACGAAATTTCAGGTTTAGTTAGAACGCAAACAGGATATCATATTATGAGATTAGAGGGAAGAAAGTTACCGAGGGCAAGAAAATTATCAGAAGTTAGAGACGAGATATCTAGGATTCTATTTAGTAAAAAAGCAGACAGGATATATTTAAATTTTGTAAATACACTAAAAAAAGAAGCAGATATTGATATTAGGAAATAGGGAAGGGATAGATGGATCTGTTCGATTTTGATAAAAAGGCAAAATTTAATGGGGATGCTCCTCTAGCTGCCCGAATGAGACCTGGAACCCTTAAGGAGTTTGTTGGGCAGGAACATATTCTAGGTAAAGAAGGAATTCTTAGAAAAGCTATTGATAATGACAAAATAACTTCTTTGATGCTATACGGTCCTCCTGGGACAGGGAAAACCACGCTCGCTTATATTATTGCAAATGTAACAAAATCTCATTTTGATAGAATTAATGCAGTTACATCCGGTATTTCAGAAATACGCGAGGTTATTAAATCCGCAAGAGCGAGGAAGGATACAAACAATATAAAAACAATACTTTTTATTGATGAAATTCATCGGTTTAATAAAGCGCAGCAGGATGCGCTAATGCCTGCAGTTGAAGATAATATCGTAACACTGATTGGAGCGAGCACTCATAATCCTTTCTTCGCAATAAACAGTCCATTGCTTTCAAGGTCAAGAATATTTCAATTAAATCCTCTTTCTGATGAGGATATAAAGCTTATTATAGGGAATACGTTAAAGGATAAGCAAAGAGGCCTTGGCAAATTGAAAATTAGAATAGATGATAATGCATTGAGGCATATTATCAAATGTTCAGATGGAGATGGCAGAAGGGCACTTAATGCTCTGGAATTGGGGGTTCTTTTAGGAAAGTCTGATAAGGATGGTGTTATTCATTTCACAGTGGAAATGGCTGAAGAAGCTGTTGGGAAAAGACAGGTAATGTATGACAAGGATGAGAGCGCACATTATGATACAATTTCCGCATTTATAAAGAGCATGAGAGGCTCAGACCCTGACGCAAGTCTTTACTGGCTTGCAAAGATGATTTATGCAGGTGAGGATCCAAAGTTTATAGCAAGACGAATTGTTATATGCGCTTCTGAGGATGTTGGCAATGCTGACCCTCAGGCTCTAATTTTAGCTAACACAGCTTTGCAGGCATCTGAATTTGTGGGTTTGCCGGAAGCAAGGATAATTCTTGCACAGGCAGTAACTTATATTGCAACTGCTCCAAAGAGCAATGCTTCTTATCTTGGAATAGATAGGGCTTTAGAGGATGTAAAGAGCAAAAAAATAAAAGAAGTACCTGACCATCTTAAAGTGGGCTCATATCCGGGAGCTAAGGTTCTGGGTCACGGGCAGAATTATAAGTATGCGCACAACTATAATGACCATTATACAGAGCAGGAATATGCGCCTGATATTCCTGAGTATTATAATCCTACAGAACAGGGGTATGAAAAAAAAATAAAAGAGCGTCTTAATGCTTTGAAGGCAGGGAATATGAATAGCACATCAAAGTCTATGTTGCGTAAGAAAATGATAGAAAGAAGGCAAAAGACATCTTCCTACGAAATAGCAACTGAGAGTGAACAGATTAAAGCACGGCTTTTTGATATGGAGGTTTTTAAGAAATCTAAAACAGTTATGTTCTATGTTGGAAAAGGAGATGAGGTTCAAACAAAGGATATAATATTAGAATCAATGAAAATGGGTAAAATAGTGAGTGTGCCTTATATAGAAAATGGAAATCGTGAAATGCATGCATCTCTTTTGAAGAATTTTGACAGGGATCTTACAAAAGGAGAATACGGAATTTTATCTCCTAAAAAGGAAAGTTATAAACCTATAAACACAAGCAGTCTTGACTTAATTATTGTTCCTGGTGTTTGTTTTGATATAAATGGAAATCGCATAGGACGTGGAGGAGGATATTACGACCGCTTTTTAAAATCAGTTTCTAAAAAAACTATATTGATTGGTCTTGTATTTGATTTTCAGGTTGTTAGTAATATCCCATATGATAAGAAAGATATCCCTGTGCATATAATTGTAACGGGAAAAAGAATCCTGAATTAAAAATTATTAGGAGAGAGATTATGGCTGATGTAGTGTGTCTTGGCATTCTTGTTGCGGATGTTGTTGCGAAACCTGTTGATAATATTCCAGGCAGAGGTGAGCTTGGCATAGTCGAGAAAATTGAACTGCATACAGGAGGATGCGCAGGTAATACAGGATCGGCTTTGAAGAAGCTTGGAGTTGATACAGCATTGATCGGAAAGGTTGGGAATGATGGTTTTGGAGATTACATTGTAAAGGAAATGGCTAAGTGCGGATTGAATGTTAAAGGAATAAAAAGAGATAGAGAAACAAATACCTCTTCTTCGATGGCATTAGTAGAGAAAGATGGAGAAAGAAGATTTATACATTGCTACGGCGCAGATGGAACATTTACAGAGAATGATGTTGATTGGGATATAATTAAAGGATGCAAAATTCTTCATATTGCAGGAAGTTTGCTTATGCCAACCTTTGATGGAATTCAAACAGCACGTGTTTTAAACAAAGCAAGAAGCATGGGTATTACGACATCATTAGATACTGCGTGGGATGCCAAGGGCAAGTGGCTTGAAACCATTGAGCCCTCTCTGAAGTATATAGATATATTCTTACCAAGCATTGAGGAAGCAAGAATGATAACAGGTTTGGATTCAGCAGAAGATATATCGGATTTCTTTCTTAAATATGGAATGAAAATTGTCGGATTAAAAATGGGAAGCAAAGGTTGTTTTGTTAAATCTTCTAAAGGTGAAATTGTAAAATTCCCGGTTTTTAATATTAATGCTGTAGATGCTACTGGCGCAGGCGATGCATTTGTAGCAGGATTTTTAATGGGTGTTCTGAATGGTTGGGATATGAAAAAGACTGCAGAGTTTGCCTGTGCTGTTGGAGCGTGCTGTGTGCAGAAAATAGGAGCCAGAACAGGTATCAGAAGCTTTGATGAGACAATCAAGTTTATAGAAGAGCAGAAACAAGGCTCTCTCTAATGGCATTTAGATTTATTGATTCAGGAAGTAACACTGCCTCAAGAAATATGGCAATAGACGAGGCCGTTTTTTCTCACCAGGGGAAAACAGGTTTTGAATATACATTGCGTCTATATACATGGACTCCTCCTGCTGTCTCAATTGGATATTTTCAGGATTTAAGTAAGGAAATTGATCTGGAAAATTGTAAGAGCTTGGGCATGAACTATGTGCGCAGACCTACTGGAGGAGGAGCAATACTACATGATATAGAATTGACTTATTCATTTACTGCCAGTACCGGGGGAATTATTTCCACAGATATTTCTGAGTCATATAAAGTCATATGTGAAGCTATTATTATTGGGTTGAAATCACTAGGAATTGACGCAAAAAACAGAAACAGAAAAGCGGGAATAAGTTTGAAGCAGAGGAAATCTCCAGTATGTTTTGTTGAAGCATCAAATTACGATATTATAGTTAAAGGGAAGAAAATAGTAGGCAGTGCGCAAAGAAGGATTAAAAACAGGCTTATTCAGCACGGATCTATTCTGATTGATTTTGATACTAAGAAGATGCACAGTGTTTTTAAAACCAGTTCCCAGTTTAGAGAATTTCATAGAGGTTTTGTAAATGACGTAACTTGCCTGAATAAGGAGTTGGGATATTCCATTGATCCAAGCAAATTAAAACAGGCAGTATGTCTTGGCTTTGAGAAACGTTTTGAACGTCGGATAAGAAGGGAAGATTTGACAATTAAGGAGAGTATGCTTGTTGAAAAGCTGGATAAATTACAGTATGATAACCTAGACTGGAATGTGAATAGAAAAAGGAATTTAATTGAATGAGCATGATAGAGATGTTTGTTTCAGGGGTAGCAATTGATCCAACGAATAATACGCCGATTATAATCTTAAAGAATAATGACAAAAAGAAAACGCTTCCCATATGGATAGGAATATCTGAAGCAAGTGCTATTGCAATGAAATTGGTTGGAGTGAGTTCTCAACGACCGTTAACTCACGATCTTATGAAATCTGTAATTGAAGTATGCAAAGCAAGGGTATTGGAAGTAGCTCTAGATAGCTTTAATGGGAATACATTTTTTGCAAAGATAAAGATTAAATTAGGAAGAAGAACCTTTCTTATTGATTCACGTCCAAGTGATGCGATAGCTTTGGCATTGCGTGCTGAGGTTCCTATTCTTGTTGATGAGGAGGTAATTAAGCAAGCCACAACTGTTGATGTTACAGAAGTCGGAGACAAGACAAAAGATTTTGAAGGTCTTTTAAAGGATTTAAAAGTAGAGGACTTTAGCAAGTACAGGATGTGACAAAGAAAAGGAGATACAATGAACATCGGGAATATACCTGTTATATCTGTTAAAGGCAGAACTTTGGCAGAGGCATGGGAGAAGGCAGTGCTTGAGACATGGAATAAGGGTTTCCAGATAAAAACAGAATATGATAAAAAAGATGATCCTCCTAGCAGAGATTGTACAATGATAATGGTTGTAGATGATCCCTTTGCTGAGCCGCGAATTCACCGCGCTTTTCCAGCGGGGCTTGAGGAGTTAGAGATCTACCGCCAGGAAGTAATAGAAGGTGTTCATGATCACTGGATTAGTCCCGAAGAAGGGAAATGGACATACACATATCACAAACGACTTTTTGCGTATGAAACAGAGGGCACAGAGATTAATCAGATAGATTATATTGTAAATAAGTTAGCGCAGACTCCCTATAGCCGTAGAGCTCAGGCAATAACATGGAATCCTAAAACCGACCCGCCTACATATGATCCGCCATGTCTTCAAAGATGCTGGTTTAGACTTTCAAGAAATGAGCATAAGAGATTAGTATTGAATATGAATACACATTGGCGTTCAAGAGATGGCTTTAAGGCTGCATTTATGAACATATTTGCCTTAACTGATCTACAGAAACTGATAGCTGTGCGTATAAGTAAGAAGGTTCATGAACAAGTTGTTGTTGGTAGGTATGCTGACATAACAGACAGTTTTCATATCTATGGTTCGTATTTTAAACAATTTCAGGATTTTTTAAATACTGTAAAGAATCGCAGTTTTCAGGAGAGAACATGGACAAGCGAGTTCTGCGAGCCGTTCTTTGAAGAAGGAAGAAAAAGGCTTAAAGACGAATTGGATAAAGAGCAGAGTGCCGGAGGCCGGACTTGAACCGGCATGAACTAAAAGTTCGAGGGATTTTAAGTCCCTTGCGTCTGCCAATTTCGCCACTCCGGCAGAAGTGTTTGGAGGCGACAAGCGGACTCGAACCGCTGAATAGAGGTTTTGCAGACCTCTGCCTTACCACTTGGCTATGTCGCCGTACTATAGTTCCTAAATTGACGAAGTTATGATAGCTATTTTAGCAGTTTCAGTCAATAAGTAATTGAAGCAGTATAAAGTGTATGCTATCATTGTCTTGAATTGAAACAAAATAAGGAAAAAGCATTATGAAAAAAGGTATTCATCCCGAATATTATGAAACTACCGTTACATGCGCCTGTGGAGAGGTTATTCACACGCGTTCTACAAGGAAAAATATCAGAGTAGAGATTTGTTCAAAGTGTCATCCTTTTTATACAGGCAAACAAAGGTTTGTTGATAGTGCTGGAAGAGTTGAAAAGTTTAAGAAAAAATATAATCTCTGAGTGAGAAAGTTCAAATTCGAAGCACGAAGCACTAAATACGAAACAATATCAAATGCACAAAGAAGAAGATGTTAAATTATGACAGGTAAATGGCATAAAGATTGGCCTGTGTTAAAAGATTATGACTCTCAGCATCTTCGACGAGTTGCTCTGCCTCTGGGAGGTATCGGAACAGGTACAGTATCGCTCGGTGGACGTGGTGACTTGAGGGATTGGGAAATTGTCAATCAACCAAGTAAAGGATTCAAGCCAGCATGTGCTTTTTTTGCTCTGTACGCTAAGACGACAAAGGGTAACGTTGTAACCCGGGCGCTTGAAGGTGCGATTGATCCAGAGGATTATGAAGGTGCTTCTGGTTGTACGATTCCAAACCATAGTTTACCGCGTTTCCAGAATTGTTCTTTTGCCGCAACATATCCCTTTGGACAGGTATTTCTGTCAGATCCTGAGCTACCGCTTGAGGTGCGGATCGAAGCATTCAATCCTCTAATCCCGGGGGATTCTGAAAATAGTGGTATTCCGGTTGCAGTTCTGCGTTATGTGTTGATTAATAAAACAAACAAACCGGTTGATGCCACAGTCTGCGGCAGTATGGAAAATTTTATCGGAAAGGACGGTATAAGTGGCAATTCTAAAAATAATGCGAATGCTTTCCGAAGCGAATCAAACCCGAAATTACAAGGTATTTTTATGAATTCCGAGGGGGTTAATCCTCATTCTGAGCAGTTTGGTACTATGGCACTGACCACCATCGAAGCTACAGGTATAAGCTATCGCACTGCCTGGCCTTCCTATAGCTGGGGTAATACAATACTTGATTTCTGGGATGACCTGAGTGATGACGGAAGACTGGATGAAAGGGAATTACCGCAAGGCGTTGACAACCCTATATCTTCACTTGCTGTAGGCCTTAATATTTTACCAAAAAGCACAAAGTCTGTGACATTTCTCCTGACATGGCATTTCCCAAATCGTATGACGTGGACTCCTCAATCTAAGGATCAGAATCAGTCGAGTTGCTGCGAGGGAAGCAAGTGTTGTGAAGATAATAATCCAGACCGCATTGGGAACTACTACACGACAAAATATCAAGACGCCTGGGATGTAGCGGTGAAAACCTATCCGGTACTGCCGGAGCTCGAAGCTGATACGGTCAAGTTTGTCCGGGCTTTTTGCGAGGCTGATCTTCCAGTGGTCGTAAAAGAAGCGGCTCTGTTCAATCTCAGCACACTGCGCAGCCAGACCTGCTTCCGAACGGAAGATGGACGTTTCTACGGCTGGGAAGGCTGTAGCGATAAAGGCGGTTCCTGCTACGGATCATGTACTCATGTATGGAATTACGAACAGGCAACGGCATTCCTGTTCGGTGAATTAGCAAAAAAGATGAGGGAGGTTGAATTTTTACATGCAACCGATGATCAAGGCTTGATGAGTTTCAGAGTTAATTTGCCAATAAATCGTGCATCAGAGTTGAAGCTTGCCGCAGCCGATGGGCAGTCGGGATGTTTTATGAAGCTATATCGGGACTGGCAACTCTCTGGCGATGATGAGATGTTGAGATCACTCTGGGATAAAGTTAAGAAGGCATTAGAGTTCTATTGGATTCCAGGTGGCTGGGATGCTGACATGGATGGCGTCATGGAGGGCTGCCAGCATAACACGATGGATGTAGAGTACTACGGTCCCAATCCACAGATGGGTACATGGTATCTTGGCGCTCTACGAGCTGTAGAGGAGATGGCGCGATACTTGGGCGACACGGAATTTTCTGCCACTTGCCGCAACCTTTTTAAAAATGGAAGCAGATGGATGGATCAGAACCTGTTCAATGAAGAATACTACGAGCATGAGATACATCCGCCAGTTGATGAATTCGCGATCGCGCCAGGTCTGCGCTCCAGTATGGGAGGCAAAAACCTTGCTAATCCAGAACTGCAATTGGGCTCTGGATGTCTTGTAGATCAACTCGTCGGTCAATATATGTCTCATATCTGCGGATTGGGTTATCTGCTGGATAAGAACCATGTTCGCACTACTCTGCGGAGTGTTTTAAAATATAACTTCAAACAGAGCCTTTATAACCATTTTAACCATCTTCGCAGTTTCGCGCTTAATGAAGAATCGGCAATACTCATGGCAACCTATCCTAAGGGACGTAAACCGAGACAACCATTTCCGTATTGCAACGAAGTAATGACCGGTTTCGAATACACTGCTGCAGTAGGGATGCTCTACGAAGGACAAATTAAAGAAGGCCTGAAAGTGATACAAGCGACTCGCAATCGTTACGATGGGCGGAAGCGAAGTCCTTTTGATGAGGCGGAATGTGGACATCATTATGCGCGAGCTATGGCTTCGTGGGCTTCAGTATTAGCCTTAACCGGTTTTCAATATTCAGGAGTTGAAAAGAGCATGACATTCACCGCTAGCGACGGTGTTTATTTCTGGTCAAATGGGTACGCTTGGGGGACATGCAAGCAAGAAACAGTTAATAAAGAAGTAAAGGTAAAGCTGACAGTGCTTCATGGTTCACTTAATCTCAAGCGATTTAAATTGACTGGCATGGGTTGCGTAGATTTTTCTAAGCAAAAGAACGTTGGCACAGGAAAAAGCCTTTCACTGGAATTGAAAGGCTCTGGAAAATAGTATCTGAACACAGAATATTTATCTAAACAAGGTCTATTATGCTGTTAGACAAATTAGATAGTATCAAAAAAAGGGGCAATGAACTCACTGAATTGATGAGTGACCCTCAAGTTATAGCTAATAGGGACATGTATCAGAAGTATGCTAAGGAATATACTGATATAAAAGATATAATAAAGGAGTATGAGATATATAAGGAAATTTTGAACGACATATCAAAGAACAAGGAAATTCTCTCAAACCCCGCTGAAGAAAAAGATTTTCTGGAACTAGTTGAATCAGAGATAGCGGATTTAGGGGGCAAGAAAGACAAGGTAGAGGACAATCTTAGAACATTGCTGGATCCAGAGGCGCGCGATTGGAACAAAGATATTATTATGGAAATACGTGGTGGTGCTGGCGGAGATGAAGCTAGTCTTTTTGCTGAAGACCTATTTCGTATGTATAGCAAGTATGCTGAGAAAAAAGGGTGGAAGATTGAAATTCTCTCATCACATCTAAGGGAATTAGGCGGTTTTAGAGAGGTGATTTTCGCAGTAAAAGGAAAGAATGTTTATAGAAGATTGAGATTTGAGAGTGGAACGCATCGTGTTCAAAGGGTTCCTGTTACTGAGACCAGTGGTCGTATTCATACATCCACTGCTACTGTGGCAGTACTTCCTGAACCTGAAGATATTGAAGTTAAAATAAATCCGCAGGAATTAAAAATTGATACATTTAGAGCCTCAGGAGCTGGAGGTCAACATGTTAATAAAACAGACTCAGCAGTTAGAATAACCCATATACCAACGAATCTGGTTGTTGAGTGTCAGGACGAAAGGTCACAGCATAAAAACAGAGTTAAGGCAATGAGAGTATTAAGAGCCCGTTTACTGCATAAGGTGAAAAAAGATCAGCAGAAACAGATTTCTCAGGATAGAAAAAATCAGGTTGGCACAGGAGATAGAAGTGAAAAGATTCGCACGTATAATTTCTCCCAAGCACGAATTACAAATCATCGTATAAATTTTACTTCTCATAATCTTCAGGCTTTTCTTCAAGGTGATATGGATGGATTAATAGAAGCTGAATTATCAGTGGGTTTTAAGCGAGATTGAAGATTAAAGAATTAATTCTTCGCACAACAGATTATCTCACAAGGCATAATATTTCCTCTCCCCGTTTGGATGCAGAAATCTTACTGGCGTATGTCTTAAAAAAAGAAAGAATATTTCTATATCTTAATTGGGATAGCATTCTTAAAGAAGACACCCTGGACATTTTCAGGAAACTTGTTCTAAAAAGGTCGAAGCACACACCTGTTGCATATTTAACAAGGCATAAAGAGTTTATGTCTGTTGATTTTGAAGTAAATGAAAAGGTATTGATTCCCAGGCCTGAGACTGAAGTATTAGTTGAAGCAGTATTATCCCGAATGCTTTCGGGACAACCAAATAGAGAATGGGTAGCAATTGATATAGGAACAGGTTGTGGGAATATAGCAGTTACTCTTGCCAAAAATCAGAATATCAGGATCTATGCTTCGGACATCTCAGAAGATGCATTGAACATCTCCATGAGAAATGCCAAAAACAGGAGAGTAGAGAAGTCAATAAGATTTCTTTGCGGAGACTTGTTCAAGGCATTTAATGGTCTCAACCTTGATAAAAAGATTGATTTTATTGTATCCAATCCTCCTTATGTTTCTTCAGCGGATTTTGAAAAATTACCTATTGATATAAAGCAATTTGAACCTAGGATTGCTCTTGACGGTGGAGTTAGAGGTATGGATTTTTATCCTGAACTAATTAAAGGCGCAGCGGAATTTTTAAAACCACATGGATTTCTTCTTATGGAAATAGGATATGGACAGGTTGAAGAGGTTAAAAAACTTGTTTCCTTAAGTAAAGCATTCTTAGAGCCCAAAATTGTTATGGATTATGGGGGAATTGAGAGAGTAGTTATCTGCACGCGTTCTTGACATTGTGTGTTTCTTTCGGTACAATTCGCACAACTGATTTTGGAGAAAGACAAAGTGGTAGAAGATAATAAAAAGTTTCTGGGAGAAATACTTCAAGACATAGGTTTGATCTCAGAAAAGCAGTTGGAAACTGCCTTAGCAGAGCAGCGACAAACAGGTGAAAGACTTGGGAATATACTGATAAAGCTTGGATATATAGATAATGAAGGACTTTGTAAGGCATTAGCTTCTCAGTTTGGGTTGAAGACGATAAATATATCTGAATATAATATTGCACAGGAAGTGATAGATAAAGTTCCTCAATCAGTTGCAAAAAAACATAAAATTATACCTTTGGAATTTGAAAATAATATTTTAACGATTGCTATGGCTAGTCCACTGAATCTTCTTGCGTTGGATAATCTAAGAATAGTGCTGAATTGCGAAGTTGAAGGATTGTTAGCTACAGAAGAACAGATCGAAAGTTCCCTGGAAAGATATTATGGTGTCAGGGAAGAAACAATTGATAGCATGCTTCAAGAGTTGAGTGAACAGGATATAGATTTTGTTGGTGGTGAAGTTGCAGAGGAAGAAGAAGAGATCTCGGATGAAGCACCAGTTATAAAACTGGTTAGTTTGCTAATACTGGAAGCACTTCGTGCCAGAGCAAGTGATATACATATTGAACCTCTAGAGGGGAGATTTAGGGTGCGCTACCGCGTAGATGGAGTATTACATGAAGTGCCTGCGCCGCCTAAAAGGCTGGAGAAATCAGTAATCTCCCGTATCAAGATTATGTCTGGTATGAACATTGCAGAAAAGAGACTTCCTCAGGATGGTAAAATAAGATTGTCCTTGTTAGGAAAAGATATTGACTTGCGTGTATCAGCTTTGCCTGCAATACATGGGGAAAGTGTTGTATTAAGAATCCTTGATAAGAGTAGTTTATTATTAGGCATGGCTGAACTGGGCTTCTTAGAAAAGGATATGAAAAAGTTTGAGTCGCTGATTGCATCACCTAATGGTATTATTCTTGTAACAGGTCCAACAGGTAGTGGTAAAACAACAACTCTTTATGCAGCTCTTAATAAGATAAATCAGCCGGACAGAAAATTGATAACAGTTGAGGAACCTGTTGAATACCAGTTAACAGGTATCAATCAGGTTAATGTAAAAAGCGAGATTGGATTGACATTTGCTAGTGTTTTAAGATCTATGTTGAGACAGGCTCCTGATATTATAATGGTTGGAGAGATTCGAGACGATGAAACAGCAGAGATTGCTATAAGATCTGCTTTAACAGGTCACCTTGTATTCTCCACGCTTCACACTAATGATGCTCCCAGCGCAGTAACACGTCTTATTGATATGGGAATAAAGCCTTTCTTGGTGGCTTCGTCAATTCAGGCAGTTCTTGCACAGAGGTTGGTCAGAACAATCTGTCCAGAATGCAAAGAAGCATATACTCCAAGAAAAGATGAAATTTTACAAATAGAAAGAGCATTTAATAAAAAGGGTATGGGTAAAGTACAGTTCTATATAGGTAAAGGGTGTCCAAAGTGCTCTCAGACAGGTTATAAAGGGAGGATAGGTATTTTTGAATTACTCGTACTCAATAGCGAGATTCGCTCATTAATTCTTAAGAGAACATCAAGCGCAGAAATTAGAAAAAAGGCGTGTGAGCTTGGAATGAAGACCCTAAGGCAGGATGGTTTAGAAAAAGTTGTGATGGGAATGACTACACTTTCTGAGGTGGAACGAGTAACTCAAAAAGATGTAGAATTGTAAGGAGCAATATAAAATGGAGATGAATGAACTGCTAAAAATCGTTGTAGACAGGAATGCTTCTGACATACACTTAGTAGTAGGGAAGCCTCCTGTTTTACGTATAGATGGAAGACTGGATGTTCTTGACTTTGAGGAGCTGAAAAACGAGGACACAGAGAAGTTAATGAAAAGTATTACCTCAGAACATCAGCAGCAAAAACTACAAGAGATGGGGGGAACAGATTTTGGTTTTTCTTTTGGGGATATAGCAAGATTCCGTGTAGCCATTTATAAAGAAAGAGGAAATACTTCAATTGCAATGAGACTCATTCCGATGAAACTTTTGACATTTGATGAGTTGGGATTATCTGAGCAAGTTAAACAGCTTATGTATAGACCACGCGGACTGGTCCTTGTAACAGGACCAACCGGCTGTGGTAAGACAACAACACTTGCCACAATGATTGATTATATAGCGAGAAATAGAGATACTCATATAATAACAATTGAAGATCCTATAGAGTATTACCATACTCATCATAATGGTGTTATGTCTCAGAGAGAGTTGGGTGTAGATGTTCCTTCGTTCTCTGAAGCTCTCACCAGAGCCCTAAGGCAGGATCCTGATGTTATAATGGTGGGAGAGATGAGGGATCTAGGTACAATGGAGGCTGCTATTTCAGCTGCGGAAACCGGGCATTTGGTATTAGCAACCTTGCATACAACAGGCGCTGCAGCCACAATTGACAGAATAGTTGACGCTTTTCCTACTGCGCAGCAGGAACAAATAAGAACGCAATTATCTGAATCTCTTGTAGCAGTAATTTCTCAGCAATTAATTCCCAGAACCACAGGAGGAAGAATAGCATCTTATGAGATAATGGTAGCTACTTCAGCTATAAAGAATCTAATAAGGGAGAAGAAGTCTTATCGAATAATCTCCTCTATTCAAACAGGGAAAAAGCTCGGCATGAAAACAATGGATGATGCTCTAACAGAGCTTTACAATAGCAAAACAATAAGCTACGAAGAGTATATTACACGTTGTTATAGTGTAGCAGATGCTGAAGTAAAGGCAGGAGAAAAGAAAAATGACTAGCAAAAAGAAGCCTATTGGGCAGTTGTTGCTTGAGAAAGGACTAATAACACATGAGCAGTTAGAGCATGCTCTGAATGAGCAGCAAAAATCTAATGGCTTGCTTGGCAGAATTTTAGTAGATCTTGGTTTTGTGACAGAAGCAGACATCTTGTCTACATTAGGAGCACAAACTGGAATGCCTGCTGCAGATTTATCTAAAATAAATATTCCCCCGGAAGTTTTGGAAAGGGTTTCAGCTCCAATTGCAAAAGTATATAAAATTATTCCTGTAAAAATAGAAGAGAATATTCTGTATATAGCTATGGCGGATCCTTTGAATATTAACGTCTTAGATGATTTGCGGTTCATGTTGGAATGTGAAGTAAGAGGCATGGTAAGCAATGAGAAAGATATTGAGGAGGCTATTGCTAAATATTATGGAGAAAAAACAGAGACTGTTCAGGATGTCTTAAAGGATATGGAATCAGGAGCAATAGAAATCAAAGGAGGTATTGATGAGACTGAGGAAGATATTCATGATGTAGCAACTCTTCAGGAGTTGGCGCATCAGGTTCCTGTAGTTAAATTGCTTAATTTAGTGCTTATTCAGGCAATAAAGGATAAGGCTAGTGATCTGCATTTTGAGCCATTTGAAGACCAATTTAAGATCAGATATCGTGTGGACGGGATGCTTTATGAGATGATCCCACCACCTAGGCATTTGGCTTTAGCGGTAACTTCCAGAATTAAGGTTATGGCAGGAATGGATATTGCCGAAAGAAGATTGTCACAGGATGGAAGGATTGAGCTCAATATGGGTGGAAGAGAAGTAGACCTTCGTATATCAACTTTACCAACGCTTTACGGAGAAAGCGTTGTAATACGAATATTAGACAGAGGCTCTGTTATGCTCTCTCTGGACCAGGTAGGTTTTTTGGAAGAAGATCTAAAGCTATTAAGAGATTTAATAAAAAAACCTAATGGTATTATTCTTGTAACAGGCCCAACCGGATGCGGCAAAACTACAACCCTTTATTCTGCTTTAAAGGAAATTAATTCTCCTGAGGACAAAATAATCACTACGGAAGACCCTGTTGAGTATAATTTAGCAGGTATTATACAAGTGCAAATAAGACCTCATATAGGTTTAACTTTTTCCAAGTGTCTCAGAAGTATATTAAGACAGGATCCTGATAAAATATTAGTAGGAGAGATCCGCGATCTGGAGACTGCGGAAATGTCTATTCAGGCTTCACTTACAGGACATTTAGTGCTGAGCACGTTACATACTAATGATGCAGCTGGTACAATTGCCAGGCTTATTGATATGGATATTGAGCCTTTTCTTATAACCTCGACGCTAGAGGCTATTATTGCGCAAAGACTTGTTAGGAAAATATGTTCTAGTTGTAAAGAGGAGTATTCTCCAGATGAAGAAGAATTATCCTTGATTGGGCTCAAGCCGGAGGACGTGAAGGGCAAGAAATTTTATAGGGGCAAAGGATGTGAGGTATGCAACGGCATTGGATATAAGGGGCGAACAGGTATTTTGGAAATACTTGTTATTAACGACGAAATAAGAACTCTTATTGTTAATAAGGCAACTGCTGGTGATATTAGAAGCAAATCTCGCGAAAAAGGGATGTCAATGTTAAGAGAAGACGGACTGAAAAAAATATGGATGGGAATTACTACTATTGAGGAAGTAGCAAGAGAGACACAGGGAGTGGAGATATAGGATATGGCTGTTTACGCTTATGTGGCGATGAATAATCGCGGTAAAGAAGTAAATGGAACTGTTGAAGCAGAGACTTCTACTTTAGCAATATCCCAGATAAGGGATATGGGCTATTTCCCTACGAAGGTTTATGAAAAGTCTCCTGCTTCTGCTACTTCAACGTCTGCCAAAACAGCAAAGTCCGGCGGTTCTAGTATGAATATTCAGATTAAACTGCCAGGAATTGGTGATAGAATAAAGCCAAGTCAATTATCCGTTTTTGTCAGACAATTAGCAACCTTGCTTGGCGCGGGTCTTCCTTTGTTGAGGAGTCTTAATGTCCTGAGTGACCAAGCTAAACCTGGTATTATGAAAGAAACTCTCTCTCAGGTGGCTACAGATATTGAGGGAGGCGCTACATTTTCAGAGACACTTGCCAAACATCCTAAAAGCTTTTCAAAACTTTTTATTAATATGATAAAGGCTGGTGAAGTTGGCGGGATTTTAGAGGCGGTTTTGGAAAGGCTGGCTGAGTTTTCAGAGAAAGAAGAAGCATTAAAGAGAAAGATTAAGTCTGCTATGGTTTATCCTATACTTGTTACCGTTGCAGCTGGTGGAATACTTACTTTTTTGATTATAGTAGTTATCCCAACCTTCAAAAAAATGTTTGAAGATTTCAACACAGAGTTGCCGGGCGCTACTGTAATGCTGTTAAAAATGTCAGATGTTTTCAAGGATTGGAAAAATGTTCTTGTTGTTCTCGGATCATTAGTGGGGCTATTTATACTATACAAGATTATCCGAAAGACACGAAAAGGAGCGTATTATTCAGATAAGCTTAAGTTGTATATTCCAGTTGTTGGGCCATTGATTAGAAAAACAGCTGTTGGGAGATTTTCAAGGACATTTGCCACGCTGATCGGAAGCGGAGTTCCGATACTTCAAGCACTTACAATCGTAAAAGAAACATCAGGTAATGAAGTAATATCTCAATCAATGGTGGCTGTTCATGATAGTATCAGAGAAGGAGAATCAATAGCAGGACCACTTCAAGCAAGTGGAATATTCCCCCCACTGGTTATTAATATGGTGGATGTTGGTGAAGAAACAGGAGCATTAGATAAGATGCTGCTTAAAGTCGCAGAAGCATATGATCAAGAAGTAGATGCTGCAGTAGTAGCTTTGACAAGTATAATAGAACCAATTATGATTGTAGGCATGGGGGTTGTCGTCGGGTTCATAGTTATTGCGTTATTCTTACCGTTAATTAAGCTGGCTACAGCGATTGTATAATGTAATAGGGTTCAAAATATTGAACCCCTACAAAACAGGCATCAAAATCTATCTGTAGGGGCACAATATCTTGTGCCCTTTAGAAAATATTATGAATCCAAAAATTTTAGTTGTAGATGATGAACTAAATATGCGAAAGACCCTTTCTGGTATTCTTCTTCAGCAGGGCTATGATGTTAAAGTATGCGGGGATGGGAAAAAAGCTATAGAAATTTTAGATACCGAGCAATTCAATTTAATAATCACTGACATAAAGATGCCTCATATGGATGGAATGGCAATATTGTCTCTCCTCAGAAAGAAGAACATAGAAATACCTGTTATAATTATTACAGGGCATGCCACAGTGGATTCAGCAATTGATGCAGTAAAGCTTGGAGCTTATGATTATATAAGAAAACCATACATGCCGGAGGAAATTCTTTTCTCTGTGCATAGAGCGGTAGAGCGTGAAAAACTGATAAGTGAAAATTTATATCTACATAATCAGCTGAAAGGAAAATTTCGCTTTAAAGGATTAATAGGGAATAATAAGAAAATGCAGGATGTCTATCGACTGGCGCAAAAGGTCTCTAAAAGCAATGCTGCTATACTTATAAGGGGAGAGAGCGGGACAGGCAAAGAGTTGATAGCTAACGCAATTCACTATAACAGTCAGCGTAAAAATAATAAGTTTCTTGCTATAAATTGCGGAGCTTTACCCGAGAACCTGTTGGAGAGCGAACTATTTGGCCATAAGAAAGGCGCGTTTACAGGCGCTATAAGTAGTAGAAAAGGAATATTTGAGGTAGCTGATAAAGGAACTATCTTTCTTGATGAAATAGGGGATCTTTCTTTAACTACGCAGATGAAATTATTGCGCGTTCTTCAGGATGGAGAATTTAGGGAAGTGGGAGGAACTCGGCAAATTAAGGTTGATGTGAGAATCATAAGCGCAACTAACAAGAATTTAGAAGATCGTATAAAGCAAGGTTTGTTCAGAGAGGATTTATATTATAGGATAAATGTAATTGCTATTGATCTGCCTCCACTCAGGGAGAGGAAAGACGATATAGCTCTTTTGGTAAAGCATTTTTTAGAAAAGTATAATCCATTAAAATCTAAGGGGGGCACAGCTAAACGAATTTCCTCTGAAGCCATGAGTTTGCTAATAAACTTTGACTGGCCGGGCAATGTTAGAGAACTGGAAAATATAATTGAACGCGCAGTAGCATTGCAGGAAGGCCCATGTATTCTTCCTGAGGATTTGCCTGTAGGGGTAGGTTTTCAACCTGCCCACATCCCAGCAGTTACAGGAGAGAATTTTCATGAAGCGCGAACTGTCTTCGAAAAGAATTTTTTAATCAATATATTAAAAAAAACTAATAGAAATATATCCCTTGCCTCAAAGAAAGCTGGCATAAGCAGACGCCATTTCTATGAGAAGATGAAATTATATGGAATCAAAAGATAAAGCATTTTCTCTGTTTTCACAAATTGCATATCTATTTATATTAACCGGGTTAGCTGTTTTTCTTATATACGTTGCTGTGATTGTATGGAAAGCTCCCATTCTTCGACACAGGGATTTTTTTATTGCAATTATCTTCTTTTCTCTGGGCTTGATTACCTTTGCCTACATATGGAAGATTATTCTTCAGCCGATATATAAGGGATTACGGACTACAGCTTTGAACAGTGGGTTTAAACCCACTGTTCAGGACAATAGCCTGCAACCACTTATTAGCTCAAGGGAACAACTTAAAAAATGGTCTCAGGAATTGGAAAAAAGAGTAGAGGAGAGAACAGCAGAGCTAAAGAAACTCAATAAGGAATTACTTGATACAGAGTTTGAGCTTATGGAAAGAGACAAGCTCTCTTCGATGGGAGAGATATCGGCAAAACTGGCGCATGAAATCAAGAATCCTCTGGCAATTATTAATAATGCGGCGTTTTTTCTCAAAAATGTCTTTAAGAAACCTGATCCTGAAGTATCAGAGCAAGTTGGAATTCTTTTTCAGGAAACAGATCGTATTAATAGGCTTATTGCTGATTTACTTCAGTTTTCCAGAATTTCGGTATCCAAGGATAAGGATGTGGACATGATTGATGTTAATGTGGTGCTTGATAATGCTATCATGTCTTTTGAATCTGTAGTGGCTGTCCTTACAATAGAGAAAAAATACGCTATAAGATTACCAAAAGTAAGAGCCAATTCGGATCAGTTGAAACAGGTATTTTTGAATATAATTTCCAATGCTTATCAAGCTATGGAAAGCAGAGGACAGAGCACAGATGGCAGACTTACGGTACATACAGATGTTATAGAAGAGGCAGAAATAAAAATTATTTTCACTGATACAGGTTGCGGGATTGCGCCTGAGAATTTGCAGGAAATATTTACACCGTTTTTTTCGACAAAAGAGCCGGGAAAGGGGACAGGACTTGGTCTTTACATCTGTAAGTCCTTAATAAAAAGTCTTAATGGAGATATCTCTGTTCAATCTGAAGTTGGAAAGGGAACTAGTTTTACCGTTAGTTTGCCAGTGAGAAAAACCGCACACACTTGGAAGGGAAAAGCACAAACTTAGGATTAAGTAGTAAGGATTAGGGGGTTGGCATAAATGTTGCTTTATAGTAATATAGAAGAAAGGGAGGTGGAAATGAAATTTAAAAAAGGATTTACACTTATTGAGCTTTTGGTTGTAATAGCGATTATTACATTGCTTGCTTCAATAGCAGTGCCCAATTATCTTAAACAGCTTGAGAAGACCAAGGTTGGAAAGGCAACAGCAGACATAATGCTCTTGAGAAAAAGCGTTGACTTGTTCAGAGCTAATCATGAAGGAACCCTTCCTGAGAGTCTTGGTGTTCTTGTGTCGGAGAAATATCTAAGCAAAGCAGTTCCTACTGATCCATGGGGAGGAAGCTATTCATATGTATCAACAGCCAGCAGTTACACAATAACTGATGGAAGCAGTAAGGGCATATCAGAGACGATTAATTTTTAAAGGAGGAGAAGATGAGGAAAAGGACAGGATTTACACTTATTGAGCTTCTGGTCGTAATAGGCATCATTGTGCTTCTTGCAGGTATTGTAATGCCTAACTTCATGAAGCAGATTGACAAGGCGAAGAAAACACGCGCAAGAGCGGACATTCACAGTGTTGAGAACGCTTTGGCAATGTATCAGACTGATTGGGGAACATATCCAGGTGATGGCATAGTAAATAGTGGAAGTGCAGATTTATCTGGTGATCCAGATGATAATATTACTGGAGCTGGTGAATTAAAAGATATGTTACAAACAGCTGGGACAAATGGACGCGGACCATATCTTTCAAAGGATATTCCAAATGATCCTTATGGGACAGTATATAAATATAGAGCTTCGGGAGGCACTTCAACTGATTATACTAATCCGCTTAAAGAACGCAGTTATGACCTCTGGTCGTATGGTAAGGATAAGGCTGATGGCGGGGACGATGACATAGCGTGTTGGGATACTGGGACAAACTAAGAATGAAGACGACAGACGACAGACCACAGACGACAGACCACGGTAAAAAACTATGGTCTAAAGTAGGTTTCACCGCTGTTGAGCTTATGATAGTGCTTGCAATCATGGGTATTATGCTTGTTGCAGCAGTACCATCATTTGTCCAATTCACAAGAAATTCCAGGATTAAGAGCGGAGCGCAGATGGTTGTTTCCGCTCTTAGAACTGCGCGCAGTTATGCAATAACAAAAAGAAAAAACTGCATGGTCATTGTAGATACCACAATGAATGCAGTAAAGATCTATGAGAACGATACAGGAACACTGAGTAACTGGAAAGTAATGCCAAAGACGATTGTAATTAGTCATGAAATTTCATCCGGATATCATCTTAATGTACCGTATCCTGACGATTCAGCGGCGGCAAGTGGAAGTTATACGTCAAAACCTACAGTCAAATTCAAACCAACAGGAGGAGCGACTATTGGTGGCACAATTCAGGTTAGTGATGACGATAAGACAAATCCTGATACATCCTATATTACATGGACAAACATTACAGGTCGTGTGAGGACATCGCGTACGCCATGATAAGGGGACATAAAGAATGTTTAGGATTTTGAGAATTAGAATTTTGAATTTGTTTCGGATTTGCTCTACTCGCGCTTTCAGCCTTCTTGAACTTGTTATTTCAATGGCTATTCTGTCTATCGCGCTTCTCGGACTTATTCAAATGTTCCCTGTAGGTCTCAGGGCAAGCAAGCATGCAGGAGACTACACAATGATGACATTTCTTGGTCAGCAAAAAATGAGTGATATTGAGCAGAATAAATATGAAGATAATGAGTATATGAATGCCAATGATGTTAGTGATATTGATACGTCTTCGTCCTTGACTACTTCAGATCATTTTTTTGCTTCTCCAAATGAGAGTTTTTCATGGAGTTGCGTGGTTTCGACTCATAATGATATAGATAATTTGTATCACGCTACTTTAGCTATATACTGTAATGATAGAGGCGATACCAGAATTGAGGAATTTGTAACGAGTTATGTTAAGTGAAATAAAAACAGACGACAGACGACAGACCACAGTAAAAAACCATGGTCCATGGTCTATTGTCCATGGTCTAAAAGGTAGTTCTGCTTTCACATTGATCGAAATGATGATCACAACAGCAGTTTTGGCTTTATTGATAACAGGCATTTATTCTGTTTTTAAAGGTGGTACCGATTCATGGACAAAGGGTAATGTAAGAATGGAGCGGTATCAGAACGCAAGAGCAATTCTGGGGATGATGTCAAGAGAGATCTCCTGCGCAATGGTTAATGAGGCGAGAAAGATATATATGCTGGGAATAAATGACGATGGCACTCGGATAAAAACAGGCAGTAGCAGGGATGAACTGTTTTTTATTGCTCCTGTACACGAAACCAGTAGTTTGGGAACTGACGAGTCTGATATGTGTGAAATAGGCTACTGGACAAGAGGAGATACCGAGATTATGCGCCATTATACAGCTTCATCTGTGGATTTTGTTTATAAAAGTGGAGATAATAGCGATTCGCTTGGCGTAAAAGCAACAGATCTTCAATTTTATTATTACTATGACAATAATGATGCGGATTCTCAGGTAAACTGGGGTTCTAATGATTCGGATGCAGATACCTATTTATATACTTTGCCAAAAAAGATAACAATAGTTCTCAAAACAAGAGATGAAGAAGCGAGAGAAGATACTCAGACCTTTGAGACCACTGTATTTATGCCGGGAGCGGAATGAAAATCAAAAATCAATCTGGTATTGCTCTAATAATAGTTGTCTCCATTATGGCTGTTCTTGCCTCTATTGCTGCTGCTTTTTCATACAGCATGATAATGGACCAGCGCGCAGCAGCCAATTATATGAACGGGATAAAAGCGGACTATGTTGCAAAAGCAGGCATTCAGCACGCAATTGGCGTTCTAAAGAAGGATGGTGACCCGTCCAATAACGAATCAGGTGATTACTGTATGTATGAAGGATATGACTGGTATGGTGATGACTGGGGATATGATAGCACTTTGTTTGGAGGAGATACTGGTGGCGATGATTCAAATATAGATAACGATAGCTCTACTCTGACTCAGACTTCTGGATGTGGCAGTGGTTATGATTCTCGATGGGTATATCTGACAGATTCACAGGGGAAACTGATTGGAAGATACGCTGTTCTGGTTATTGATGAATCTGGCAAGGTAAATATAAATAGCGCAGGCGCAGGGCTCACATATGGGAACGAAGGCTGGACAACTGCTGAGATAAATCTTGGGCAGGTTTGCAGCGATATACTCTCCGATCAATCAAAGGCAGCAGATATCTTAAATATAATATACGGAACAGACGGTTGTTCCGGAATTGCTGATCATGATGACAATGCTGACAGTGTCATCCTTAATAATGACGGAATAGATAATGATGGAGATGGAACAGCTGACGAAGGAGATGAGGGAGTAGATGATTCCGCAGAGTTTTATATTGCCAGGCCATACACTGCTTCCAGCGGTCTAAACGCTGATACGCCTTTTGTAACGATTGGGGAAGTCGTGTCTCTTGCCGGATTGAACAATTCAGATTATCAGTCATTATCTCCATATATCACAGCTTTTTCCTCTGACAAAAACCTCACGGATTCAGGGTTGGCACGGCTGAATATCAACGCTGTAAGCTCTGCAATGGAGTTGTATTCAGCTCTAAGGGATGCCTGCGAATATTGGGAAGGGACAGCAGCCTACTCAACAGCAGAGCTTGCTCAGATGGCAGTGAACATAATTGACTACAGAGACCGCGATAACGGCTCAACGCGAATTGATGTTGAAGATGATGCCGGCACTGTATTTACCCGATACGGCGTTGAAGGCATAAGAATAAATGAGGTAATGGTAAGGCCTGTGTTTAGGGAGGAAGCACCGGATCCACCCGACAGTAATGAGGGTACTGGCCTTGGATGGGAAGCACCTAATTGGACAAGTTCAGCTGTTGATGATAGTGGTATATGGTCTTGGTCTAGTATTCCTGACGGCACATATAAAGTAAAAATTTATGGTTCAGGAAATGTGGATTACTGGATATATCCCAAGGTTAACGATTCGTGGTCAGGTGTGCATACAAAGGATTTACCTGATATCTCAACAGCAGATACAGTAATAATATCTGGTGGCGCAGGTGTATTTATGCTCAATGTTCGGGCTAATAATGATGATGATTACTGGTACCGTATTGAACTCTCCCAATCCCCTGACTGCGAGTATGTTGAGCTTGTAAATATTTCCGAAAATGCAATTACAATGGACGGATGGCATCTGGAATTTCCAAATGGCCAGGTCGGCACTATTCCAAGCGGGACAAGTATCGCAAGAGGAGATACAGTGGTTCTTGCTATAGATAAAGACGATACATACGACAATGATGGCATCTGGCAGAATAATGCGGCAAATGGCATCTCTCTTCAAAAGTCAGTTAGCGATGGTCTTTTGGATTCTACAACAGGCAAGTTTGATATAAACCAAGTCTATCAGCTCTCTTTTACGAATACGATTGAGGATGATATCCTCTGTGATACGGTTTTAGTAGATAGTCCTCTGCGTCTTTATGACGGACCCATCGCGCCAACCTCAGGCAATCCCGCGGGCCATATTGTTGATCAGGTTCTATGGGATAGTTCAATAATACAGGATAATGATTTTCTCTCTATGGAAAGGAATGACCCGACTTATATGGGAGTAGATGAATTAAATGATTCAGGCATCTTTGACAGCTGGCTTATATGTGCAGATTCGGACAGAGGAACTCCAACATACGAAAACAACAATAATTCTCCAACTGTAAATATTAAGGTAAAAAACTCTCCATTTGCAAACATAGGGGAGATAGCGGATGTATCATTCAGCGGAGAGGAATGGGTGAACATAGGAAATAGTTCACATGGTGAAAATATAATAAGGAATATTGCAGACAGGATCACTGTCTCAGGAAGACGGCTTGATGCGGAGTTTGGGGTCCATACAGGTTCAAACTGGGACTCTTCTCCAGAGGTAATACCAACATCAGAGGTAGCGCGTTCTACAAATCCCGGAGATCTTTACTGGTTCAAGGCAACCGCTTCAGCAAGTTCAACAGAGGACACATGGACATGGTACACAACAATAGACAGATTTGAGGCAGATACATACATCATGTACGTTTACGGAAGAGAAGGCGGGACAATGAGAGTGAGAGTAGGCAATGATACTGCAATTATTACTCCAAGCTCAGATTATGGTGCTAGGTTTGGGCAGGTTGTTATATCAGATACTACTTTGAATGTCGCTCTTCTGTCTCCAGATGTTAGTTCAGACTCAACATACTTTGATTATATTCTCCTTACACCAGCGTCAAAGACTTATGGAAGATTGAATATAAATACAGCTGGCTATACTGTTCTTCAGTCACTTAAGGGAATAGGGACTGATACAGCAGAGAAGATTACGGCTGATACTCCATTTCGTAGTATTGGGGAGCTTGTTACTGCTCCAACAGCATCTATAGGAACTACGAATTTCCAACCAATTTCAAATCTCATTACAACAAAATCCAATGTATTCAAGATAATCTGCACAGGCCAGTCAATTCTGGATAAGAATGGTGACGGGACTTTTGATACAGACGACGAGGTGCTCGGGGAGAGGAAGATCACAGTTATTTATGAGAGATAATGGGAAAACAATTTCTAATTTCCAATTTTAAATTATTAATCAAGTCTTTAATGCTTTAATTTTTAATTATGAATTATGATCTAGAAGAAAGAACAGCGAAATTTGGGGAAAAGATTATTATGCTTTCGAAAAAAATTCCTCAAAGTACAATAACTTCGCCTATTACTTCTCAATTGATAAGATCAGGCACAAGTCCTGGAGCAAACTACTGCGAAGCAACAGGTGCAAGTTCAAAGAAAGACTTTAAAAACAAGATACATATTTGTAAAAAAGAAATTCAAGAGACAAAGTACTGGTTAAGAATGCTGACGATAGCTTATCCTGAGGTTAAAGGTGAAGCAAGAAAATTATGGAAAGAAGCGCAGGAGTTAACATTGATATTTGCAAAGATTATCTCAACTCTGGATAAGAGAAAATAAATAGAAATTATAAAATTAGTAATTGATTGAAAATTAGAAATTTAAAATTAATAATTCATGTGTAGGGTTACGGGTTTTGGAGTTTAGTATGGATCAGTTAAAACACAGATTAAATGTATTGAGAAAGAACCTGGATCACGCAAAGGTGTATCTTTGACTACTCCAAGAAGATTGAAGAAATAAAGCAGTTAGAAGAAGAGACTTCAAAGCCGGACTTCTGGACAGATAACAAAAAAGCCACAGGTATCATAAAACAGATCAAAATCCTAAAAGATATTATCACGCCTCTTAATAACCTTGTCAAAGAAACAAATAATGCGTTAGAACTGGTTGAGCTCGCTTTGTCAGAGAAGGATAACTCAATCTCTTCTGAAATTGCCGCAGAGCTTGAGAAGCTGGAAGAAGAGTATAAAAGTTTTGAATTAAAATTAACTTTAAGCGGAGAGTATGACGGAAATAATGCTATTATGACCATTCATTCAGGCGCAGGAGGAACAGAAGCGTGCGATTGGGTAGAGATGCTGCTGAAAATGTATGTCAAGTGGGCGGAGAAAAGAGGTTTTAAAACGGAAATCGCAGATATTCTGGCTGGTGAAGAAGCTGGTATAAAAACCGTGACAATTATGATTAAGGGTGATTATGCGTACGGCTATCTGCGTTCTGAAATAGGTGTACACAGACTTGTAAGAATATCTCCGTTTGATGCGAATAAAAGAAGACATACCTCATTCTGTTCAGTTGATGTGATTGCAGAAGTGGAGGACGAGGCTGATGTTGAGATCAAGGAAGATGACCTGAGAATTGATACTTACCGCGCAAGCGGTCATGGAGGACAGCATATCAATACCACTGACTCTGCTGTGCGTATAACACATCTGCCTACAGGCATAGTTACTCAATGTCAGAATGAACGCTCTCAGCTCAAAAACAAGTCAACGGCAATGAAGGTTCTGAAAGCCAGGCTGGTTGAACACCGCATGCGAAAGAAGGAAGAAGAGATGCAGAAATACAATAAAGATAAGAAGAAGATAGAATGGGGCTCCCAGATTCGTTCTTATGTATTTCAGCCGTATACACTTGTTAAGGATCATAGGACAGGCGCTGAAGTAGGAAATATTCAGGCGGTCATGGATGGGGATATAGACAAGTTTATAGAAGCATT
Source organism: uncultured bacterium (assembly GCA_964437505.1). Classification (GTDB taxonomy): domain Bacteria; phylum JAHJDO01; class JAHJDO01; order JAHJDO01; family JAHJDO01; genus JAHJDO01. The sequence goes on from CAYTGU010000006.1 coordinate 27,192, forward strand.
CTTAAAGATAAAGTAGTATCCCTTTTCTATTGCGTGTCTATATGCTGTATGTTAGAATTTATTCAGAGGCGATATGAAACATAATTTATTGGTTTTTATTTCAAGTGTCATTTTTATTGTATTGGGGTTTTGTCAGCATGTTTTTGCTGTTGGCAAGATTGAGACGTTTGTAAGAGATCATCCTGTAGGAGTCTTTTTTTCAATTATGGGACCTGTAGTAGGTGCTTTATTTATTTATTGGATGGTTCATCACATATTCCGCCTTGGCAAAGCAGAAATGGATGTTGTTAAAGAAAAAATAGAACGATCGAAGAAAGATGAAGAAAAACACGAATTATTCACTAAAATTCCTGAAGGCAATATTGAACGAGGTCTCTCCCTGCCTTCTGTCAGATTAATTGCCAGAAGTCAGCATGGGTTTTTAAAAGAGTACAAATTAGGCGCTAATAAAGAGTTTTTTATTGGAAGGAGCGATACCTGCAATATTGGGATTAAAGAGATCAGAGTATCCAGGGTTCATGCAAAAATCAGGCCTGAAAAAGAGGGATACATTCTCTATGACTTGGTTAGTAAGGGAGGAACCATTGTTAACGGCATAAAGATAAAGAGATATCGTCTCAGACATAATGATAGAATTGGAATAGGATATACAGAAATAACATTCAAGATAGAGGTATAATTATAGTGGAGGTAAGAACATGTTTGAAGGGTCAATAGTTGCAATAGTTACACCATTTGAAGATGGCAAGATTGATGAACGCAGGTTATCAGAACTTATTGAGTTTCATATTTCAGAGGGCACAAGCGCAATTCTTCCATGTGGATGTACAGGAGAGGCAGCTACACTTACCCATAAAGAACAGGAATACATGATAAAATTAGTTATTGGTATTGTTAATAAGAGAGTTCCTGTGATTGCCGGAACAGGTTCAAATAGTACTGAAGAAGCTCTGGCACTTACAAAATCGGCTAAAGAGGCTGGAGCAGATGGAGCCTTGCTGATTACTCCATACTATAATAAACCAACTCCAAGAGGGCAGTATTTGCATTATGAGAAGATAGCTAAGGCGGTGGATATTCCTGTTATACTGTATAATGTGCCTTCCAGAACAGGTATAAGCATTCTGCCCAGGACCATTGCGGAGCTTTCAAAGATTGATAATATTGTGGGTATAAAGGAAGCAAGCGGGAGCCTGGACCAGGTCAGTGCTATAATAGATCTGTGTGATATAACTGTTCTTTCAGGAGATGATGCGTTAACCCTGCCTATGATGGTGCTTGGAGCAAAGGGAGTAATCTCAGTTGCAGCGAATATAGTTCCAAAGCGTATGGCTATGATGGTGAAGAATTTTATGGCTGGCAACTTAGAAGAATCCAGAAAAATTCATTTCAGCCTGTTTCCGCTGTTTAAGGCATTATTCTATGAAACAAATCCAATCCCTGTAAAAACAGCTCTTGGAATGATGGGCAGGATAACTCCCGAATTAAGACTGCCTCTTTGTGAGATAGAAAATGAGAACAGGGAAAGATTAAGAAAGGTACTGACTGATACGGGGGTTTTGTCATGATTAATGTAATTGTTAATGGTGCGTGCGGAAAAATGGGAAAGAGAATAATTGCTCTCTTATCCATGCAGAAAGATTTGCGTCTTTTTGGAGCGGTTGAGATTTTATCTCATCCTGATATAGGGAAAGATGTTGGCGTAAAGGTAACCTCCTCTGTTAAGGACATTATAAAGGATGCAGATGTTGTAGTTGATTTCTCATCTGCAGAGGGAGCTCTTGCATCTGCCGGAGTCTGTGCAAAGCATAAGAAAGCGCTAATTATTGGCACTACTGGATTGAGCGTTGAAGCGTTATCTGAGATAAAAAGCATCTCTCGTATAGTTCCCTGTCTTGTTTCTTCAAATATGAGTGTTGGTATTAATCTTTTGAGTAGGCTTGTTGAGCAGACGTCAAGCATATTAGGAGATGAATACGACGTGGAGATTATAGAGGCGCATCATAGGTTTAAGAAGGATGCTCCAAGTGGTACGGCAAAAACTCTTGCTGAAATTATTTCGAAGGTAAAAGGTAAGCAGCTTAAGGATGTGGCTACCTACGGCAGAGAAGGACTGGTTGGAGAAAGAAAGCTAAATGAGATTGGAATACATGCTGTTAGAGCAGGCGATATAGTTGGAGAACATACGGTTATATTTGCAGGAGCTGGCGAAAGAATAGAACTCAAGCATATTGCAAGCACAAGGGATACATTTGCGCAGGGAGTTATTAAAGCAATAAAATTCATTAGTACCCAAAGAGCAGGACTCTATGATATGAAGGATGTGCTGGGGGTTTAAAGTGTGTATATATTTAAGTCTTGGTTCAAATATAGGAAAGCGCAAGGCAAGTATTCAGAAAGCTGTTCGGCTCTTGTCTCAAAATCCGCGGATTGATGTCAAGAAGTGTTCTTCATTTTATGAAACAAGTCCTGTCGGCGTGGAGAAGCAACCGTGGTTTGTGAACTGCGCAGTTGAAGTTGAGACAGATATTGAGCCTAAAGACTTATTGAAAATTATTAAAGATATTGAGCTTTCCATGGGAAGAAAAAGTTCATTTGTTGGAGCCCCTCGGGAAATAGACATAGATATAGTTTTTTTTAAGAATATTGTTTTGAATGAACAGGTTTTGAAAATTCCTCATTCTCAAGCGCACAGGAGAGCGTTTGTGTTGGCTCCTTTAGCTGAGATTATTGAGGATTTGATACATCCTGTTCTTGGAAAGTCTGTGAAACAGTTGCTGGATGAGATAACAGAAGAACAAATTGTTAGGAAAATGAAATAGATGCTAGAGGGTAAATATATTGTTATTGAAGGCACTATTGGTGTAGGAAAGACATCTCTTGCCAGAGAGCTCTCAAGAGAGATTAACGGGAAACTGGTTCTTGAGAAAAGTGAAGAAAACCCATTTCTGGAGAAGTTTTATGCGAATGCAGAAGAATATGCCTTTCAAGCGCAGATTTTCTTTCTTCTCTCAAGATATAGCCAGCAGCAAAAAATATTGCAGAGAGAGCTTTTTAAAAGGGCTGTTGTGTGTGACTATTTATTCACAAAGGATAGAATATTTGCATATCTTAATCTTAATGAGGATGAATTGGGATTATATAATCATCTTGAACCTCTGCTTGCCAAGAGGATTCCTGCACCCGATTTAGTAATATATCTTCAGGCATCTACCTCAGTTTTAATTCAACGCATAAAAAATAGAGGAAAGCAATATGAGATGGAAATTTCCGAGAAATACATAGAAGAGCTTAATAAAGCGTATAACCATTTCTTTTTTCTATATAAAGACAGCCCGCTGCTTTTTGTGGATACTGACCAGATAGATTTTGTTCATAGCAAGATAGACCTTAATGATTTGATTAAAACAATAAAAGACATGCGAGGAGGTACTCAATATTATAAGCCTGTTTCCTCAGATATATTTATAGAAAGGACATTATCATGAAAAAAACAGCTGTAGTAATTCGGGACATGAAAGGGACAAAAAAGATTGTTGCTCTTACTTCTTACAGTTATTGGATGACAACTATTATTAATCAGGCAGATATTGATTTAATTCTTGTTGGTGATTCACTTGCATCTGTGATGCTCGGGTACAAGGATACTATACCGGTAACAATGGATGAAATGATACATCATACCAAAGCTGTATCAAGAGCCAAGCCTGATTCACTGATTGTCGCAGATATGCCGTTTATGTCGTATCAGGTAAGTTCGGAGCAAGCGGTTGAAAATGCGGGCAGGTTTATAAAAGAAGCAGGAGCTGAGGCAGTTAAGCTGGAAGGGGGAAAGCAGATAGAAGATGCTGTATATAGGATTGTTCAGGCAGGAATTCCGGTATTAGGTCATATAGGACTGACTCCTCAATCAATTCATCAGATCGGGGGATATAGAGTTCAGGGAAGGGATTCTGCGAAAGCTAAGAATCTCGTTGAAGATGCTTTGCTGCTTGAAGAAACAGGGGCTTTTGCTGTTGTTCTTGAATGTGTTCCATACTCGCTCGCAAAGGACATAACAAAAAAACTTCATATCCCGACTATTGGGATTGGGGCAGGTCCGTACTGTGATGGACAAATATTAGTGATACACGATATGCTTGGCCTAAAAACAGGACACGTTCCAAAATTTGTTAAGCAGTATTCCAATCTAACAGAACCTATCGCAAAAGCGCTTGAGGCCTATAAAAAAGATGTACATGCAGGAAAATTCCCTGATAAAGAGCATAGTTACGAATGAAGATTGTTAAAACTGTAGGCCACATGCAGCAATTATCCAAGGGAATAAGACATCATAATAAGAGCATTGGTTTTGTTCCAACAATGGGGTATCTTCACGACGGACATTTGAGTCTTATACATAGAGTAAGAAAGGACTGTGATGTTGTAGTTGTGAGTATATTTGTGAATCCAACGCAGTTTGCCCCGGGAGAGGATTTAAAGAAATACCCGAGAGATTTTGATATGGACAGGAAACTGGCAAAAAGAGCAGGAGCGGATATCATTTTTTATCCGGATGCGAAACATATTTATACTAAGGGTTTTTCTGCATTTATTGATGTTGAAAATCTGGATAAAGTCTGGGAAGGGAAAACAAGACCTGCACATTTTAGAGGAGTATGCACTGTTGTCGGGAAACTTTTCAACATTGTGAATCCGGATATTGCTTATTTTGGACAGAAAGATGCTCAACAAGCCGCAATCATTAAAAGGATGGTGAAAGACCTGAATTTTAACGTGAGTATTGTTGTTGCGCCAACTGTCAGAGAAAAGGATGGTTTGGCAATGAGTTCAAGAAATAAATATTTATCTTCTGAGGAAAGAAAGGCAGCTTTGGTATTATACAGATCTTTACAGGAAGCAGATGGAATGATAAAAAACGGAGAAAAAAAATCTGATAATGTGTTAGAACGCATGAGAGATGTAATAAAGAAAGAAAAGCTGGCGCATTTGGATTATGTTGGGATAGTCAATCAGGAGGATTTTTCGCCTGTTTCTGAGATTTTAAAAACCAGTTTAATTATAATCGCCTGTCGCATAGGCAAAACACGGCTTATAGACAATTTTTTGCTGATGTGATAGCATAACGGGAAATTTTTGGATAAAAATAAGGGGTTTTATGATGCAAGTTTATATTGATGGAAAATTCTTTCCGCAGTCAAAGGCAAATGTTTCCGTATATGACCACGGATTTTTATATGGGGACGGAGTTTTTGAGGGGATCAGGATCTATAATGACAATATATTTATGCTGGATGAACATATAAACAGGCTTTATGATTCTGCAAAGGCAATCAAATTAATAATTCCATTATCAAAGGTAGAATTAAGAAATGCTGTTACACAAACTCATAAAGTTAACGGATTGAAGGATGGATATATAAGATTGATAGTAACAAGAGGCGTAGGGGATCTGGGTATTGATCCAGGAAAGTGCCCTAAACCATCAATTATCATCATTGTTAACAAAATAACTCTTTATCCGGGAGAACTTTATAAGAAAGGAATGGAGATCATAACTGCATCTACGCAAAGAACGCCTGTCAGCGCTCTGAATCCTCAGATAAAATCCATGAATTATCTGAATAACATCCTTGCCAAGATTGAGGCGGTAAATGCCGGTGCTAACGAAGCGCTAATGCTGAATTCCTCCGGCAATGTTGTTGAATGCAGCGGGGATAATATATTTATATACAGAAATGGTACTCTTATCACTCCGCCTACATCCATTGGTGCATTGGATGGGATTACAAGGGGAATAGTTATAAAGATTGCTAAGCAGGAAGGCTTGAAGGTTGAAGAACTTATTTTTTCGAGATATGAAGTATATACTTCTGATGAATGTTTCTTAACCGGAACAGCAGCTGAAATTATCCCTGTAATAAAACTTGATGGAAGAGAAATAGGAAACGGAAAACCCGGAAAAATCACAGCGCTTCTAATAAACAAGTTCAAGAAATTTACCGGAGAGAAATAGCATGCTCTGTCAGATTTGTGAGGAACAGGAGGCAACGGTTCATTACACGGAAATTCTCAATAACAAAGCAGTAGAGCTGCATCTATGTGAAGATTGTGCCAAAAAAAAAGAGATAATAGATCAATCCGGGAATTTTTCTATGGCGGATTTGGTTAAAGGGCTTACAGGTTTTGTAGAGACAGAAGACGGGGAGGCAAATCTGAAGTGTGATAATTGTGGTCTTTTGTTTTCGGATTTTAGAAAGACGGGACGTTTTGGCTGCAGCAGGTGTTATAAAACGTTCCAAGCTGAACTGGAACCGCTGATAAAGAGGATTCACGGCAGCACAAAACATGTTGGCAGTGTCGTGCCGGCTAAGTATGCTAAAGAAACTCAGACTTTATCAAAGATTGAAAAGCTGAAGGTAGAAATGGAAAAGGCTGTTCAGCAGGAAGCGTTTGAGAAGGCGGCAAAGATTCGTGACCAGATAAAAAAGCTTGAAAAAGGAATTTAATAATGTCTATTGATAAGTTGGTTGGACAGATTGCCGGCTGGCTGCAGAAGGAAGGGCCTCTGTCAGACATAGTTGTGAGCAGCAGAGTAAGACTTGCAAGGAATTATGATCTGATACCTTTTCCTCATCGCGCTAATAAGGAGCAGCTCAGAGAAGTAATATCAAAGACAGAGAAAGCTATAAAGAATAGTAAGTATTTAAAAAACACCTCAATTATAGACATGTCGGATTTAACAGATATAGATATCCAGTTTCTGGTGGAAAAACACCTTATAAGCCAGGAGTTTGGAAAGCCAAAATCAGAACGGATATTAGTAGTCAGTGATAGAGAGATTATTAGTATAATGGTTAATGAAGAGGATCATTTGCGGCTTCAATGCATACAGTCCGGTTTACAGCTATTAGATAGCTGGAGATTGATCAATCAGGCAACATTAGAGCTTGAATCGCAAGTGGAATTTGCCTTTTCTAAGACATGGGGATACTTGACATCGTGTCCTACTAATGTTGGAACAGGTATGAGAGCATCGGTTTTGATCCATCTTCCTGCATTAGTAATTACCAAGCAGATAGGAAAAGTCCTGCAAGCAGTTGCCAAGCTGGGTATTGCAATTAGAGGGCTTTATGGAGAGGGGACTGAAGCGTATGGAAATTTCTTTCAAATATCTAATCAGGTTACTCTGGGATATAGCGAGGAGGACATAATAAATAATATTGAATCTGTAGTAAAACAAGTCGTTGGTTATGAGGAGAATGCCAGGACACTAATGATAAAAGAAGATAAAAAAGTGATAGAAGATAAGATTTGGCGCGCGTATGGAGTACTTTCGAATGTTAGAATCATTGATTTTCAGGAGACTTTAAACTTGTTGTCTCTTCTGCGATTAGGAATTGGATTGAAGATGATAGGCAAAATAGATAGAATATTAGTCAATAGAATGTTTATTATTACACAACCAGCGTATCTTCAAAAATTAGAAGGGAAAAAACTAGAGCCTTATGAGCGTGATATAGCAAGAGCAAACCTTATTAGGAAAAATTTAGAAAAAGGGGAAAATAAAGATGTTTAGCAGATTTACAGAAAGAGCAAAACGTGTAGTTATAATGGCAAAGGAAGAAGCTACTCGCATGAATCATCCGCAGGTTGGAACAGAACATATTTTACTTGGTCTTCTCAGAGTGGGTAGTGGAGTAGCTCTGGCAGTAATTGAAAAATTGGGTATAGATTCAAAAAAGATAAGAGTAGAGATAGAGAAAAAAGTACAAACAGGTTCTCCTACACTAATACTTGGAGAGATGCCTTTAACTCCACAAGCCAAGAGAGTTTTAGAGATTGCTCTTGAGGAAGCGGCTGCACTTGGACATAATTATGTTGGGACAGAACATATATTTCTTGGCTTAATTCGTGAAAAAGAAGGAATCGCGGCTCAGGTTCTTGAACAAATGGGACTTAATTTGGAAAAGGTAAGAGCTGAAATAATGGGCCTTCTCGGTGGCGAGCCTTTAAGCGCAACAGCAGGTCATGCAGGATCGGGAGTGACTGGAGCGAAGACTAATAAGACACCTGCGCTTGATGCATTTGGCACTAATCTTACAAAGCTTGCAGTTGACGGAAAACTTGATCCTGTTATAGGGAGAAAGGATGAAATAGAGAGAGTAATCCATATATTAAGCAGGAGGAAAAAGAATAATCCTGTTCTTTTAGGAGATGCGGGAGTTGGTAAAACAGCTATTGTAGAGGGATTGGCTCAGCAAATAATTGCTGGGAATGTTCCTGATTCCATTAAGGGAGAAAGGCTCATAACCCTTGATTTAGCTTCTATGGTTGCAGGGACAAAATATCGCGGTCAGTTTGAGGAAAGAATTAAGGCTCTTATGACAGAGATAAAAAAATCGGATGATGTAATATTGTTTATTGATGAAATACATAATTTAGTAGGTGCAGGTGCTGCAGAAGGAGCAATAGATGCTTCCAGTATACTAAAACCTGCTTTAGCCAGAGGAGATATTCAGTGTATTGGAGCAACAACTGTAGATGAGTACAGAAAATACATTGAAAAAGACGCTGCTCTGGAAAGGCGTTTTCAAACAATTATGGTTGAAGCTCCGTCTGTAAAGGAAACAATAGGGATATTGAAGGGATTAAGAGATAAGTATGAAGCATATCATAGAGTAAGGATAGCAGATGAAGCATTGGAGTCTGCGGCTAAACTATCTGATCGTTACATAACTGATAGATTTTTACCGGATAAGGCGATAGATGTCATAGATGAAGCCGGTGCAAAGGTTCGGCTATCAGTCACGACTGCGCCTTTGGATGTAAAAAAACTTGAAAAACAAGTAAATGAGGTTAAAAAGGAAAAGGAAGCAGCTATTAAAGCACAGGATTTTGAAAAAGCGGCAGAATTAAGAGATCAGGAGAAAAAGCTGAAGGCTGAACTCTCTAGTCAGCAGAAGAATTGGAAGCAGTCGGATAAAAAAACATCAGCTGTAGTAACCACTGATGTAATTGCAGAGATTGTGTCCAAGTGGACAGGGATACCAATTCAGAGACTTCAGGAAGCGGAGGCTAAAAAGCTTCTCAAGATGGAAGAGGCTCTGCATAAGCGTGTTATTGGACAGGATGAACCAATAGAATCAATCAGCAGGGCAATAAGACGTTCACGATCGGGGTTGAAAGATCCAAAAAGACCTGTTGGTTCATTTATTTTTCTGGGACCTACAGGAGTAGGAAAAACTGAACTTGCAAAGACATTAGCGGAGTTTTTATTTGGAGATAGAGATGCTCTTATACGTCTTGATATGTCAGAGTACATGGAGAAATTTGCTATATCAAGGCTTATCGGGGCTCCTCCTGGGTATGTAGGTTATGAGGAAGGGGGGCTGCTTACTGAAAAAGTAAGAAGACGGCCATACTCTGTGGTTCTTCTTGATGAGATAGAAAAAGCGCATCCTGATGTCTTCAATATACTCTTACAGGTATTTGACGATGGCAGATTGACAGACAGTTTAAATCATACTGTGGATTTTAGAAATACAGTATTAATTATGACATCAAACATTGGCACACGCGATATAAAGCGCGGATCTTTGGGATTTCGCTCTTCGGATAAGAAACGTACGTATGAGGAAACTAAATCCAAACTTGTGAGTGAGGTTAAACAGGTGTTTAGACCGGAATTTATTAATAGATTGGACGAAGTAATAGTATTTCATGAGCTCACTAAAGATGAACTAAAAAAGATAGTGGATTTGATGTTAGGTGGTATATATTCCCATCTCGAATCAGATAGAATCAAATTACACATTGCTTCTCAGGCAAAGGATTTCCTTATCGAAAAAGGCTATGACCCTGTTTATGGAGCAAGACCTCTCCGAAGAGCTATACAGCGTTATATTGAAGACCCTCTCTCTGAGGAAATATTAAGGAGAAAAATTCCCAAGGGCTCCACAATAGAGGTTGTTCAAAAAGGAGATAAGCTGGATTTTAGTATAAAAAAACGGAAGGCTGCTGGAAACACAAAGGGGAAAGGATAATGTCAAAAAAACTCTGCGCAAGTATTTTTCTTTTTTCGCTTTGTATTCTATCTTCAACCTGTCATGCAGCAGACGAGCTAAAGATAGGTTATGTAAATTTCTCTGTGCTGTTTGAAGGTTATTACAAGACAGAAAAAGCAGAGGCTGACTTGAAAAAAGAAGCGGACAAGAAACAAGAAAGGATAAAAGAAATTCGGGAAGAGATTAATAATATTCGAAAGAAGCTTGGATCAGGTGTGTTAAAGCAAGAAGAAAAAGATAAACAGAAAGGAGTTCTCGAACAAAAGGTTCTTCAATTGAATAGAGTTATTAGAGAAAGCAAAAGAGAACTGGAAGTTAAAAGAGAAAAAGCCGTTAGGGAAATTATAAAGGACATAGAGACTGTGATTAAAGAATATTCAGAAAAAAAGGGATATACTCTGGTAATTGGGAATCGTGATCTATTATATGTGGATAAAAAATTGGACATTACAAAGCACATAGAAGATTTATTGAAGAAAAAAGAAATGAAGAAAAACAGAAAATAATAAAAGGGAAGATTATGCAATTACAGACAACAATAAGTAATGAAGCGATTTGCGAAGGTATTGGCTTGCATACAGGAAATAAAACAACCATTTGTTTTAAACCTGCGGATGAAAATACAGGCATAAAATTTATAAGAAAGGATTTGCCAGAGAGACCCATAGTTAAAGCGGATATTGGTGGAGTTGTTGATACAGCCAGAGGGACTTCACTAGGTAAAAGCGATATAAAAGTGCATACTGTGGAGCACGTGCTTGCAGCAGCAGCAGGTTTAGGGATTGATAATATGTTGGTTGAACTCAGCAGCAATGAGCCTCCTGTAGTTGATGGAAGCGCCTTACCATTTATAGAGGCGTTGGAGGGGGCAAAGCTTGTGCAGCAAAAAGCGCCTAGGAAGTTTTTTGAGGTAAAGGAGCCTGTTTGGGTTTCCGAAAATGGTTCTTCTTTGGTTGCTTTGCCATCAAAAGATTTTCGAATCTCATTTACTATTGACTATAATCATCCTGTGCTTAATTCCCAATTCGCATCAGTTATAATTACCCCTGAATCTTTCAAGGAAGAAATAGCCTCTGCAAGAACATTCTGTTTTCTGGAAGAGGTGGAGATGTTGCAAAAAGAAGGGCTCATAAAAGGTGGCAGTTTAGAGAATGCTGTTGTTATAGGGGACGAAGCTCTTCTTAACGATAAATTGAGGTTTGAAAACGAGTTTGTTATGCATAAGATACTTGATTTAATGGGCGATCTGTATTTGCTGGGACAGCCAATAAAAGCGCATGTTATTTCAATAAAAAGTGGGCACTCTTTAAATATAGAGCTTGTTAAAAAACTTAAAAAAATGGAAGAGCTGGTGGATGACGACGATACGGAGACAAAAACCAGTTTAGACATAGATGAGATAAAAAAGATTCTTCCGCACAGATATCCATTTTTACTTGTTGACAGGATAATAAAGATTGAAGAAGATAAAAAAATAGTAGGGATTAAGAATGTTACTGCCAATGAAATTTTTTTTCAGGGACACTTTCCAGGCTATCCAATAATGCCCGGTGTGCTAATTGTTGAGGCAATGGCGCAGGTAGGCGGGATTCTGTTATTAAGAAAAAAAGAGAATAGAGGAAAGACGCCATTTTTTGCTAAGATGGATAATGTCAAATTAAGACGACCTGTCAGACCAGGAGATCAACTTGTTATAGAGGTTGAGGTAATTAAGGCAAAGAGCAGAGTTGGTAGGGTAATGGCAAAGGCTTCTGTTGACGGTGAGATAGTATGCGAAGCAGAATTAACATCAATCGTACAATAAAGGATAATAGAAAATGACAATTCATAATACAGCCGTTATTTCTCCAAGCGCTAAGATTTCTAAAGGTGTAAAAATTGGACCGTGGAGTGTTATAGGAGAAAATGTCGAAATAGGGGAGGGGACAGAAATTGGTTCTAATGTCGTAATAGACGGCTGGACAACTATAGGTAAGAACAATAAGATATCTCCTGGCGCAGTTATTGGGACGGCTCCACAGGATGTAAAATATACAGATGCGCGTACATACGTTAAAATAGGCAACGGGAATATTATAAGAGAATATGTTACAATTAATAGAGCAACGGAGCCAGACACAGAAACGGTGGTGGGGAATAATAATTTTTTTATGGCATATACACACATCGCACATAATTGTAAGGTAGGTAATAATGTTATAATGGTTAATTATACAGCATTATCCGGACATACTGTGTTAGAAAATGGATGTGTATTGTCCGGTCTGGTAGGCATTCATCAGGGGGCAAGGGTTGGTAAATTCGCTATAGTAGGAGGATTATCTAAGGTGGTTAAGGATATTCCTCCATTTGCAAGGGCAGATGGACATCCTACAAGGATATATGGACTGAATACTATAGGGTTAACAAGAAAAAACATCCCTGCTCCAGTTATAGAAAAACTTAAAAAGGCTTATAAAATCTTGTTTAGATCTGGCATGAATACTAGTCAGGCTTTAGCAAAGATTGAAGAAGATATCCCTTTGATAGATGAAATACAATATCTTATAAATTTTATTAAAACATCGGATAGAGGTATATGTAAATGAAGGATGTAATAACCAGTTCTAGGATTGGCTTGATCTCTGGAAAAGGAAAGTTTCCCATCATTTTAGCGCAAGAAGCTAAGAGAAGGGGCATGAAGGTAGTTGCTATTGCGTTAAAAGAGGCAACAAACGCCGAGTTGGAAAACTATGTAGATAAAATATATTGGATCAGTATTGGAGAGATGGAAAAAGGTTTAGATGTTTTAGTCAAAGAAGATTTAAAGGAAGTTTTCATGGTAGGGAAGGTAGAAAAGAGCCTGCTGTTTAAAAATATTTCAAGGGACGGTATGATATCTAATCTTATTAAATCTGCAGCTGATAAATTAGATAATACACTGCTAAAGGCAATATCAAATAAACTGGCTGAATTAGATATAGAATTGTTGGATTCTACTATACTTATTAGGCCTCTTATACCTCAAAGAGGCATACTTACAGAAAGAAAGCCTACACAAGCAGAGATGGATGATGTTAATTTTGGTCAGAAAATAGCCAAATCGATTGCTGCTCTATATATAGGACAAACAGTTATTGTAAAAGATAAGGCTATCCTGGCAGTAGAGGCGATAGAGGGTACTGATCAGACAATTAAGCGGGCCGGCATGTATTGTAAAAAGGGTATAGTTATGGTTAAAGTCAGCTGGCCTGATCAGGATATGCGTCTTGATGTTCCCACGATTGGTACTGATACAATCAAACTTTTAAAAGAAGTCAATGCATCTGTAATAGCTATAGAAGCGCAGAAAACCATCATTCTAGATATAGAAGAATCCGTTAATACAGCAAACCGCGCTGGAATCTGCATGGTTGCGTTCTAATGTGTTAAAGCATAAGCAATAATATTTGTGGCAAGTTTTATACTGTCCGGATATTTTATCCCAAGCCTGATAGGATAAGATACAACATTCTGCCATCCCCAGGCCAAATCATATTTACTATAAACCAGTACAATATTCCCTCCTATACTGATCCCTTCAAGATACGGCAAATCTGATGCATTAATCAGACGAGCATGGTCAGTATATTTGACCGATTTAATATCATGTATAGTTCCATAGATAGGATGAGTTGCGGAAATCCGGGTTAATTTTTTATCAGGGAATATATTTTTAACATGATGTCTAAAGGATGAGTCAAACGCTTTCATCCCTGTTCTATTATCAACAAGCAGAAATCCTCCTCTGGTTAAATATTTTCTAAGATTGTTACACTCCTGATCTGAAAGGACAAACTCTCCATGGCCAGTCATATATAAAAATGGATATGTAAACAGGTTGGAATTTGTTAATGTTATTTCTTTTGGGTGCAAACTTACTTCGCATGATGTGCTATTGGCAAGTTCTCTCAACAGATTAGAGAGACGGGATAAAGAAGGATCCCAGTATCCACTGTGTTTGATTTGAGCAATAAAGAATTCAGACAATTCTTTTTCCTTAGGAGATTTATAGAGACGCTGAACACTTAGATATTCTCCAACAGGATAAAAGCTTAAGATGTAAGCAATGATATTATCCCCCATTTTTAGAGAGTCTGAAATAGAATATCTTTTTCCATAATTGTGAGTATGTCCTGACCATCCGCAGCTAAGATCGTATACGGATAGAAATAATGCTGTGCGTGAGCCAATATCAATTCCGTAGAGAACTGGTTCTGACTGAAAATATTTTTTGTCAATCTTCATACGCACTCTCTCTATAGTATGAAGCGTCCTATAAACAGGATGATCAAGCGGTAGTTTATATAGAGGTCTATCAGGAAACATTTCTCCAATTAATTTGGTGAAGGATTGTCTAATTTCATTCCTTCCGCAGCAGCAGTCGCAAATTAATGTGCCTCCGCTCTCCAGATACCTCCGAAGAGATACAACTTCTTTTTTATCAAACGAAAATGAGAGATGTCCTGTAATATAGAGAATCGGACAATCCTTTGGACTGATTACAGGAGTTTTTTGAACATAGGAGGAGAGAGAGAGCCGTGAAGTTTTATACTGAACTTTAAGTGTCTTTTTAATATGTCTTAATAGACCGTAGTCATCACTCCAGTCGCTAAGCCATTGTTTATTTACGCCATATTTGATCTTTACAAGAAGTACAGGTGGAGAAGGTGGTCGTTTTTTTTCAGTTCTGCGCAAAGGAGCAACAGGCAGTGGCAATGGAGGAAAAGATTCTCCTCCTGCACGTCTGTGAGCCTTTGCTTTAGGAGGTGGACCGCACACATCCAGAACTTTTTCTTCCTGCGCTAGCGAATAAGAAGAGAAAAATACTAAGAGAATACTTAAGATTATGAATTGAGATTTCTTTATCATGTTAAACCTCTTTTATGCATGCATTATACACAAAATCTTAACAAATAAAACTTTCTATTGTCTTATGTTTTTGATACAATCGCTGTTGTCGATATTATAAAGGGATATATGATTTTATTGCAGGTCTTTGTTCTGCTTCTTGCGGTGGTAATACACGAGGTTGCCCATGGTTGGGTAGCTTACAAATGCGGAGACTCTACTGCCAGAGATATGGGAAGGCTTACGCTTAATCCTATTCCTCATATTGATCTTAATATGACCATAATAATGCCTATTTTTATATATATAATGTCAGGGGGAAGAGCTATATTTGGAGGCGCAAAACCAGTTCCTATTAATCCTAATAATTTCAGGAACCCTAAAAGAGATATGATCCTCGTTTCCCTTGCCGGATGTGTGGCGAATTTTTTAACTGCAATTTTATTTGCGCTTCTTATAAGATTGGGAATTGCAAAAATAATACCTGCTTTCACTATGTTGTGTATGTATGGTGTGCTGATAAACATTCTTTTAGGTGTATTTAATCTTATTCCAATACCTCCGTTAGATGGCTCAAAAGTATTAATGTCAGTTTTGCCACGCAGGCAGATGATGAGTTATCTAAAATTTGAGAGATTTGGGATTATTCTGGTAATGCTCTTTTTTTACTTCGGTTTTCGTTTTCTTTATAGTAACGTTATCGGGCCTTTAGCCTCTCTAATGATTGGTGGAGTATTATGAAGAAGAGAATTTTAACAGGGGATAGACCGACAGGACAGTTGCACATTGGACACCTTTTGGGAGCTTTGCAAGATCGTGTAGCGCTTCAGGATGAATATGATACCTTTGTAATAATTGCTGATGTGCAAGCATTAACTGATAATTTTAAGGATCCACAAAAAGTGCGAAGCAACGTTTTCGAGGTTGCAGTTGATAATCTTGCCGTTGGTATTGACCCAGACAAATCAACTATTTTTATTCAGTCTCTAATTCCTGAAATAGCAGAACTGACTATTTTTTATTCTAATTTGGTTACGATTGCCAGATTAGAGAGAAATCCAACCGTTAAAGAAGAGATTAAACAAAAAAAGGATTTATTTGGCGATAGCGTGACATTTGGGTTTTTGGGATATCCAGTTAGTCAGGCAGCAGACATTACTGCGTTTCAGGCTGATTTGGTACCAGTAGGTGATGATCAATTGCCTCAAATTGAGTTAGCGAGAGAAATTGTTAGAAAATTTAACCAGATTTACGGGCAAACACTAAAGGAGCCGGAACCCAGAATAGGCAGGTTTCCCAGAGTTAAGGGACTGGATGGAAATAAAATGAGCAAGAGTTTGAATAATGCTATATATCTGGCTGACTCTCCTGAAATAATTGAAAAGAAAATTCTTTCAGCAATAACTGATACAGAAAAGATTCGTCTTAAGGATAAAGGTCATCCGGATATTTGCACAGTATATCATTATCACGAAATGTTTAGTGCTGAAGAATTAGAGATAATTAAAACTGAATGTAAAAAGGGAGATAGAGGCTGTGTCCAATGTAAAAAGCAATTAGCTCAAAAAATAATTAAAATATTGTCTCCAATCCGAGAAAAGAGGTTATACTATCAAGAGAAAAGAAAACTAGTTGAGGAAATTTTATATGAAGGAACTAAGAAAGCGAGGCAGGTTGCGAAAGCTACTATGTCAGAGGTTAGAGAAGCAATGAAACTATACAGTGGAGTATCTTAAATGAATATTGATAAATTGAGAAAAACAATAGATGAAGTAGATGAGGAGATTTTGAGCCTGTTAAATCAAAGAGCAAAAACAGCAGTGGCTATTGGCAAAGAAAAGCAAAAAAAGCGATTAAAAACACACGACAGGATTCGTGAGGAGAAGATTCTAAAAGAACTTGTTTTAGGGAATAAGGGGCCTTTATCAAAAAAAATGATTATTGCTGTATATCGGGAAATACTATCTGTATGCCGCGGTTTGCAGTCCTCCATTAAAGTAGCATATTTGGGTCCAAAAGCTTCTAATGCCTATCTTGCTGTAAGGAAGAGATTTGGAGCAGCTGTTGGTTTTATTCCTGTTAATACTATTTTTGATGTTTTTAGAGAAGTTGAAAAGGACAAAGCTCAGTTTGGACTTGTTCCTGTTGAAAACTCCACAGAGGGAATAATTTCCTATACGTTAGATATGTTTTTTAACTCTGAACTTAAGATATCTGGAGAAGTGAGTCTGCCTATTACTCATAATTTGTTAGCAAAAGGTTCTAAAAAGGAAATTAAACGTGTATATTCTCATCCGCAGGCTCTGGCACAGTGTAGAACATGGATAAGTAATAATCTGGACTCTGTCCAATTTATAGAAACAGCCAGTACTGCGGAGGCGGCAAAGCTGGCATCTCAGTCAAAACAGAACGGAGCAATAGCCAATGAACTTGCTGCTGAAATATACAATTTAAACGTATTAGAACAGCGTATTGAAGATTCAGAAACTAATCTGACACGTTTTCTTGTGATTAGTAAGAATATTAGTGAAAAATGCGAGCAGATGAAGACTTCTATTATGTTCTTTGTAAAGGATGAACCTGGATCGCTTTATAATATGCTTGAGATTTTTAAAAGACATAATATTAATTTAACAAAGATTGAATCACGGCCGTCCAAGCAGAAAGCATGGGAGTATATCTTCTTTATTGACTTCAAAGGGTACTGGAAGGATAAAAAGATGGAAGTTGCACTAAAAGAATTAGAGAAAAAGTGTATTTCTTTGAAAGTGCTGGGTTCATATCCTGTTGACACTGCTGTCTAAATTTGCTAAAAGGCGAGTACTTCTGTAAGGAAGAACACACATGTATGCGGAAAGAACATACCAGCAATTAGTAAAAGAGGATGATTTAGTGGTAACTAGAGTAATTGTTAAGGAAACAGAACTCTTCATTAAAGCATGCGTAGACTTAGAAGAAGAAGCTTTAGATTCTCTACTGAAACATCGTAAATACATAGAGGATTATATAAATCAGGACCCTTTATTTGAGACAGCATTGTCTTCATATGCTCCAAGTGATGATGCTCCTGGGATAGTAAAAGAAATGGCTGTGCAGGCAGGTAAGGTTAATGTTGGTCCTATGGCATCAGTTGCCGGCGCAATTGCGGAATATGTTGGAAAGGATCTTACTGAATTTAGTGACGAGCTTATCATAGAAAATGGCGGCGATGTGTATATAGATAGTAAGAGAACAAGAAATGTTTGTATTTTTGCAGGAGAGTCCATTTTTAGTAAAGACATAAAAATTAAAATAGAATCTCAACACATGCCAATAGGTGTCTGTACATCAAGCGGTTCAGTAGGACATTCTATGAGTTTTGGAGCGGCAGATGCAGTGACTGTTTTATCTAAGTCAGCGGTCTTTGCAGATGCGACAGCTACAGCCGTAGCGAATATGGTAGAAACAGAGGAAGATGTGGAAAGGATTTTGAATTTTTCAAGAAAAATCCACAATCTTAACGGAGTAATTATCATAAAAAATAATACTCTAGGCGCATGGGGAGATTTTTATATTGAAAGGGGGGGAGAAATAGAGTGCCAAAAGTCAGGGTACGAAAAGATGAACCAATTGATAAAGCACTGAGACGGCTAAAAAGGAAGATGGATAAAGAGGGTATAATAAAACAGATAAGACAACTTGAACATTTCGAGAAACCGTCTCAAAAGAAGCGCAGGAAAATGCTTAAAGCCAAGAAAGACGCTTACAATAAAAGTAGAAAGAAGGATCAGTAGTAATGAGTCTATTTTTTCTTATCATTACTATAGCCTTAATCTTCTTGATTTGGGAGATTGCATCGGTTGCTCTTTCAATTACAGGGTTGGCGCATGACAAGGCTCGCTTTCAGGCTCTTTCTGCCTTAACAGGAACAGGTTTTACAACAAGAGATTCAGAGCTTATAGTTAGTCATCGTCAAAGACGAGCAATCGTAATGGGCTTAATGATTATTGGGAATATTGGTATTATACTGATTCTTTCAAATATTATTGTTTCTAAGACTACGGTGTATTTATTTGTAAAACTGGGCATTCTTTTTACATTGCTGTTTTTTTTATATAAGATTACCTCTTATAAAGGATTGATGCGTAAGTTAAAGAGCAAGATAGAGGATAAATTGCTTGCAAGTTCTGTGTTTGAAAAAAGAGCAATAGAAGAAATTCTTAATTTAGCTCAGGGATATGGTGTTGTAGAATTAAATCTAAAAGAAAATTTTCCTTATATCGGACATACACTTGCAGAGTCGCCTTTAAGAGATAAAGATATATTAGTTTTAGCAATAAAAAGAGATCAGACAACTATTCCTGCACCAAAAGGTCAGAGAAAAATGCAGATAGATGATACATTGATTTGTTATGGTAAATTGGCCAGCATGAAAGAACTAATTAGTAAGCAAAAATCAAAAAGAGGGATAAAAGTTGGATAGGCTGGACTTAATAAAGGATCTATCAATTACCAATGATACAAAGATGGTTCTGTTGGTTCTTGACGGGCTTGGAGGGCTGGGTTTAGAACCGGGAGGAAAGACAGAGCTGGAAACAGCAAATACCCCTAATCTTGATTTGCTTGCAGAATCAGCTGCATTGGGAATAACTGATCCTATAATGCAGGGAATAACTCCTGGAAGCGGGCCCGCGCATCTTGGGCTTTTTGGATATGATCCGATCAAATACAGAATAGGCAGAGGAGCTCTCGCAGCTGCAGGGATAGGATTTAACATGCAGGAAAACGACTTAGCAGCTAGAATTAATTTTGCTACAGCTGATGATAGTGGACTGATAACAGATCGCAGAGCTGGTCGTATTGCGACGGATGAAAGCTCTCAGTTATGTACCTTGTTAGCTAAAATAGAAATCAGAAACGTTAAAATATTTGTAAAACCAGTAAAAGAACATCGCGCAGTAGTAATATTTAGAGGAGATAGCTTATCAGATAAACTATCGGATTCTGATCCTCAGAAAACAGGTGTGCAAGCTAAAGAGGTAGTTGCTTTAGCTGATGGGGCTAAAACTACAGCTGTTTTTGTGAATGAGTTTATTCACAAAGCTCAAAGTATATTAGCTGATAAACATCCGGCAAATACGGTATTATTAAGAGGTTTTGCAAAAACGCCGAGCTTGCCGCAGATGAAGAATGTATACAAGCTGAATGCTGCTGCTATTGCAAGTTATCCAATGTATAAAGGACTTGCTCGATTTGTTGGCATGGAGATACTTCAGACAGGTCCAACAATAAGAGAAGAATTCGAGACGTTAAAAACCAGTTTTAACGAATATGATTTCTTCTTTATACATATAAAGGCAACCGACAGTTCCGGAGAGGACGGTAATTTTGCCAAGAAGGTGAAGGTTATAGAAGAAGTTGATAAGAATTTAGCGCTTATTACTTCTCTTAATCCTGATGTTCTGGTCGTAACAGGCGATCATTCCACACCTGCTGCCCTGAAATCACACAGCTGGCATCCTGTTCCCTTTTTACTGTATTCAAAATACTGCAGATTTGATAATGCAAAACATTTTGGAGAAACATATTGTTCTAAAGGAACGCTGGGAAGATTCCCGGCTGTTGATATAATGTCTTTAATGCTGGCTAATTCATTAAGATTAACTAAATACGGAGCATAGAATTATGAAAGTTTTAATTACGGGAATCACCGGTTTTGTAGGCAGTCACCTTGCTGATTATACATTAGCAAAAGAGAATGTTGAAGTATATGGAACTATAAGGTGGCGTAGTAAAACAGAGAACATTGAGCATATAAAGGATAAACTTCATTTGATTCAGTGTAATCTTAATGATGCTTCGTCTGTAAATGATTTAATTGTAGACATAAAACCAGATAAGATATTTCACTTGGCTGCGCAAAGTTTTGTGCCCACTTCATGGAACAGTCCGGCAGAAACCCTGACCTCAAATATTATTGGAGAATTAAACATATTTGAAGCCATTAGAAGGGCAAAGATTAATCCATGGATGCAGATTGCAGGTTCCTCAGAAGAATATGGTATGGTTTATCCTGATGAGACTCCCATAAAAGAGACAAACCCATTGAGACCGCTGAGCCCCTATGGAGTAAGTAAGGTTGGGCAGGATTTGCTGGCTTATCAGTACTATATGAGTTATAAGCTTAATGTTGTAAGAACCAGGGCTTTCAACCACACAGGACCAAGAAGAGGAGATGTTTTTGTTTGTTCGGAGTTTGCAAAGCGGATAGCAGAAATAGAAAAAGGACACAAGGAACCTATGATTCTTGTGGGAAATCTTGATGCTCAACGTGATTTTACAGACGTACGCGATATAGTAAAAGCCTACTGGCTGGGATTGGAAAAATGCGAGCCGGGGGAAGTTTATAACATATGTACAGGCAAAGCATATAAGATTAGCGAAGTTCTGGATATACTGATTAGTTTGTCAAATGCAAAAATAAAGGTAGGGAAAGATCCTGCAAAGATGAGACCTTCAGATGTTCCATATCTTGGCGGGGACAGCACTAAGTTCAGAGAAGCAACCGGATGGAACCCAGAGATTCCTTTTGAGAGAACATTAACAGACCTGTTGAATTACTGGCGAGAGAAGGTTTGATAATTGGTATACTAAGTGAGTATCCAAACCACAGAAGCAATTGTTCTTAGAAGCATAAATTTCGCAGAATCCAGTAAAATCGTTACATTCTATTCCCCTCAATTCGGCAAGATAAAAGGCATTGCAAAAGGTGTCAGAAGCGCAAAAAACAAGTTTGGCAGCAGCCTGGAGATATTCAGCCTCGTTACTTTGGTCTTTTATCAGAAGAAAACAGATATTCAGCTTATCAACCAATGCGATCTGGAAAATCCGTTTTTAAATATACGCAATGACCTGATAAGAACAGCTTATGCTTCATATTTTATAGAACTTATCAATAAAACTACTGAAGGGGATCAAGATAGCGAACAGATTTTTAACTTAGTTCTTAATGCATTAATTACATTAGAAACTACTAATGTGGAGCCGGAAGTTCTTGCGCATTTTTTTGAGGTCAGGCTTTTAGAAATGCTTGGATGCATGCCTGTTTTTGATAGGTGTGTGAATTGTGGGGGAAAGATAGTCAACGGGAAATTCAGCTGCAGGCTTGGAGGTATCCTTAATAATGAATGCTGGGGGGCAGATGAAAGCGCTCTTAGGGTATCTCTAGGCACTATACTGACTATACAGCATTTACAGGCATCTGATTTCCCTGCACTTTCCCGTTTGAAACTCAATAAATTATCTAGCAAAGAGCTTAAACTAGTGCTAGAATCCTATATAAAATATACGTTGGTTAAAAGCATAAACTCACTAAGTTTTTTAGAGAAAATAACGTAGATGCTTAAAGTATAGAGGATTGAAGAAAAAGACGAGGGAGTAATAAAATGCCAGATGTTTTTATAATCATGGGAAAGACAAAGACAAAAAAGTCAGCAACTATTAGAGCGTTAACTGGGGTATTCCATGGAAAAGATTGGAAAGTAGCAACTCAGAACGAAACTATTGATATTTTTGTGCAGGTACGCGCCTTACAAGAGGCAAAAATTAGTCCTAAGAATTTCATAAGACAGCGAAATGGCTCTCTAAATATTTTAGTGTGCTTATGGATTTCTAAAGGAAATGGACAACCTGATGGAGACACTTATATCAAAGCTTTTCTTAAGGCAAGATGGAATATTAAAGAGATTGTGGTTCTTGGAACTGAAAAATTACCATATGATTTACCGCAAGACACGCCTAAGCCGAAATTCATCCACGATTCGCAAAATCGGCCAGCTAATTGGATAGCTTCTCAAGTTAGAGGATGGTGGAGATGGTTATGAGAAAAAACATAATTTTATTATCTTTTATTCTAGTGTCGGTGGTTGTGTATGGCATAAGTGCCGATGAAATAATTACTGTTAGTATTTTTTTTGGTATATGTACCGTTTGTGCAATTGTAGCTATTCTATTCGGTATTAGACGTAAGCAAAAGACAAAAGAGGAGAAGGGTGAATTTATAGAAAATAAAGAAATAGCAAAAGAGCGACCATCAGAACGCATAGCTAACGCTTATGTTAAGAAGAACGGGATAGAGGTTAAAATAACATCATCTTTGGGTCTTTCAACTTTCATCTTCATCATCATTGTACTTATCCTTGTGCTTTCAATAAGGTTATACTTAGTGGATCCATTGGAGAGTGTGGACACAGACAAGCTTCTGAACCTTGTCTGTTTGATATTAATTATACTATGCCCATTAGCTTGGTTACTTGAGAAATTGATTGGTCCTTGTACAATAGCTAGAGTGACTGGAGCTTGTCCATATTGTGGTACCATGCTTACTATTACTTGTGGTAGGAGTAGAATTAAATTTCCCTATTCCTTCACTTGTGAGGTCTGTAGGGAATTGATTATTCTCAAAGAAGAGAAATTCTTTAAGAAAGATGATATAGTAATCTAAAGAAGTATTAACAAAAAGCAGGTGGGGAATATGGGAGAAGGAAAACAATTTGATTGGATTCTGGAAAGGGGAAAGTGTAAAGTTGCAACTAACGCATGTGTCCAAAATAAGAAACGAGTCTGTACTCTTTATATTGTTGATGAAATAAATGAAAGGACGCTTGATGAACACTTCATGATCCAGAATTTATCACTCTCAAAATTTACTAAATACATAAAAGGAACTTTCTCAAAAGCAGAAACCCATGAGATAAATAAACTCTTTTATAAAATCGTTGCGTCACTAGATGAAATGGGAAAAGATGACTAAATGCAAGAATGTTAAGAATGCATCAAATCTTTATCAGACAAATTAGAAAGAATAATACGAAAATGATATTGCATACCAAACATCTGGATTCCCCGATTAAATCGGAGAATGACAAGCAAGATTGCCACGGGACTTTGTCTCTCGCAATGACCGGTGATGAATAAAAAAGAGAAATAAATGACAAGAGAAATACAGAAAATAGAAGTTCAAGGAGCAAAAATTCGTCTCATATCTAAAAATGGGAAGGATTATATTTCTCTAACTGATATGATCAAGTCATTCGGAGATGAAACTATAATTTACAACTGGATGCGTAACGGAAATACTATCGAATTTCTTGGCATTTGGGAACAAATTAATAATCCAGATTTTAAACCTGTCGAATTCGATAGGTTTAAAAGTGAATCCGGGCTCAATCGATTTGCTATGTCTCCCAAAAAATGGACAGAAGCGACAAAGGCTATAGGAATTTTTTCAAAATCTGGTCGTTATGGCGGCGGGACTTATGCTCATAAAGACATTGCTTTTGAATTCGGTTCTTGGCTAAGTCCAGAATTTAAACTTTATCTGATTACAGAATTCCAACGATTAAAAGAAGAAGAAAATAAAACAAAAAAATTAGAATGGAATCTTCAACGTACATTGGCTAAAATTAATTATAGAATTCATACCGATGCAATAAAAGAGAAATTGATTCCAGCTAAATTGTCAAAAGATCAAATTAATTTTATTTACGCTAACGAGGCAGATGTTTTAAATATGGCTCTATTTGGTAAAACAGCCAAAGAGTGGAGAGGAAAAAATCCTAATAAAACTGGTAATATTCGAGACTATGCAACCATAGAACAACTTGTTATATTAACGAATTTAGAGAGCATTAATGCGATGCTTATTCAACAAAATTTTGACCAAAAAGGGAGATTGCAAAAATTAAATGAGTTAGCAATATCACAAATGAAGTCTTTATTAAGCAACCAAAATATTAGAAAATTAAAATAAAAATTTTAGAATAAAAAATCATGACTTTTCAAGAGATCATATCAGCACTTAGTAAATATTGGGCTAAACATGGTTGTGTAATTGCCCAGCCCTATGATCTTGAGGTTGGGGCAGGGACTTTCAGTCCTTATACTTTTTTGAGAGTGCTTGATGAAAAGCAGTGGAAGACTGCCTATGTTCAGCCGTCCAGAAGGCCTACAGACGGAAGGTATGGAGAAAACCCAAACAGACTTGGCCGCTATTATCAGTATCAGGTAATATTGAAACCTTCTCCTGATAATGTGCAGGACATATATCTGGACAGTCTTAAAGAACTGGGTATAGATCTCTCTAAACACGATATAAGGTTTGTTGAGGATGACTGGGAATCTCCAACACTTGGTGCAACAGGGCTCGGCTGGGAGGTTTGGCTTGACGGCATGGAAATAACGCAGTTTACGTATTTTCAACAGGTTGGAGGAGTTGAGCTAAATCCTGTATCAGTTGAGCTGACTTACGGGCTGGAGCGGATTGCAATGTATCTTCAGGAAAAAGACAATGTCTTTGATATTGATTGGACAAGTGAGTTTAAATATGGAGATGTTTACAGGGATAATGAAAAAGAGTTTTCTGTATATAACTTTGAGAAGGCTGATACAAAAATGCAGTTTAAACTTTTTAATATGTATGAAAAAGAAGCAAAAAAGTTGATAGAAGAAAAACTAGTTCTTCCTGCCTACGATTATACATTGAAATGTTCTCACTCCTTTAATGTTCTAGACGCGAGAGGAATTATAGGTGTGGCAGAAAGAGCCAAATTCATACAGAGAGTGAGAAAACTGGCTTGTATGTGCGCAAGAGCTTATCTGGAGAAAGAATG
The DNA here is from genome assembly GCA_964437505.1 of uncultured bacterium. Taxonomy (GTDB): domain Bacteria; phylum JAHJDO01; class JAHJDO01; order JAHJDO01; family JAHJDO01; genus JAHJDO01. Next base: position 52,777 of record CAYTGU010000006.1, read on the forward strand.
AAGAATTTATTGCTTGAGATAGGTGTAGAGGAATTACCCGCTTCATATGTTAGTTCAGCGAGAGATGATATTACTAAAATTGCCTCTGAGAAGTTAAAGGAGGTAGGACTAAAATCTTTAGAACCACACTGCTTAGGAACTCCCAGAAGGCTTGTTCTTTTCATTGAAGACCTAAGTGAAAAGCAGGATAGCAAGGAACTAAAAGTTCAGGGACCGCCTCATGATAAAGCGTTTGATAAGGATAATAAACCAATGCCGGCCGCAATTGGTTTTGCTAAGAAATTTGGGCTGAGTGTCAATGCCTTAAAAATAGAAGAGACGAAATCAGGGAAATATGTTTTTGCCGAGAAGATTGAGAAGGGGAAGCCAACCAATGAACTGCTCAGGGAGCTACTTCCAAATCTAATAAAAAGCATACCTTTTCCAAAAACTATGAGATGGGATGATTCGGATGTCAGATTTGCGCGGCCAATAAGGTGGTTGATGTGTTTGTATGGAAAAGATATAATCTCTGTTAAATTTGGAAAACTTGAAGCAGGTAATATAACTTATGGACATCGTTTTCTTGCGCCTGAGGCAATAAAGATCAAAAGCGCAGATATTGACGAATATAAAAAAAATTTGAAGGATGCTTTTGTTATTGTTGATCAGCATGAAAGAAAAAAAGAGATAAAGCGAAAATTAGTCTCTATTTTAAATAAGTATAATGGAAGCTCTGATCCTGATTTTGATATAACACTTTTGGATACAGTAACTGATTTAGTTGAATATCCAAATGTGCTGCAAGGAACTTTCCCTGAAGCATTCCTAAAGGTTCCGGATGTTGCGCTTGAGGCGGCAATGAAGTCGCATCAGAAATATTTTCCTGTAAAAGATAAACAAGGTTTACTTACTAACAAGTTCGTTTTTATCTCCAACATGAAGGGTAGCGAAGATAATATCATAAGAGGCAACGAGCGTGTTCTTAATGCGCGGCTTGCTGATGCCAAATTCTTCTGGGATGAGGACAGAAAAACAAGTTTAAAAGAACGCGCAAAACAGATAATGGAGGCAAAGAATGTTCATCAGTTTGGAACATTGCCTAAAAGAATTAGAGCAATAGAAAGATTAGCGAAAGTGGTAAATAAGAATGTGCATGCAGACAAAACGATACTTAAGAAAGTATGCATGTTATGTAAAGCTGATTTAGGGACTCATATGGTTGAAGAGTTCCCTGAACTTCAGGGAGAAATAGGTGGAGAATATGCAAGGGAGGGGAATGTCCCTGAAGAAGTTAGTTCAGGCATATCCTGTCATTATTATCCACGGTTTGCAGATGATAAACTTCCGAACACAAAGGAGGGAAGTGTGGTTTCTATCTCTGATAAAATGAATGCAATTGTGTCTCATGTTATTGGAAATGGGAATGCAATAACCGGCTCAGGCGATAAATTCGCCTTAAGAAGGCAGGCAATAGGAATTCTTAGAATAATTCTTGAAAGAGAATATGACATTAATCTTGAGAATATAATTAATGAGTGCATAAAACTTTATAAAATCAGTGAAGATGAGCATGAGAAGGTTTTTCGACTGGTCGTTGATTTCTTTAAACAAAGATTGAAAAATTATCTTCTAAGCATTGGACAGTATAGATATGATTTTATTGACGCAGTTATTAATACTTCTTCTTTTGAACCTACAAAAAAATATGAGATTTTGGAGGCGCTTTCTGATGTTAGCAGGGGTGATAACTTTGAATCAATAACAACCTCTTTCAAGCGCATTTCCAATATCCTGAAACAGGCAAGAGAAAAGGGAATAAGATTTATTTATTTTAACAAGAGAAAACTTGTTGAACCTGAAGAAAAGGAGCTTGCTAAAAAGTTTTTAGATATCAGTAAAAGCGTAAATAAATTAATAAAAAACAAAGACTACTCTAATGCATTTAGCCAGATCATAAGTATGAGAAAACCTTTAGATGATTTTTTTGATAAGGTTATGGTAATGGATGAAAATCATGATTTAAGAAACAACCGCCTCGCATTTCTGCAGGAGATAGAGAACATGTTTCTGCAGCTTGCTAATTTCTCGTATGTTGTAACGGAGAAAAACAGGTAAAAAAAGATATAGAGGAATGGGTCTAGATTGATATGACAAAAAACTTATTAATAACAAATTGCAGACTTTTTAATTCACCACAAAACGAGAAGTCTGTAGAAATTCTTGTCAAAGACGGTACGATTACGCAGATTGGTAAAATCAAGAAAAATCCTGCCTGCGAGAATATTCTTGATGCTCAGGACAGGGTAATAGCTCCCGGTTTTATTGATGTGCATATTCAAGGTGCTGGTGGTGCTTCTGTGCTGGATGGGACAATAGAATCGCTGCAAACCATATCACAGATCTGTGCGCGTTTTGGAACCACAAGTTTTCTCGCAACCACTGTATTTAAACCTAATATGCGCAATAGATGGCTGGAAGTTGCCGCAGAAGCTGTTGGCTCTGATCTTGGAGGCGCTCATTTACTCGGGATGCATCTTGAGGGTCCTTTTATTTCTTTGGAGAAAAAAGGCATGATTTTACCTAATTGTATATGTGCTCCGTCTTTGCGTATTTTCAATGAAATACAGAGTATTGCAGGAACTAATCTTAAGATGATGACAATCGCACCGGAATTTAACGGAAGCCTAGACATTATTCGTAAGCTTGTTGATTCTAAAATAATCGCCTCGTTTGGTCATTCTAATGCTTCATATAATGAGACACTCAAAGGAATTGATGCTGGTATTTCACATGTTACTCACTTGTTTAATGCAATGGGCTCTTTCCACCATCGTGCTCCAGGACCGCTTTTGGCTATTTTTGAAACAGAAAAAATCAGTGTTCAAATTATTCCGGATGGTGTTCATTTTCACCCCGGTGTGTTGAAATACCTGTTTAAAATAATAGGCGGAGATCGCTGTATAGCGATTACAGACGGGATGCAGTCGACAGGTCTTCCGGACGGAATCTATCTTTATGACGGACTTGAATATGAATCAAAGGGTGGAATAACAAGATATCATGACGGCACATTAATAGGTACTTCTCTGAATTTATCTCAATTGGTGCTAAAGCTTAAGGAGTTTACCAATGCTTCTCTTGATGTTGCAATAAAGACAGTGACTGAAAACCCGGCAAAACTTCTTGGTATTGAAAACAAGAAGGGAAGTATTGCTGTTGGTAAGGATGCTGATCTGATTATACTGGACAATGATTGTTCTGTTTGGGCAACGGTTGTGGAAGGCAAAATTGTGTTTCAAAAATCATAACATTTTTAAATCGGGGCAGTAGCTCAGTTGGGAGAGCATCACGTTCGCAACGTGGGGGTCGAGGGTTCAAATCCCTTCTGCTCCACTCATAAACGCAGAAGATCAAAATCATGGAATGGGTAAATTCTAATTACAGGCTTCCAATCAAATCATGGTGCGGGGATATTGAAAAGGAAGCAATGGCTCAGGCCATTGGGAGTAATAAAGGGTTAACGTTATAAAAAAACAGGAGGAATAAAACTATGATCGGAGAAGGAATAACAGCGATAAATGAAAAAGTTAAGAAAGAAAGCGTATTTGTTCAAAGCTTAACTGCGGAGATAGGGAAAGTAATTATAGGTCAGCAGTATCTTGTTGATAGACTCATGGTAGGGCTTCTGGCAAACGGACATATATTGGTGGAAGGAGTTCCAGGCCTTGCCAAGACAACAGCAATAAAGACATTATCACAGGCAATAAAAACAAAGTTTCAAAGGATACAGTTCACGCCTGATCTTCTACCCGCAGATTTAATCGGGACACTGGTCTATAATCCGAAGGACGGAAATTTCACAACAAAAAAAGGACCCGTATTTTCTAATATCATTCTGGCAGACGAGATAAACAGAGCTCCTGCAAAGGTTCAAAGCGCTCTTCTGGAAGCGATGCAGGAAAGACAGGTTACAATCGGCGAGAATACATTTAAGCTGGACGATCCTTTTCTTGTTATGGCCACACAGAATCCAATAGAGCAGGAGGGGACTTATCCTCTGCCTGAAGCACAGATAGACAGATTCATGCTTAAGATAAATATAACGTATCCGAATATGGAAGAAGAACATAAAATACTAAAAATGATGAGCTATACGGATAAGAAGATAGAAGTATCTCAAGTTATCGATCCGGCGGATATTATTAAAGCACGTTCCGTAGTTGATGAGATATATATGGATGAAAAGATAGAGAAGTACATTCTTGACATTGTCTTTGCCACAAGGGATCCAAAGAAATATAAATTGGATGAGCTCAGCGGTCTTATTCAATACGGCGCTTCTCCACGCGCAAGTATATATTTGACTATTGCTTCAAAAGCCTATGCTTTTATTCAGGGCAGAGGTTATGTTACTCCGCAGGATGTTAAATCTATCGGACAGGATGTTCTGAGACATCGTGTAATTATAAGTTATGAAGCAGAAGCAGAGGAAAAGACGTCAGAGCATATCATTAAAAAAATATTTGATGAGATAGAAGTCCCGTAAAGATGATACCCAAAGAAATTTTAAAACAAGTTCGCCGTATTCAGATAACTACTTCCCGTATGGTTACTGACGTGTTTGCAGGTCAGTACCAAAGTGTTTTTAAGGGAAGCGGGATGGAGTTTGACGAAGTCAGAGAGTATCAGCCGGGAGACGAGATACGCAGTATTGACTGGAATGTTACTGCCAGAACTGGGCATCCTTATATCAAGAAATTCGTAGAGGAAAGAGAATTAACCGTTATGCTGCTTTTGGATATGTCTCTTTCATGCTCTTTCGGGACAGTAAAACAGCTGAAAAGCAGGCTTGCTGTGGAACTTTGTTCACTTCTTGCGTTTTCAGCAATACAGAACAATGACAGAGTAGGTCTGATTATTTTTACGGACAGAATTGAAAAGTTTGTTCCTCCAAGAAAAGGATTGAGCCATGTTCTGCGCGTTATCAGAGAAGCGCTTTATTTTAAACCAAAAGGGAGCGGGACAAACATAAAAGCGGCTCTGGAATATCTTGGTAAAGTTACAACCCGCAAAACAGTTACTTTTATTATTTCGGATTTTTATGATCCTGCCTTTAAAAAAGATCTTTCTATTACAAATAAACGTCACGATACCATAGCTGTAACAATAACCGACCCATTGGAGATAGAACTTCCAAACATTGGCATTATAAAACTGGATGATCCGGAAACAGGAGAAAGCCGCTTAATAGATACTTCCAGAGCCGCTTTAAGAAAAGATTATCATAAAAACTCGCTTCAAAGATTTCATGAAAGGAAAAAACTGTTTCAATCCATAAATGTAGATAGTATTGATATCCGAACAGATATACCTTATTCAAAAACATTAATTGCTTTTTTCAAGATGAGAGAAAGACGGATACATTAAATGAGAAATTATTTTAAAAGCAGTATTTGTTTTTCAATTGTTCTACTATCTTTATTAGTCACTTCTGCTGCTGTTTGTAAGCCTGCGGAAAATCAAAAACATCCAATAACGGTTCAGTCAAAAGCTGCATCAGATATTCGAGACATAGAAGGCCCTGTTAATTTACGCCGAAAATGGCCGATATACACAATAATCATATCAGTCGTAGTAGTTTTGCTTATTATCGGATTATTAGTGTATTTTTTGAGAAAGAAGAAGAAAAAGAAGTCCGATATTTCTCCACGGAGACCGGCTCACGAATTGGCCTATGAGATGCTGGAAAATTTAAAAAAGAAGAATTTAATTAAACAGCATAAGATCAAACAGTACTATATCGAATTATCGCTTATTGCAAGACACTATCTTGAAAACAGGTTTGATATAAAAGCGCCTGAAATGACTACGGAAGAATTTTTGCTTAAGATTAAGGAGTCTAAAGAATTGTTCAGCAGACATAGAGAATCATTAAAGGCGTTTTTATCGCATTGCGATATGGTTAAGTTTGCTAAATATGGACCGAATGAATCGGAAATCGATTTGAGCTTTCAGTCTGCAAAAAAGCTTGTGGATCAGACTAAGATAGAAGTAAAGCAGGGGAAATAATGACTTTTAGAAATCCATGGGTTTTAACATTCTTGCTACTGCTTATCCCTTTTGTTATTTACACAAAAAGAAAAGTTAAGTCTCCCGGTTTCAGATTTTCATCAGGGAATTTCCTGCATGGTCTTGGAAGCTCCGCTAAATTAAAGCTGGCGCAGAATCTTATTCTTCTGAGAGCAGCAGCGATTTTCTTTGTGATAATTGCATTGGCAAGACCCCAGTCGCCTATAGAAGAATCCAAAATTCAAACCGAGGGAATTGATATTGTTTTAGCCGTTGACTGCTCAACCAGTATGCTTGCAGAAGATTTCAAACTAAATGGGAAAAGACAGAATAGGCTTGAAGCGGTAAAGGATGTAGTAAAAAACTTTATTGAAGGACGGCAGAATGACAGGATTGCCCTTATTGCGTTTGCTGGGAAAGCGTATGCTGTTTGTCCCTTGACGCTTGATTACAGCTGGCTGCTTCAGAATCTAAAAAGAGTAGAAACAGGCATGATTAAGGACGGCACAGCTATTGGTTCCGGTTTGGCCTCATCCTTAAACAGGCTCAAAGACACAGAGGCCAAAAGCAAAATAGTCATCCTGCTTACTGACGGCAGGAATAACGCAGGAAAAATATCCCCTTTAACCGCTTCAGAAGCGGCTAAGGCTTTAAAGATAAAGGTATATACAATTGGCGCTGGCACAAAGGGGCTTGCTCCGTATCCCATGAAGGATTTTTATGGGAATACGGTCTATCGTAACGTAAAAATTGATATTGATGAGGATACTCTTCGCAAAATTGCTGAAGAGACAAAAGCTAAATACTTTAGGGCTACAGATACAAAGAGTTTGAGAAGCATATACAAGGAAATAGATAAACTAGAGAAAACCCCAATGGAGGAAAAGGGATATCTGGAATACAATGAGCTGTTTTTAAAATTTTTAATTCTGGGAATGATTTTTCTTTTTCTAGAGATTATATTAGGAAATACCATCTTAAGGAAAATGCCGTGATAAGGTTTGCTCAGTTAAATTTAGTTTATCTTTTGTGGTTGGTTCCCATATTAGCACTATTCTATATCTGGAGTTTCAGGAAGCATAGAAAAATTCTTCGGCGTTTTGCGGAGGAGTCGCTTCTGAATGAGTTAACTCTGTCTCTGGATATGAGAAAGAGGAGATTTAAAACAGTGCTCATCATTACAGCGGTATTACTCGGTCTTTTTTCTCTAATGAGACCGCAGTGGGGTTTCCACTGGGAAAAGGTAAAAAGGAAAGGGATTGATATATTAATAGCCATAGATACCTCAAAAAGTATGCTGGCTGATGATGTAAAGCCCAACAGACTTGAGCGCTCAAAATTAGCAGTAAAGGATATGATTAAAAAGCTTAACGGCGATAGAATCGGCTTAGTAGCTTTTGCAGGAGACGCATTTCTTCAATGTCCTTTAACGGTTGACTACAGTGGTTTTATGCTTTCTCTCGACAGCCTTGCCACAGATACGATACAAAAAGGCGGAACATCTATATCATCTGCGATAATGGAAGCTATAAAGGTTTATAAAAAAGAACAGAAAAAATATAAGATTCTGGTGCTTATAACAGATGGCGAAGATCATACAGGAGATCCTGTAAAGATGGCAAAGGATGCAAAAAAAGAAGGCGTAAAGATATTCTGTATCGGAATAGGTACTAAAGAAGGAGAGCTTATTCCCGTTACAAATAAAGACGGAGGAAAGAATTTTCTCAAAGACAAGGCAGGCAATGCAGTCAAAACACGTTTAGATGAGCCCACTCTTCAAAAAATCGCTTTGGATACAGGAGGATGTTATGTGCGAAGCAGTGGGGCGGATTTCGGGCTGGATTTGATCTATGAGCAGAAACTGTCAAAAATAAAGAAAAAAGAATTCAAAGAAAAAATGATCCGCCGTTTTGAAGAAAGATTTCAAATCCCTCTTGCAATATGTTTACTGCTGTTATTATTAGAGCCTTTTATAAGTGAGAGAAAAAAGAGAAGAATATAAAAATGAAAAACACAAAACAGGTTAGTAAATTTGTTATTTACAATTTATTACTTGTTGCTGTTTTCTTACCACTGTTCACTTGCTCTGCCTTTGCGGAGAGCAGTGCAGGTGTAGTGAAAAAGGCTAATAAGCTGTATAAAAACAAAAAATACGACGAGGCGTTAAAGGAATACGACAGGGCATTAACAAAATCTCCGGATTCTGCAGTTGTGAATTTCGATATAGGCGCAGCTCAGTATAAAAAAGGTGATTTTGAGAAGGCGCTTGGCTCCTTTACAAAAGCATTAATATCAGAAGACGGGAAACTTGAATCTAAGACAAATTACAATATTGGAAACAGTAAATATAAACAGGGGGTACTTAAGGAAAATACCGATCTGTCTTCTGCTATAAGTTTATTAAAAGACTCGCTTGCCTATTATAAGAGAGTGATAGAACTGGATGAAAAGAATAAGGATGCTAAATTCAATCATAGATTTGTGGAAAAGAAACTAAAAGAATTGTTGGATAAACAGAAAAAACAGCAAAAACAAGACGATAAAGAAGATAAAGAGAAAAACCAGAAGGATAAGCAAGAACAGCAAAAGCAGAATAAGCAGCAATCCGAAAATAAAAAGCAAAAGAGCAAAGAAGAAAAAGAGTCTGGTTCTAATAATGAGAAAAGAAAGCAAGAACAAACAGGAAAGGAACAGAAACAGGGCAGTGAATCTCAAAAACAAAAAGCTGAAAAGTCTAAAGAAATGTCTGAGAAGGAAGCAAAGATGCTTTTAGAGGGGTACAGGCATGAAGAGGAATTAAAAGATAAACTCAAAAAAATAAAACAACAGGGTCATTATCCTGAAGTGTTAAAGGACTGGTGATGGAACAGAGAACAGAGAACAGATCACAGATCACAAGTCTTAAATTAAGGGCTAATTTGCTTTTTGTTTTTTTGTCTGTCGTCTATTGTCTATCGTCTGTTATCTGCTTTGCAAAGGATATAAGATTTGAAGCTTCTGTTGACAGAAACAAGGTTTCTTTGGGCAGCGCTATCACTCTCAATCTTACTTTTTACGGCACTCGGGGTATGTCTGCGCCAAAACTTCCTAAAATAGATGGATTTCAATCCCGATATAAAGGACCTTCAACAAGAATGTCGATGGTCAACGGAAAGGTTTCCAGTTCGATAACACATATATATACGCTTATTCCTATGCGTGTCGGAAAATTCAGAATTGGTCCTTTATCGTTCAAATATAAGAAAAAGTCTTATACTTCGAAAGAGATAACTATTGAGGTTGTAGAGAGCGATGTTAATGAGCCTGAGGGGACGCAGTCCCTTTCCAGAAAAGCATCTTTGGGCGATAATGTTTTTTTAAAGATGTATGTTCCGAAGCAGGATGTATATTTAAACCAGATTGTTCCCTTAACCATAAAACTGTATGTCACGAGACTTACACTAAGAGATATAGAATATCCGGTATTTTCGCATAACGGCTTCTCAGTAGACAAGTTTGCCAAGCCGGCGCAATACAGGGAAATTTTAAACGGCAAGGAATATGAGGTAATAGAATTCAAAACAAATATTTTCGGGATAAGGACAGCTAAACTGGCGTTAGGACCTGCGCAGCTTAAATGCAATCTACTTGTTAATCGGAGAAGACAGAGAAACTATTCTATGTTTGATAGCTTTTTTGGAGAGAGAGAGATTTATCCTCTGAGTTTAAAGTCTAAGGAGATCCAAATAACGGTCAATGATCTTCCTGAAGAGGGGAAGCCTGAAGGTTTCAGCGGAGCTGTTGGAGACTTTACGTTTGATTTAAAAGCTGAGCCAAAAGAAGTTAATGTCGGGGATCCGATCACACTGAAGATGGTTATAAAAGGCAGAGGCAATTTCGCGACAGTAACCTGCCCAAAACTTGACTCTAACCAGCACTTCAAGATTTATGATCCTGAAGTAAAACAAGAAGATGGAGTAAAAACATTTGAGCAGATATTAATGCCTGATACAGATACTGTAAAAGAAATCCCCGAAATTACATTCAGCTGTTTTGACACAGAAAGAAAGGCTTACCGCACAATATCAAAAGGGCCTGTTCCAATAAAAGTAACAAAATCTAAGAAGGAAGATGGGTTAAGAATAGTAGAGTCTTCTCAAACTGCTCTGAGGTATGTTAAAAGGGAAACATTAGGCAGAGATATTGTATATATTAAGGATGAACCTGGTAAACTGATAAGAAAACAGACGTATCTTTACAAAAACAGGACGTTTTTGGCCGTTCAGATACTGCCGTTTATTATATTTATATTGCTGTCTGTTATTCACAAACGAACTGAAAAATTGAGAACAGATCTGCGATATGCTCGGAATTTGCGCGCATACAAAAAGGCGAAACGCGGAATTAAGAAAGCAAAGCATCTTCTTAGCAGTGAAAAGACACAGGAATTTTATGATTGCATATTAAAAACATTAAAGGAATATCTGGGGAATAAACTGCATATTACCCATGGTGGAATAACCTCGGATATTGTTGACGGAGTTTTAAGACATAAAGCAATAAATAAAGAGGTATTAAAAACTTTGGATGATATTTTTAAGGAGTGCGATATTACAAGATACGCTCTTTTGGAACGCAGCAGTAAAGAAACGAATAGCCTCTTTTGGAAAGTCAAAAAAGTTATTAAGCTTCTGGAGAAAGAAAGACTATGATACTCCTAAAGTGTAACAAACTATTGTATGTCCCGCTTTTTATTATCGGAATTTTTTATACGTCTTGCTCAATTCTGTCAGCAGAACAGAAAAACTCTCATAGCGAAAAATACATATTCTATAACGCAAATAATTTTTATAAACAAGTTGAATACGCTAAAGCTATTGAACAATATGAACAAATACTTGGAAGAGGAGCTGAAAGCGGTAATTTGTATTATAATCTGGCAAATTCTTATCTAAAAGAAGGCGCTTTAGGTAAGGCTATTTTGAATTATGAAAGAGCGAGAAAACTAATCCCCAGAGATAAGGATTTGGAGTCTAATTACCAGTATGCCAGCTCATTAATGACTAACAGTATCGCAGAACCCAAAATACCATGGTTTATAAAACTGGCTGATAAATTTTACGGACAATTTACTCTTAATGAAATAACTGTTCTTCTGAGTATAATCTGCGCGCTTATTTTTTTGATTCTGGCTATGAGAATTTTTTTCAGGGCTGACGGACTTAGAAAGTATTCACTGTTCTCGGTGTTTATTCTCATATTGTTTTTCATTGCAGGTTCTTTTTCGTTTCACGAAAGAGTATATTCTCTTGGCAAGGAAGCAATTGTTGTGGTAAAAAAGACAGAGACTAAATTTAGCCCATTTGACAGAGCAACTACACACTTTACTCTTTATGAAGGAGCAAAGGTTTATGTTCTTCTGACAGAGGATGACTGGAACAAAATAAAACGTGCCGATAAAAAGATTGGATGGGTTAAGAAAACAAGTTTGGAGGTAATATAAATAGATGCAAAAAGCACGGTTGCATGTATGTTTTTCAGGGATGGTTCAGGGAGTAGGATTCAGGTTTACTGTAAGAAGAATTGCCGGGCAGTATGAAGTTACAGGTTTTGTTAAAAATCTTTTAAACGGAGATGTAGAGGTGGCGGCAGAAGGCGATAGGGAAGTCGTTGAAAGCTTTATTGATGCTATATGTAATAGTTCTCTTTGCGATTATATGAGAAATATAGAAAGAGAATGGGAGCCTGCTACAGAAGAATATAATGGGTTTGAAATTAGATTTTAAAGAGGATTTAGGTGACTGATAATATATATTCACATAGAGCTGTGTTTTTAGATAGAGATGGAACAGTTAATACAGAGGTTGATTATCTAAACAGCATAAAAGATTTGAGGCTCATCAGGAACACTGCAAAGGCTATTCGATTTTTAAATCAGAATAAGATTAAAGTTATTATTGTTACCAATCAGTCAGGTATTAGCCGGGGTCTGTTCTCCATAGACGATTTAGATAATATGCATAATGAATTAAAGAGGAGACTGCGCAGGAAGGGCGCTTATATAGACGCAATATATTATTGCCCGCATCATCCTGATGATGAATGCTCTTGTAGAAAACCTAAGAAAGGAATGTTTAAACTGGCTGCAAAGGATTTTGATTTAAAACTCAATAAATGTTACATTATAGGAGATAAATTAACAGATATTAAAGCTGCCCATAATATATTTGCAAAGGGCATACTGGTAAAAACAGGTTATGGAGGAACAGAAGTGAACAGGATAGAAAAAGAGGGTATTACCCCTGAACATATTGCAGATGATCTGTATGATGCAGTAAAATGGATAATAAAGAATATAAGCAGAGGGAAAAATGAGTGATTTAGCTGGTATTGCTAAAGATTTAAGCGGTAAAAAAGTACTTAGCATTGGAGATATGATATGTGATGAGTATATATACGGGGAAGTTTCACGCATATCAAGGGAAGCTCCTGTGTTGATTTTAAAATTTGATTCAAACATATTCAGGGTCGGAGGAGCAGCAAATGCGATATCCAACCTAAAAGCATTAGGTGCAAGAGTCTATCCCGTTGGTGTGGTAGGCAAAGATAATGCTGGGGACGAGGTTATTTCCTTTCTCGGGAAAATGAGGGTGGATGTAGACGGGATTATTGTTGATAAAGACTGTTCAACAATTACAAAAACGCGGATTATGGCAGGTAGTTACCATACAGCAAAGCAGCAGGTTATACGAGTAGATAAAGAAAAGAACTTTCGCATAAATTCAATTAGTGAAACAAAGATGCTTACTTATCTTGATGAAGTGCTGGATACCATGGACGCTGTGCTTATTTCAGATTACGGATACGGGACTGTTTCAAAAGCTGTGTATTCTGCAATATCTAAATATGCAAGAGAGAAGAAACTTGTTCTGGTTGTTGATTCTAGGTATGGGTTGCTTAACTATAAGAATGCAACAGCAGTGACCCCGAATGAGACAGAAGTTGAAGATATTTTTCATTGCAGTATTAATGGAGAAAAATCCCTGTGCAGCATAGCAGAGAGGCTTAAGTCTGAGATAAAGTGCGAGAATGCTATCATAACGCGAGGTAGTAAAGGTATGATGTTATTGGATAAACGTAATAAAAGCACATTTATACCAATACATGGAACTACAGACGTGGTTGATGTTACCGGGGCAGGGGATACGGTTTCTGCTGTAGTAACTCTGGCTCTTTCAGCAGGAGCAAGCGCAGTTGAGGCTGCAAGACTGGCAAATTATGCCGGCAGTATTGTCGTTATGAAAACAGGCGCAGCTACAGCCACACAAAAAGAGTTGGTGGATGTTGTAATAAAAAAGTCATGAAAGTTTGCGAACTAGCTAAACTCCCCAATCTGATAGAAAAACTTAAAAAAGATAAAAAAAAAATAGTTTTTGCAAACGGCTGCTTTGACGTTCTTCACGTAGGTCATATCAGATATCTTGAAGGAGCAAAATCTTTAGGAGATATACTAATTGTGGGTATAAATAGTGATAAATCTGAATTGCAATTAAAAGGGACCGGAAGACCTGTTATGCCTGGGGAAGACAGAATAGAGATTGTAGCAGCTTTAGAGTGCGTGAATTATGTAGTGCTTTTTTCAGATCCTACTGTAGAAAATTTGTTGAGAATTATAAAACCGGCAATACATGCAAAAGGAACAGATTATACAGCTGAGACTGTTCCGGAACGGGATATTGTTCTTTCCTATGGGGGTCAGGTTGCAATAACCGGAGATAGAAAAGATCATTCAACAACCGATATAATATCAAAAATTCAACAACAGTTTTGACTATGAAATGAATTCCTCCATTATAGTCCTTGTAGGACCTACGGGTATAGGTAAAAGTAAAGTTGCCATAACGCTTTCTACTTTCTTGCCTTCAGAAATTGTATCAGCCGATTCGATGCAGATATATAAATACATGAATATCGGAACGGCAAAACCGTCAAGAGAAGAGAGACGAGCAGTTACACATCACATGATAGATATTGTTTATCCTGATCAATATTTCAGTGCAGGGGAATATGCGAAAATTGCGAGAGATAAAATAAATAGAATTATTGAATCAGGCAAAACTCCAATACTTGTCGGAGGATCGGGTTTATATATAAGAGCTGTAATTGACGGTCTTTTCTCTGAACCTGTGGTCAAAGAAACTATTAAAAAAAAAGTAAGAACTCAGCTGGCTAATAATGGTTCTCATTATCTGCATGTAGAACTTAAAAAAGTTGATCCTGTGTCTGCATCGAGGATTCATCCGAATGACTGGAGAAGAATAATCAGAGCTCTGGAAGTTTTTCTCTCAACAGGAGAGACTATTTCAAGTCTTCAGAGTAAAGCTAAGACAGACTCTATAGATTGCCAATATTGTACAATAGGTCTTAAGACGGAACGTAAGAATCTTTATAGGAGGATTGAGAGCAGAGTGGATTCAATGTTTGAAAGAGGGCTTATGAGAGAGGTTAGGAATCTTATAAAAAGAGGATATAGCCAAGATCTTTTGCCTATGCAGAGTTTGGGATATAGAGAAGTTTTGGGATATATAAATAGACATTATAGTCTTGATGAAGCAAAAGCACTCATCAAGCGGAATACTCGCCATTTTGCGAAAAGACAGATGACCTGGTTCAACAGGGATCCCAGAACTGAGTGGATAGAAACAAGTAATGTAGATAAAGAAGTTGATTTAATTTGTCATAAAATTCTCAAACTAGCAGGATTATGAGAAATTTGACACAGCACATAAAATTTAATATCATACCACTGATTTAGTAGTTTAATTATGGAGTCTGTATAAAGGAGACTGCAATATGTCCAGATTAGGAAAGAGTATACGTTTAGAGAGGATAATTAACAGGAATACTGGAAGAACTGTTATTGTGCCAATGGATCATGGTGTAACCGTAGGACCGATCAAGGGAATTGAAAACATGAGAGATATGGTAAATGACATTTCTGAAGGCGGTGCAAATGCAGTTTTAGGACATGTTGGTCTTCCCAAACATGGTCATAGACAACAGGGTAAAGATATAGGATTAATTCTACATCTTTCCGGTAGTACTGTGTGGAGTCCTGATCCAAATGCAAAGGTGCTGGTGAACACAGTTGAAAATGCTTTAAAAATGGGTGCGGATGGAGTGTCTGTACATATAAATATTGGTGCTGAGAATGAGGCAGAGATGCTAAGGGATCTTGGTAGTGTCAGTGTTGCATGTATGAACTGGGGTGTGCCTCTTCTTGCAATGATGTATACGCGCGGTAAAAAGATCAAGAGTGAGTCGGATGTTGAAGGAGTTAAACATGCGGCAAGAATCGCTGCAGAATTAGGAGCAGATATTGTTAAGGTTACATATACTGGTTCAAAGAAAACTTTTTCCGAGGTTGTTGGAGGATGTCCGATACCGGTAGTTATTGCAGGCGGAGAAAAGGCGTCTAATGACAGTGAAGTACTTGAAAATGTTAAAAACTCATTGGAAGCGGGTGGAGCAGGGGTTTCTATTGGAAGAAATGCGTTTCAGCATAGACATCCCAAAAAAATGGTTGAAGCAATATGTAAAATTGTGCATGAAGATGTCTCTGTTAAAGAAGCGTTAGTAATTCTCAATTCTTAATTAAAGGAATAAATAATGAAACAAGTTTGGGTAGATGCAAGACCATGGAATAAAGAGATTGTTATTGCAGCTTTGGAATGCGGAGCAGACCTTGTTGTTGTTGATAAAGGATTTTCCGGAAAAGTAAAGGAACTGGGTAAAATACAAACTGTTTCCGAGGATGGAGACCTGCGAATAGGCAAGGATGTTGTGCAAATAGAAATTAAGAGAAAAGAGGATGAAATCAAAGCAGCAACGATACATAATAAATGGATAGTCATTAAGACGCATGATTGGAAGATTATTCCTCTGGAAAATCTTATTGCCCAAACAAAAGGGTTGATAGCAGAAGTTAAGAATTTACAAGAAGCAGAAGCAGCCTTAAATACCCTTGAGAAAGGAGTAGATGGTGTTTTATTGGATATAAGGAAACCTGCTGAATTGAGAAAAGTGATTAAGCAGCTAAAAATAGAAAGCGTCCTTCTGTCTCTTAAGGCAATAAAGATCAAGTCTGTAAAGTCATTAGGCGTTGGAGATAGGGTTTGTGTAGATACATGTACCAATATGACTATTGGGGAAGGAATGCTGGTTGGCAATACAAGCTCAGGCATGTTTCTCGTGCATTCAGAGTCAATAGAAAATCCGTATGTTGATCAAAGGCCTTTCCGTGTAAATGCAGGAGGAGTGCATGCATATGTAATGGTTACAGACGGAAAAACAAGATATCTTTCGGATCTTAAAGCAGGGGATAAGGCGTTAACTGTAAACTGGGAAGGGAAGACACAAGAGGTGATTGTTGGCAGAATAAAGATTGAGAAAAGACCCATGCTTCTCGTAGAAGGAACCTGTGGCAAACAGAAGGTATCACTTGTCCTTCAAAACGCAGAAACGGTAAGATTAATGACTTCAAAAGGCAAACCAGTTTCTGTTGTCAGCTTGAAATCCGGAGATGAAGTGCTTGGTCATACAGAAAAATCCGGCAGGCATTTTGGGATGAAGATTGAAGAAACTATTATTGAAAAATAGTTATAACATCAGTGAGGAATTATTAAAATTTGTCCCGGATTTAAGAGCTTAATTTGCGGAACTCTTTCCTTGTTTGCATCATAAATTAGTTTCCATTTTGATCTGTCTCCGTATATATCTGGATTTCCGGCTATGCTGTGTAATGTGTCTCCTTTTTTGACCATGTAATATCTGGCAGGTTGTTTCTTTGAGTAGCTTTGTTTAATTTTTTTTGTCTTGATATGTTCTTTTGGATAAAGAGCAACTTGTTTTTTGCTAAGACGTTGCAATTTTTTTGCTGTTTCAATCTTGATAAAATGAGGGACAATATTCTCTTTATAAATCCATCCAAACTTATCTTCAGCGATTTTTATAAAATACCAGTCATCCAGTCTGCTGATCATATTAAATTTCATTTTTCTGGATACGCTTGCGATAATTTCAGCATTCTCTGATGGTTCAGAGTAAATTGAAGCAGTTTTATTATTTATGATAACTGTAGGAATCACAGGACTACTTATGTCTGGCAGGGTTATGGATATATCTCTAAAAAGCTGATCGGAAACCCGATGTATCCATGTTTTTTTCATATGCAAAGCTGAATCAATAGCACCCATCACTAAGTCCTGTGGAGATAGATATAGTCTGCCTTCATGACTTGTAGATATACCGCTTGCCTGCCATAATAAATTGCCTGTGTGTGAATCAACCATTTTCACAGAAACCCCAACACCTATTTGAGAATAAATTACTCCATAGAATTTTCTATAATGAGTAACCTTCCCATAGATCAGGGCATCAGCAGGCAAGGTTTTATCAGGATCTATCAATCCTTGTTCTTTAAGTAAAGCATCACTCTTTTTGAGTTTCATATATGTATAGGATTTTGTGCTTATATGCCTGAAGAATGTATCTCTGAGGAGGTCAGCTATATCTTTTGGAAGATTGTTATTTTTTGTTTGAATGTTTCCATCTTTCTTTATTTCTCTTGTAATATTTTCGAACGGAAGTATTGCCACAGTCTTAGGAGGGGATTTATAAAGGAAAGAGGATACTATATAATCCGGTTTATACTTTATTCCAAACTCTTCAAGAATATTATTATTTTTACTTTCTTTTCTGGTAAGTCTTAAGGAAGTGATGCAACCTGTAAGGAATATACACAATAAAACGAATACGAAGATCTTTTTTAACATATATTAGCTTTTTTTTTGATTTTTGGTAACACATCTAATACCGATTTATAACCCTCTGCTATAGCTTCTGCTCCTTTGTGGAATTCCAATGTAGATATGTCGTTTACTTCAGGATTAATTATTATGTCAGCCTTCTTTAAGTTTGAAGCAGCTATTTTATACTCCATAATATAGAATGAATGTATTAAAACATCAATTATATTCGGAGTGTTCGGATCTATTTGTTGTCCTTTATATATTTTATTTTTTAATATACCAGTAAATTCGCAGATGGCTTCTATCTTGTCTTTGTTTGCCTGAATAAGCTTATCTATTTTATTATTTAATTTTGACATGGATTTGTTTCTCGTGTAATTTCGGCTATCAATTGTCTCAGAGGTAATACGTCCTCTTTTTTGAGGCTCAGGGATTACATTACAGGCAATAATAAATTCTGCTCCCATATTTTTTGCTACATCTACAGGAACAGGGTTAACTATGCCTCCATCTACTAAAAACTTGTTTTTAAACTTTACAGGCGTAAATATCACTGGGATTGAAATGCTTGCTCTTACAGCCTCTGCTACAGAGCCGCTCTTAATTACTACTTCTTTACCTGTAGTGACATCAGTGGCTATGACTCTAAGTGGAATTCTTAAATCCTTGAATCCCATGTCTCCGATAATGGAACACAGAAGCTCTTTAATCTTTTCTCCGTGAATGAATCCTTTTTTCAATAGAGCTAAATTCGGATCAAGTAAAAGGGCTAATTGTCTCCAATCTATGTTTAATACGATTTCTTCAAGAGTATTTATTTCACCATCTTTAGCGAAACAGGCGCCTACTAATGCTCCAATACTTGTTCCGGCTATCACATCAATAGGAACATTATTTTCCACTAAAGCCTTCAGCACTCCGATATGAGCCAGTCCTCTTGCAGCCCCGCCTCCAAGAGCAAGTCCTATTTTTTTATTCATTGTATTTTACAGGTTTACTTTTTGGTTTTTTGTAGGTTGTCGGACCGTTGGGCCATTCCGACTTATCATACCAATTTTCAGGATAGCCGACTTCCTGGGACATTTTTCCGGGCTCGTTGACATAGCCATCGTCATAACGGGCCACAAGAAGCCAGGCAAATTCCCACCAGTCTTTTACAATCTGGTTGGCCTGTGTTTCGCAGTATGTGGTGATCAACTGCCGCGCCTTTTCCGGATCTTGTTTATAAAGGGCAAGCGCCTGCTCATCCATCTTCTTGATGCCCTCAATTTCAGCGTGTTCGATTTCGTCCTGTTTTTGCCGGATGTCTTTGATCATATAGCTGTACTTCAGACCCGCCCAATTGGCCACGAAGTTAAAGGCCCACCAGGCACTTTTCTGGTTAAAAGTTGTCGTGTCGCACGTGTAATACGGCTCAGCGATGCTTTTTACCCCAACGTAAAAAGGAACATAACAGGTGCTCATCGGCTCATCCGGACCAAACCATACCAGACCCCCGATGGGATCCGGCAGCCAGTCGCGTGCCTGGCAGACATAGCTGAATCCACAACGATAGATGGAAATCGGACGTTCCCACGTGCCTTTCAGTTTGGCATTCGGATCACCGGTATCGCCTCCCGCATCCATGGGGCCAGGGTAGCGATAAGGGCATCCAAAAGGTCCCGCAGTTACCCCTTTTGACTGATCAAACTCGGTGTCCTGATAATAATCACGATACAGGCTCATAACATCACGAACTTTTAATTTCTTGTCCGGTTTAATAGAGAATGGGTACTCTTTCGTGTAGCCATCTTTGACCCATGACGATTTTTCCTGCGAAGGCGCAATTCGCGTCTGCAGACGCCAGACCCGGCGCAGAGAGTAGTAGGGATGGCTGTATTCTCCCATACTTACGGTTCGTAGCCAATCCAGCTTGCCGTCTTTCGGTTTCCACCATCCGTGTTTTTTGGCAATGGCATGAAGATCCTTCGAATAGAGCATATTGGGGTCATCCTGATCGACTTCGCGAATACGCAGTTCATTTGCAGCTACGAACACCTCGCCGTCGGGCACTTTTTTTGCCACCCAAAGTCCACCTGTGCCTTCAGGGCTTGGTGCCATTTCTATAATCCAGCCTTCTTTTGTATCACCGATGGGCAGTGTTTCGCCCGTGCCGTAGTAGCCGTAGGTCTCAATGAGACGGCCGATCAATTCAACGGCTTCTCGTGCTGTTTTACAGCGTTCCGCCGCAACGCGGCTCAGTTCAGCGCTGTAGAAAATAAGTTTGCCGGGTACCGGATCTGGTTGGATTTTGGTTCCGTCGGTGCACTCGCCGAACATAAGCTGATGTTCGTTCATGATAGCGTAGCTGCCATCAAAGTACGCATAGGTATGTTTGACTTGCGGAATATAACCAAGCGGTATGCTTTGTGGACGACTGGGATCGACATAAGTCGGACCCCGGTGAGTACCGGTATAACGGCGCAGCAAATACCCGTGATATTCAGGTCTGTCGCCCAGCGATGCAGCATCGTAATATACAGGCCGGAATGATCCTGGTTTATGATCTGCGGCCGGCACATAGACCAGACGCTGATCGAACAATTCACTGTCGTCCGAATGCGCGACAATGACCGATCCGTCCTGGGATGCCCCCTTGGTAACGAGCATGGTCGTGCAGGCCGATGCCGGTATAAAATTCATCAGGTTTAAAATGAGTGCTATAATAATCACTTTAATCACAATACAATACCTCCTGTTTGTTGTTTGTGTTTCTCTTCTCGTGTCCAACATTAATTATTGGACAGTCACTTAGGTCTTTCTTGCTTTAACAATCTTTTGAGAACTTTCAAATCTTCTATATCTTTAACTCTTCCAGCAGCTTTCTTCATTTTTATAATATCTTCTAGAGAAGCAAAATAAACTTTCTGTTTGCCAAAGAAGTTCTCAACTTTATTCTTCCAAGCCTCTTCAAATGAAATGCCTTTAACAAATGGATGAATGTCTGTCTCCACAATATATTGTCGAATAAGAGTTTTTTTCTTCAGAAGCGATTCAGGAGTTAATGATGACACATCATAACCAAATTTTTCCAAGCTTATCAGTGTGTTTCTTGCGTTTTTGATTGTTGGTCTTATAAAGATATCAGTATCTAATGTGGACCTTGAGTAACCATAGACAGGGAAGGTAACTGCACCAATCAGGACAAATTCTACTTTATTATCTTTGAGTAATGAAAGTAATTTTTCTATCTTCATTTCTTCTAAGAATTTTTGCTATCTCTTTAGATTTTTGAAGCATCATTTGTATACGTTCACCAACAGAGAGCTTTTTCAGGTAGTCCAATTCAAACTCTATCTCTTTTTTTTCACTATTATTATCTACCTGTAGTATAGACACAATATCTCCTTCTCATACTCCAAAAACATGTTACCATAAACCCTGATGGTTCACAAGAAATTATAATAGCAGGAATGAGTGGAAAAGAGTCTAAACATCAATATGTATTTGTGGTCTGTTAAGATTTGACCCCGTTTACTCTGTTTATTCTTTTTTCAACCTTTCATCCAACATTTTAGATGAGTGTTTGAAAACCTCATTTGCGATGGCTTTGAGCTCCGGGGAACATTGGGCTGGCTCATATATTCTTCCCTCGGCGATTTTCTGCCAGATCGGAGGAAGATTCTTGAAAAGATGAACCATGCCACCGGAAGGATCTGGAGCCAAATAATATACCTTTTTAACTCCAGCGGTAATAATTCGGGCCAGACACATAGGGCAGGGCTCAAGCGAAGTGTATAAAACCAATCCTTCTACTTTTGGAGTTTGTGCTTTAACTCTCTGTTCATAGCCAGTAAGTGTATCCATTTCCGCGTGTAGATCGCTTCGGAAATACGGGCTGAATATGCGGTTGCGCCCTCGCTGAATAACTTCTCCTGTTTTTTCATTGACGAGGCAAGCGCCAATTCCGTAGTTCCCTTCTTTAGCGGCGGCAACAGCTTCCTGCAAAGTGACCAATGCGGCTTTATCGTCTCTATACTTCGGATCAGGCTTAAATGATGCAATTCTTTTTTCTAATTTGTCAAGGGAAGTTGATGGGTTTGCTGCATCTGCATGCGATGTCATTGTGCCAAAGATCAATAACGACGCAAAAAAACCAAAGACAAGAAATGCTAAAAAAGATTTACGCATTTTCATCTTTCTCCTTTCAATGTTGTCAACATTAATTATTGAACAGTTTTAGCATAGCTCAAATTGCTTAAAAGCTCAATGGAAATTTGACCGTTTTTCGCTACTGCTTGATAGGGGAGTCCGATGTTTAAAGATTTGAGTGCGTTTCACTCTTCACTCGATTGTTAGGACTTCTTTTCCTTCTTCGTTCGCCAATATTCAGGAATATAGGCTATAGGCGAGTGGTATGTACTGAGCTCCTTTGCATCAGCAATCGCTTCTTCAAGAAGTATGATCATGATGGCTGCGGCAGCGAAGAGATCTGATTTATTACCTCCAATAGATGGAAAAACGACCTCTCGGATTTTATCATACTCTTGGAAATTCTCAAAAGGTGCAACGATTTCTCGAATTCTATCTGCATGGCTACCTGATTCCAGCGAGGCCCCTGAGACTTCGTGGGCAAAGCTGTTGCGAATTCTACGAAAGAGGTGGAGTGCTCGCACAAACGCAGCGTCGATCAGACCCATTCGGTAGACTATGTTAATTCGCGCGCTAAAAGACCCGAGCGAACGGTCTATGTCAAGCAGATTGTCTGCAGTCGTCGTATTGGGAATGAGGACCTTTGTAAGCAACTGAAATAAGAGATAATCGATCTTTGCACCGATCAGGACGACTGCAGCCCTGTCGCTTTCCTTTGCGTACTCTGCTACGAACTGAGCGGTGCGTTGGGCGTGGCTTCTTCTCTGGTGTGACTGCGGGAAGATTCTGTGATTCTTTCTGTTCTGTCATTTTTTCCTCTCTAACACTAATCCATTAAACAACCACTTCTACTTTAATATCACCATAGACCAAATTGCTTAAAATCTCAATAAAAACAATTATAACATCCCCCTGAATCCCCCTTCAAAGGGGGAATTATTCTCTACGATTCCTCATCCTTTTTCACTGTTGTATGACCTGCAATCTTAAGTGTTATGTCATCAACAATGGCATAAATACACGGAAGGACAATCAGGGTTAGCAGAGTAGCGCAAACAAGACCCCATACAATAGTGAGAGCCATGGGTCTTAGAAATGGATCGTTTCCCCAGATGCCATAGGCTGTTGGCGCGAGACCCAATGCTGTTGTGATTGTAGTGAGCAGGACAGGTCTTAATCTTAACTGTCCGCTCTGGATGATAGATGCTCGTCTGTCCACTCCTTTTCTGCGAAGATTATTAATGAAGTCAACGAGCACAATAGAGTTGTTTACTACAATTCCGTTAAGGCCTACAACACCCATCATCATAAAGAAACTTATAGGAAGCTGATGGAAGAAAAATGCCCAGATAACACCTATCAGGCCAAAAGGGATTGCCATCATTACTACAATGGGCTGAATCAATGAGTTAAAGTTAGCGGCTAATATCAGAAATATCAAGAAGAATGCCAGACCAAATGCTTTAATGAAGCTGTTGGTCATCTTAACGTTCTCCTCTTGCTCTCCTCCGTATTTTATAGTGTATCCATGATACTTCTCTGGTATGTACTTAAAGTTTTCAGCCAAAAGCTGATTAGTCTTTGAAGAAGTTATCTTTTTAGTGTCAACATCAGAGTGTATTGTAATTACCCTCTTCCCGTCTAAATGGCGTATGCGAGTTACTGATGTTCTCTCTTCCAGACGCGCAACTTTTTTTAGCGGGATAAGATTGCCAAACTTGTTTGGTATAAGTATTTTTCCAAAGGTTTCTTTTTTACTGCGGGAAGCCTCAGGGAAACGAACAATTACATCAATCTCCTCCTCAGCTTTTGTCGGTTTAATAGATGTAGCCTTTCCTCCTTTAAACGTAGAACGGATAGCAGAGGCAATCTCTTTTACGGAAAGATAGGAACGCGCTGCCTGTTCTTCGTTAATTACAACCCGAATCTCGTCTCTTCCCACTTCATAATCAGAATCAATATCAGTTACTCCTTCTATATTCTTTAGAAAGGGGAGTATCTCGTTGGAGATTTTTTCCAGTACAGAGAATTCTTCTCCGCGAATTCTAATCGCTACAGCTTTTCCAACAGGCGGCCCTTCTTTGGGTATTTCAAGATAAATTTTCTTAAATCCTTTGACATCTTTAGTTGTCTCTCTCAAGTCCTCTATAATTTGCCCAACGGTTCTTTTGCGATCAGTATTTGGAGTAAGGTAAACCACAACCTGCGCTATATGAGGGCCTGTTTTCCCGTAAGGGTCAAACATCCATGTGTCTCCTGAAGAACCAACCTGAGTCGTATATGCATCCAGTTCGTTTTCAGGAAGCTGAGCTACTTTCTCCTCAATCTGTTTTACTAATTTATTCGTAGTATAAAGGTTTGTGCCCGATGGAGCTTCTACGCGTATAAAGAACTCTTCTATCCCCTCAGATCCGAAAAGTATAAAAGGCATTGTCCTGCTTAGCGCAAAAGTTAGAAGAAGCAACACAATAACACCCGCGACCACCCAATAACGTCTGTTAAGAGCTTTGTTAATTATTCGTGTATAAAATTTGAGTAATGTCTTAAACCATGGCAGGTCCTTCTTTGATTTATATTTCTTGTTTTTACCCATTCCAACAAAATCCGCAAAATGAGACGGGAGGATTACTAAAGCTTCAAACAGTGATGCGATTAAAGCGATAATCACGACTATCGGTATGCCCAATATAAATTTACCAATTATCCCTTCTATGAGCATAAGCGGACTGAAAGCTACAACAGTTGTAATTATTGTGGCTGTAACAGGTTTAATCACTTCCTGTGTCCCGATAATAGCTGCCTGATGAGAATCTAAACCTGTCTCAAGATGGCGCGCGCAATTCTCTGCCACAATAATCCCATCGTCCACCAGCATTCCCAGAACTATAATCAGTCCAAGCATAGTTATAAGATTTATGCTTAAACCCATAAATCCCATGACTACCAATGTAGCGCAAAAAGCAATCGGAATTCCCAATGCGGTTAGTAGGGCTACCCGATGGTTAAGAAATAACATAAGAACGCATAAAACGAGAACCAATCCGATAATTCCGTTATTTCTTAATACACCCAGCCTTCTTTTAATATAAAAAGATATGTCATTGATGTAGGAGACCTTTAATTTCGGGTCTGCTCTATGAATAAAGTCAGCTGTTTTATCTTTAACAATCCTAACGATTTTGACTGTATCTCCTGCCGATTTTTTGATTACAGTTAGATTGATTGAACGAGTTCCAAAGCTTTTATTGATAACATCCTCTTCCTTTAGAGAAAAACGAACCGATGCAACATCCTTTACACGTAGCCAATTGCCGAGGTCATTAGCGCGTATTATTACGTTTTCAATCTCCTGCTTTGTATGAAATTCTCCTGTGGTACGGATACTGAATTCTTTTTCCCCGCGTAGTTTTCCGCCCGGGATACTGATGTTTTTCTCATGCAAAGCATTCATTACTTCTTTCATGCTGACGTGAAGGTCTTTCATTTTATCAGGATCTACCTCCACCCACACTTCTTCATCTCTCCAGCCCCGTTTGGAGATGGACGAGACACCGGGTATATCCTCAAGTATATCTTCAAGGGTTTCTGCGTATTTTCGCAGTTCAATCTCCGGCAAATCCCCGCTCAATGCGATTTCAACTGTTGGAACCTCACCCGTAGTGATTTCTGTCACAATTGGATCTTCTGTATCGTCAGGAAGATCCTGAACCTGGTCCACAGCCTGTTGAATATCATTCACAACCCTGTCTTTGTCTTTTGCATCGTGGTTGATATTGATCATGATAGTAGAAACATTTTCATCAGATATGGACTGTATCTCTTTAATTCCGTCCACGCCCTTGAGCTCTTTTTCAATCGGCACTGTTATTAACTTTTCAGTCTCTTCAGGAGGAGCGCCAGGATAAACGGTGCTGATAACTACTGCATCCATTGAGACTTCAGGGAAAGCCTCTTTTCTTATCTTATAGATGTATAAGGTATAGAAACCCGCAATCAGGATAAAAGCTGAAATAAGATTAATTAAAAGAGAATGTTTAACTGAAAATTCACTTATTTTCATAATGCGTCTTTCCAATATTTATTGAGCAGTGTATTTTTTGCCAGATCCAGGTCAATAAGGCTGACTCTGTATTTAAATGATGATGATGCCAGATTCAGGCTGGCTTGCAACAAATCTTCTTCATAGCGGATAATGGTATCCGAATTTGAACGTCCGTAACCAAGGTGCTTCATTTCTTCTTTTAGTTTGTTTTTCTGCAATTCGCTAATGGAAGTAAGCAGTTCAACTTGATTCTTCAGGCTGTTTACTTCTTTGACTTTGTTGTTGATCTCCTTTAGTATGAGTCGTTCAGTTCGTTTAAGGAAAAGAAGAAGCTGTTCCTTGTTCAATTTTGCTTTCTCAAGATCTGCCTTTGCAGAGCGATTTCCAAGAGGTATTCTGAAGGTAATCCCTGTAAAGAACTCATAGTTGTTTCTATCTACTGTTTCGTTCCATGAGTCCTGATAGTTTGAAGCCAGTCCGTTCTTCAGAAAACTTGCCTCCAGATCAATTTCAGGCCATAGAGCATTCTTTTTTGTTTTTATATCTATGTTTTGCGATTCTATCTTGTTCTTTATGATCTTATAGTCCCTGCGATGCAGAACTGCTTCTCTCAGTGTTTCATATACATCGACACAGTACAGAGTTGTAATCAACGAATCAAGAGGTTCTAGCTGAATATGTGTGTCTTCTTCGTTCAGCAGGAATAACAGGTTATTTTTCGCAATTTCCTTCTCAAGGCGAGCTATAAGAACTTCGTTCTTTCGCGCGCGCATATTGGCTTCAACCGCAAACAAGTCTCCCTTTTCAGCCGTTCCTCTTTCATAGTTTTCTTTGTACACGGAATATAGCTTTTCAGCTTCTTTGAGCATATCAGATTTTATATTGAGTTCCTCTTCTTTGAGAACAATGTTCCAGTAAGCCGCTTGGGCTTTATAAAGAGTATTCTCAATTTCATCTAAAGAAGAATATTCTGCGTTGTCTATATTGATTTTTGTTATTTTGATATTGGACCGATCAGTTAGACCAAAAAAGTTTTTACCCAATGACTGATTGAGAGAAAATTTAAAACTTGATTCATTGTAGTTGTTTATCGCAGAAGAAGACGAATTGGCATCAATTAATGAATGTTCAGTATCTATTTTAAGACTTGATCCTGTTGGAAGCTTTTTCTCAACGCCAAGAGAATATTCATTTGTAGCGGTTTTTGTTCTGGAGAGGGTTGTTGCAGACTTTTTCTTATCATCCTTATAGCTTGCTCCTGAATTCACAAATGTATCAAAGATTGATTTTGCCTTTCCAAGAGATGTTCTTTCTTTATATACATCAATCCTTGCGATCTGAATATCCAAAGAATTTTCAAGCGCTAGTCTGGTAACATCGGCAATTGAAATCTGTTTTACTGAAGATATATCATCAGCAAACAGACTCTGCAGGAGAAGAGAGAATATAAAGACAAAAATAATTTTATTTCTCATTATTCAGGATACCTTTTAGTTTTTTCAAAATGCTTAGGTAGCTGTTTCGTTCGCTTTCTGTCAATTTAACAAAGACTTCCTGTATGGCTTTCTGTCGTTGAGAACTTACCTGTTTGATAGTTTCCTTTCCTCCGGCAGTTAATTCAATATATATTACACGCCTGTCATTCTTATCATAAATCCGTTTAATCATTTTCATAAGATGTAATCTATTGACCAATCCTGTTGCTGCAGGAAGGGTAATGTTTAATTCTCCGGCAATATCTTTCATCTTCAGCAGTTCATGTGTGTTTAACAGGTCAAGTAAAAGATACTGGGGGACAGTTATTTTACCGCATCCTAATGCATCGGACTGGTTTTTAATCATCCCTCTAATTACATGTGGTAGTAATCGTGCCATTTCGCTTGAGAATGATTCAAGAGAATGCTTTGCCATTGTTAATACCCCCAATAGTTAATGTAATAAATACTTAACTGCATTAAGTATATTATAAAAGCATAACATCTGTCAATAAAAAAATTCAATTTTATTATAGGGATTTTTCCAATTGACAAAGGTTGCAGAATTGAATAAGATTCAGGTGCGTTTTCGATAAATTGTAGGTCAAAAAACTAA
>CAYTGU010000007.1:0-79009 GCA_964437505.1 uncultured bacterium
CATGTGAAGCTCTCAAAAGAGAGTGGGATGAACATGATATTGCTAAATATGTCAGAGTGATTGCAGGTCAGGAGATGGGAACGAAAAAAGAGCATCTGGCATTTGCTGCTGTAGACAACTATAAACCGGATCATATCCTAATGATAGGTGACGCTCCAGGAGATATGAAAGCAGCGCGCGCTAACAATGCTCTGTTTTATCCTATTAATCCGGGAGATGAGGATATATCATGGGAAAGATTTCACAATGAAGCCTTTGATAAGTTTATTAATGGAGAATATGCTGGGGATTATGAAAAATCCCTGATAGATGAGTTTGACAAGTATCTGCCAAGTATCCCTCCGTGGAAATAGTGTGAAAATAGTTGTTGATGAGAATATTCCATTCGCTAAAGAGGCATTTTCTACTTTGGGAGAAGTTGAGACTTCTAATGGAAGAGAGATAACTCCTCAGAAGGTAGAGGATGCTGATGCTTTGATTGTCCGTTCTATCACAAAGGTTAATTCCAAACTTTTAGAAAAAAGCTCGGTTAAGTTTGTCGGGACAGCTACGATAGGGATGGATCATATTGATGTTGGATATTTGAAGGATAGAGGTATCGAATTTGTAAGCGCGCCCGGCTCCAATTCCAATTCTGTTTCAGAGTACATAGTTTGCGCATTATTAACTGCGGCAAACAAGTTGTGTCTTAATCTTCACGATTTGACAATTGGGATTATAGGTGTTGGTAATGTTGGTAGTAAAGTAGCAAAGAAAGTTGAGGCTCTTGGAATGAGAGTGCTTCTTAATGATCCGCCTCTTCTTGAAAAAACAGGCAACATAAAATATCGTCCAATACAAGAATTAATGGAGAGTTGTGATGTATTAACGTTTCATGTTCCTCTTGAAAGACAGGGCAAGTATCCTACATATCATATGATAGATGAAAAGTTCCTGAGATGTTTAAAGAAATGTCCTGTAATTGTAAATACCTCTCGTGGTGGGGTTATGGACACAGAGGCCATTAAGAGCGCTCTGATGCGTTCTGATATATCGCAGGTTATTTTGGATGTGTGGGAGAACGAGCCGGATATTGATATCGAAATGCTTAAAATGACATTGATTGGGACTCCTCATATTGCAGGTTATTCCTTTGACGGCAAGGTCAATGGGGCATTTATGATATATAAGAGTCTGTGCCAGTATTTAAATAAAAAAGCGAAATGGAATCCACAAGACTTTTTGCCAAAGAGCAATTGTCCTGTTATTAAAATTCATGAAGTAAACGGTCCATTAGAAAAAAAATTACACAAAGTTATTTCTCGAGTATATGATATCGAAAAGGATGATTCGAAACTTAGAGAATCTCGTTCTATGCCTTCTGAGAAAAGAAGTGCGTATTTTGACTCTTTAAGAAAAAATTATCATGTAAGACGAGAATTTTTTAATACAGAAATCTTGTTTGAAAAAGAAGATTCACAATTAGCGAATATATTATCAGGAATGGGTTTTAAAGTAGATAAAATATAAGAGGAGAACCTTAAAGATGCCGTGGTTTTATGAAGAATCCAAAGAGATAGATTTGAATAAGAAGCAGGAAGTCATGGAGCGAGTAGTGCAAGAAGCAAGTGAGCGGATAACAAAGAGTTTCAAAAAAGTGCTTTTATTACCGCCTGATATTACCCGTTATCATTCAGGCGCAGGACAATTAACAGAGATGATTTACAAGCTTCTCCCCAAGACTTGTAAGGTAGACGTTATACCTACATTGGGACAGCATGTTCCTCATACTGAGGAGGAAAATAAATGGATGTTCGGCTCTATACCTCAGGAGTGTTTTCTTGAACATGATTGGAGGAACGGATGTAAAAAAATCGGTGAAGTTTCCGCTGATTATGTAAAAGAGGTCAGTAAAGGTAAAGCTGATTGGCCTATACCTGTTGAGATTAACAGAAAAGTTGTAGAAGAAGATTATGATCTTATAGTAAATATAGGACATGTTGTTCCTCATGAAGTACTGGGTTTTGCCAATCATAACAAGAATTACTTTATTGGTCTTGGCGGAAAAGAAATGATATGCGCTTCTCATATGATGGCAGCAGTGTGTGGTATTGAGAATAATCTGGGACAGCTTATAACGCCGTTAAGAGCGTGTTATAACAAAGCAGAGAAAGAGTATCTAAATAACATTCCTCACGTATATGTTCAAATCGTTATGGCAAGAAATCAGGAAGGCAAGCTCATTACTACAGGATTGTATGTCGGAGATGATCTTGAAACATATTTAATGGCGGCTAAAAAAAGCAAAGAGCAGAATATTACTGTTTTTGATAAACCTGTTAAAAAGATTGTTGCAGTAATGCAGGCAGATGAATTTAGGAGCACATGGGTAGCTAATAAAGCAATATATCGCACACGTATGGCTATAGCAGATAGAGGAGAGTTATTGATTATTGCCCCGGGACTTGAGCGTTTTGGAGAACAGCCGGAAGTTGATGAGATTATTCGTAAATATGGATACATTGGAACTCCTGCTGTTATGGAGCAATATAGAAAGAATGCAGATATGCAGGACCTGAGGCATGCTACTGCGCACCTTATTCATGGATCGTCTGAGGGGCGTTTCAGCATAACATACGCTCCCGGAAAATTGACAAAAGAGGATATAGAAGGAGTTAATTTTAAATATGCGGATATCAAAGAGACTTTAGCGAGATACAATCCTGAAAAGATGTCAGAAGGATGGAATACCATGCCTGACGGGGAAAAAGTCTATTTTATCAGCTCTCCATCAGCAGGGTTGTGGGCATATAAAGAGAAATTAGAAGCACGAAATTCGCAATAGGATACAATCTAAACTTAACAAACTATAAAGGAGGAAAAGGAAGATGCAAAAGGCGGACATTGGATTGATCGGACTTGCTGTGATGGGAGAAAATCTTGTTCTTAACATGGAAAGCAAGGGATTTACTGTAGCGGTTTTTAACAGGACTGTTGAAAAGGTTGATAGGTTTATAAACAGCGGAGCAAAAGGCAAGAATATTATTGGAACTCATTCAGTGAAAGAGTTTATTGATAGTCTTAAATCTCCACGCAAGGTTATGCTTATGGTTAAAGCCGGTCAGGCTGTAGACGATTTTATAGAAAAAATAATACCTTATCTGGAAAAGGGAGATATTATTATTGATGGAGGCAATTCTCATTTTCCGGACACAATACGCAGGACAAAGTATTTGGAATCTAAAGAACTTCTTTTTATAGGAACAGGTGTTTCAGGTGGTGAAGAAGGCGCTCTAAAAGGTCCCAGTATTATGCCTGGAGGTTCTCCTGAGGCGTGGAAACATGTTAAGCCTATATTACAGAAAATCTGTGCAATGACAAATGATGAACCATGTTGCCAGTGGATAGGTTCGGACGGCGCAGGACATTTTGTTAAGATGGTGCATAACGGCATTGAATATGGAGATATGCAGCTTATATGCGAGGCGTATTTTCTAATGAAGAATGCTCTGGGAATGGAAGCCCCTGAACAGCATAAGATATTTGCAGAATGGAACAAAGGAGAACTTGACAGTTATCTAATAGAAATAACACGGGATATTCTTTCAAAAACTGATTCTGATACAGGGAAGCCGCTTGTTGAGGTAATACTTGATACAGCAGGGCAAAAAGGAACAGGCAAATGGACTTCTCAGGCTGCCTTGGATCTTGGCACCCCAGCTCAGACAATTGCTGAAGCCGTATTTGCAAGATGTATTTCCGCTATAAAGGAGGAGAGGGTAAATGCATCCAGCGTGCTTAATGGTCCATCAGAGAAGTATAAAGGAAACAAAGAGGAATTTGTAAATGCTATAAAGGGTGCTCTTTACGCGTCAAAGGTATGTTCTTATGCTCAGGGTTATGCTTTGATGAAGGCTGCTGCAAAGGAATATGGATGGAATCTGAACTTTGGCGAGATTGCATTAATGTGGCGAGGCGGATGTATAATCAGAGCACGGTTTCTTGGAGAGATAAAGAAAGTCTTTGATAAAACCCCTGACCTGCCAAATCTATTGCTTGACTCCTATTTCAAGAAAATTGTTGAGAAGAATCAAGATAACTGGCGCAAGGTTGTTGCAACAGCAGTAGAGCTTGGCATACCGGTTCCTGCATTCAGTTCAGCGCTTGCATACTTTGACAGCTACAGAAGAGAAAACCTTCCCGCAAATCTCTTACAGGCGCAGAGGGATTATTTTGGCGCTCATACTTATAAGAGAATTGACAAAGAAGGCACATTTCATACTGATTGGTTGAATGTATAGTACAAAATGAAAATTTCATTAATGACCTATAAACATACGAAGGAACTGTTTACTGATTTGGATACTCTTTGTAATTTTTTAGACACTATAAAAGCATATGGCATTACAGGTGTAGAGCCCATGTTTCTGGAAGTGGATGATTTCTATCTCAATCATGACCTGTTGCGTGGCGTTTTAGAGGAAATAGTAAAGAGAGACATGTCCATTCCTAATATTGACCTTATTGTCAACCATCTAAAACCCGGAGGCTTTGAAGAGGCATGTGAAAAAACAAGAACAATGATTAACTCTGCTTCTATTTTGAAACCCGATCTTGCTATGACTAACGGAAGTAGATTGTCCAAAAATATGTCTCCAAAAGAAGGCAGGAGGCTTGTTGCCGCTTCTATTGACAATGCAATCGAAGCTGGGGAAAAGCACGGTTTAGACATTGCTACGGAGGCGTTTGGCATCTCTTATGATGTTATGTCAACATCGAATATGCTTAAAGACCTATTCTCTATGGTAAAAAAATCTCCGCTATACTTTGTAGGAGATTCCGCAAATTCATGTTATGGAGGAGAATCTTCTGTGGCTGCGCTCAAGAAATTCTGGGATATATTAAGACACGTTCATATCAAAGACGTAAAGGAAACACAAGAAGGCACAGGTTATCCTGCAAAAGGAGATAAGTGGTTAGGACAAGCTGAACTAGGAACAGGAATCGCAGGAATAAAAGAATTCACAGCGTTTCTAAAAAATCGCTCTTATAATGGCTGGTATTCTCTTGAAACCTACTGGACTGACAGTCTGGATGTTATTGGAGAGTATGCGAATACATTAAAACAACTTTGCAGAGACTGAGATTAAGAGTCAAAGTGCTTTGCAAAAAGGAGCTCAATATTATGCAGACAAGAAAATTAGGATACAGTGATTTAAATATAACCAATATAGGTCTTGGGACATGGGCAATTGGCGGAGGCGGGTGGAAATTCGCATGGGGACCTCAGGATGATAAAGAATCAATTACTGCTATACGCAAAGCAATTGATGTCGGTATAAACTGGATAGATACAGCTGCTCTTTATGGACTTGGGCACTCTGAAGAGATTGTAGGTAAGGCTGTCAAAGACATGAAAGAGAAACCTATCATTGCAACAAAATGTTGCAGATGCTGGGATGAAAAACGAAAAATATTCAACAGTCTAAAAAAAGATAGTATTCGTTCTGAGGTTGAAGCAAGTTTAAAGAGACTTAGAGTAGATGTTATTGACCTGTATCAGATTCACCATCCTAGTCCTGATGAAGAGATTGAAGAAGGATGGGATACAATAGCAATGCTAATAAAAGAAGGTAAAATTCGTTACGGCGGTGTTTCAAACTTTAGTATAGAACAGCTTAAACGTATTCAACCTATTCATCCGGTAGCATCACTCCAGCCGCCTTACAGTATGTTGGAAAGAGAGGTTGAAGATGAGCTGCTGAGTTACTGCGAAAAAAATAATATAGGCGTAATATGTTATAGCCCAATGCAGAGAGGTCTTCTCTCCGGAAAGTTTTCTAAAGAACGCGTCCAAAATCTGCCGAAGGATGATCATAGACGTAAGAATATACAATTTCAGGAACCTCAGTTAAGTAAAAATCTTAAACTAGTAGAATCGCTGAAACCTATAGCGGCGAAGAACAATATAACTCTTGCACAGCTTGTATTAGCATGGGTTCTGCGCAGAAAAGAAGTAACTGCAGCCATTGTGGGTGCCAGAAGCCAATCGCAGATTCAGGAAACTGCAGCTGCAGGTGATGTTAAACTTACTAGAGATGATATTGGAGTAATTGAAGAATTATTCAGCCACTGAATAATTTCCACATTTTTTCATTTTATAGTATACTGACCTTATGGATACTCACTGTTTGACTACAGATGAATTGCCGGATTTAACAATTGAGAAGTTAGGTTATTCAAGCATAGTTTCTCCTTTGGTAAGAACTCGGTATCATTTTACTAATGACAGTGAAAAAATTCTGTTATATTCACATTCAAAAGATTTAAAAGCATGCCAAAGCGCTGATAAAAAATTTCCAATGTTTGAAAGAGCTGGCCCAAGGCAAAAAATCTTCTTTGACGCAAAAAAAATAAACTGTGGAATAGTCACTTGTGGAGGATTATGTCCTGGACTCAATGATGTAATACGGACAATTGTTCTTAGCCTTACCTGGCAGTATGGTGTAAAGAAAATTCTCGGCTTTCGCTATGGATACGCAGGACTGTCATCAATAGCTCCCAGGGAACCATTGATGTTAACCCCGGAATCTGTTGATGAAATTCATCTTAAAGGGGGAGATATCCTATCATTGTCCCGAGGTCAGCAAGACTCGGATGATATAGTTAGAAATCTAGAAAAAAGAGAAATTAGTTTATTGTTTGTTATTGGAGGTGACGGCACACTAAGAGGGGCTTCAGATATAGTCAAAGTGATAAAGAAAAGAAATTTAAAAATCGGGGTAATTGGAGTTCCAAAAACAATTGATAATGATATCTGCGCAATAGAGCAGTCCTTTGGTTTTTCAACAGCTGTTGAAGCCTCGCGCTCAGCAATTTGCGGAGCGCACGAAGAAGCCAAAGCAGCCTGGAACGGCGTTGGACTAGTCAAACTAATGGGCAGGGATTCTGGTTTTATTGCTGCTTATGCTACTCTGGCAAACAGTGATGTGAACTTCTGTTTTATCCCGGAAGTGCCGCTTGTTTTAAAAGGGGAAAATGGATTCTTACGCTTGCTGGAAAAACGACTGGACAGAAAACGCCATGCCCTTATTGTGGTAGCTGAAGGAGCAGGACAGGACTTGATACAAGAAGACCGTTATCAAAAAAGAGATGCTTCCGGTAATATTGCGCATAAGGATATCGGAGGATTCTTAAAGAAAGAAATTATCGAATATTTTAAAAAGAAGAAAAAGTCGTTGGTTTTGAAGTACATAGATCCCAGCTATATGATACGAAGTATACCTGCCAATTCTCAAGATTCGGCATTCTGCCTGAGGCTTGGACAAAATGCTGTGCATGCAGGGATGTCAGGTCGGACAAATATGGTAATAAGCTACTGGAACCAGTATTTTGTGCATATCCCCATATCACTGGCTATCCTGAAGAAGAAAAAAGTTGACCCAAACGGCCATTTATGGCAGACTGTTTTGGAAACGACTGGTCAAGCATGATTCAGCCATTACATACTCGCCTTCACAACAGTGGTTATAAACAAAAACGTTAGGAAAACTTATGAAAGAATGCAGTGAAAAATTTATAGAGACCTATCAGAAAAGAGGAAGATGGTGGTAAAAACAGTTCGCGGAACAAGTGATATACTTCCTCAAGATATAGATACCTGGCAAGCATTAGAACTTGTTTCCAGAAATCTGCTGGAAGCTTATGATTATAGAGAGATTCGCACACCCATTTTTGAACAAGCCGGACTCTTTCAAAAAAGTGTTGGAGAATACACAGATATCGTAAGCAAAGAAATGTATCTATTCTCTGATAAAAAGGGTAGGGAACTCGCTCTTAGGCCTGAAGGAACTGCCTCAATTGTGCGCTCGTTTATTGAGCATAATATGCATACACAGACTTTACCAGTAAAATTATACTATATGGGTCCGTTTTTCAGATATGAAAGACCACAATCAGGCAGAACAAGACAATTCCATCAGATCGGAGCAGAGGCAATCGGAATTGAAGATATGAGGCTGGATGCTGAGATAATTGATATAGCTACCCAAATTCCAACAAAAATGGGCATTAAAAACTTAAAAGTGATGTTAAATAGTATTGGTTGCGGGGAATGCAGACCAAGGTATGTAAAACAGCTTCTAAGGCATCTTAAAAGCAGAATCAAAAACCTGTGCGTGGACTGTAAACGCAGATATTCTACTAATCCTTTAAGAATTCTGGACTGCAAAAAACCTGAATGCATTCAAAATGTAAAAGACGGACCTACTATCACAGAAAATTTATGCGTCAAATGCAGGGATAAACTTGAGACAGTGGAGAAACACATAAACTGTTTAGGCATCGATTATCAAATACAGCCTTATCTTGTTCGTGGTCTTGATTATTATACAGGCGTGATCTTTGAGATCATTCATTCTCAGTTAGGCGCGCAGAATGTAGTTGCTGCCGGAGGAAGATATGATAATCTGATTGAGCAGATGGGCGGAAAACCGACTCCTGCCGTTGGATTTGCAGCAGGAATTGAGAGAATGATAATGCTGTTAGCACATAGAAACTTCCAGAGCAACAATTCAGTATACTTAGTGTATCTTGATTTTCCTATGCATAAAAAGGTATTTGCATTTCTTACTACATTAAGACAAAATGGAATACATACAAAAACAACTTATCAGAAAAAAACTCTTAAAAACCAGTTAAAAACAGCTGCAAAATCAAACTGCAAATTCAGTCTGATTTTAGGCGACAATGAACTGTCAAAAGGAACGGTTATTCTTCGCAATATGAAAACAAGCACACAGGAAGAAATTAAGCTGGATAATGCAGTGTCAATCATAAAGAAAAAGTTGAGGAATAATGACGCAAACTAATCAGTGGAAAAGGACTCGCCTCTGCGGACATGTAAGTAAAAAGGATGTTGGGGACAAGGTTGTTGTAATGGGATGGGCGAGAAAATTACGCGACCATGGAGGAGTTCTTTTTATTGACCTTGCGGATAGAGAGGGCATTGTGCAGATCGTATGCAACTCTGAGGTTAGTGCAAAAACACACAAGACAGCGAGTAGTATAAAGAACGAATGGGTTATTGCAGTAAGCGGAGAAGTAAAGAATAGGACTCCTGATACTATCAATCTTGGTATTCCAACCGGAGAAATAGAAATATTCGCGGAAAAGATAAAGATATTCTCTCAGTCAAAGGCATTGCCGTTTGAAATTGCGGATGATATAGACACAGCAGAGGATATAAGACTGAAATACAGATATCTTGACCTGCGTCGACCTTCTATGTTGAGAAATATAGTCATAAGACATAACGTATGCAAGACTACAAGAGATTATCTGTCAAAAGAGGGATTTATAGAGATAGAAACACCTATACTTACGAAAAGCACTCCTGAAGGCGCAAGGGATTATCTCGTTCCAAGCCGTGTTAATCCCGGTAATTTCTTCGCTTTGCCTCAATCCCCGCAGGTATTTAAACAGATTTTGATGATTGCAGGTGTAGATAAATATTTCCAAATCGCTAAATGCTTTAGAGATGAAGATCTTCGGGCTGACAGACAGCCTGAATTCACTCAAATAGACATAGAAATGTCATTCGTGGATGAGAAGGATATCTATAAACTAACAGAAGGCCTAATATCTCGTATTTTTAGTGAAGTTTTGAATATGAAAATAAAAGCTCCCTTTAAAAGATTTACATACAAGGATGCAATGGACACATATGGAACTGACAAGCCTGATACTCGGTTCGGGCTTGAATTTGTAGACCTTGGGGACGTTTTTAAAAATACCTCGTTCAACGTGTTTAAAAAGGTTATTGAAAATGACGGACAAATAAAGGGAATAAATATTAAAAACGGGGCTCAGATTTCATTGAAAGAAATAGAAAATCTTACTTCAATCGCATGCGCAGGTGGAGCAAAGGGAATGGCATGGATAAGGGTTACAGAGGACGGAATGAAATCTCCCATAATTAAGTTTTTTAAGGAAGAAGAGATTAACCTGCTTTCGAAAAAGATGCATGTAGAAGCTGGAGATCTGCTTGTCTTTGTTGGCGATACTCCGGACACTGTTGCTAATTCATTAAAAGATGTGAGAAACTATGTTGGAAAAAAAATGAGTCTTATAGATGAAAACAAGTTTGAATTTGTCTGGGTCACAGATTATCCATTACTAAAATGGAATAAAGAAGATGAAAGATTCCAGTCAGAACATCATCCTTTTACAGCACCCAGAGAGGAAGATATTCCATTATTTGATACTGCACCTGAGAAAATAATCTCCAGATCATATGATTTAGTATTAAACGGTATTGAAATATGTAGCGGGAGCATAAGAATTCACTCCAGAGAGATACAGGAGAAAGTTTTTAAGCTTTTGGGAATTGATAGGGGAGAGGCAAAAAAAAGATTTGGCCATTTGCTTGAGGCATTTGATTATGGAGTTCCTCCACACGGAGGTATTGCTCCTGGATTGGATAGGCTTATAATGCTTATGACAGGAAGTAAATCAATTAGAGATGTGATTGCATTCCCTAAAACCCAAAGGACTACTTCTCTAATGGATGGTTCTCCGTCAAAAGTAGCCGAAGATCAGTTAAAGGAATTGCACATTAAACTATTAAAAGACGATGAATAAACCCAATATTACTAAGATTACTAAGAGAAGAAAGATACTGTATCGCTGGCTACTTGGAATAGTAGTATACTTTTCACTTGTAGGCTCATTAATTCCCTCTATTAAAGCACATAGAATAAATATTAAAGAATCAGACATTGCAAAATATGACATTTTTTCTCCATGTAACTTTCCTGTTGTAGACAAGGAAAAGACCTCCATTGCACAGCAGGAAGCTGTGCACAAGGTGAAACCTGTTTATGATATAGACACTAAAATAGACCAAGATAAAAGAAAAACATTATATCTATTCTTTAATAAAATAGAGAGCCTTTATCAGTTAAAGGCCAAGACGTCGGAATATGAGATTAAAATACCTGAACAAATTGCAGGAATTAAATTATCTGCTAAGTCAATAAAACCATTTGTTGAATATTATGACAAAAAACTGGAAAAGAAAACCAGAGATATTCTTACAAACCTGTTTTCAGCGGGTATTGTTAAACACAGTAAGGAGCTTCGCGGAGATTTCAAGGAGGTTTCCTTAAAAGACCAACATTCTGATACTAGTTGGGAAGTGGCAGCAAACAAGATAATCTCTATGGAGAATATAGATGCAGTTATCCAGTCAAGTATTAAGAAAAATATTGAAAATAAAAAATTGCTAAAACCAATAAGCAAGCTCCTTAAAGCCCTCATTATCCCAAACACATCTTATAATCGCATAGAAACAGAAAATGAAAAAGAAAGAGCTGTTAAGAATACTCCTATGCAATATAAAATGATATCTAAAGGAGAAAGCATAATAAGAAAAGGAGAAAAAGTTACAAAGAAAAAATCTGAGCATATAAGTGCTTTAAACCAGTTTTTGGGGAAATCCCGCCTTAACTGGTTTAAACAGATTGCAGGTGTATGTCTTTCCTTTCTTGTAATCATTTTAATCCTAGATATATACATCAATAAGTTCTTACAGCACATATTTTCAAATATCACCTCACTGGCTATTGTCAGCTTAATTACTGTGGGCTTTGTAGTTATTAATAAGATCATTCTTTCTTTCTCTCTGTCTCCATATTTAATTCCAACAGCCGCAATAGCAATAATGCTAGCTACTCTGCTTAATGTTGAGGCAGCCTTTATAATAAACCTGGCGCTATGTATTTTTGTTGGGATAGCTACGGATTATAAGTTCGATTATTTCTTTGTTGCAATGGTTGGTGGAATAACTGCCATATTCTGCAGTACTCAGACCAAGCGGCGAATTGATATAATAAAAATTGGTTTTATAGTCAGCTTAGTAAATATAGTAACAATAGTAAGCATAGACCTACACAAGGGAATAATTCTGAGCATGATGTTTGATCATATCAAATGGGGCTTTGCTAATGGCATTGCCTCATCATTTATTGCTGCAGGACTTTTGCCAATACTTGAACACTCGTTTAATATTCCAACCGATGCAAAATTGATGGAATTACTTGATCTTAATCAACCTGTCCTTAAACAGCTTTCAAAAGAAGCGCCTGGAACATATCAAAGCTGTCTTGCTGTTGGAACTCTTGCAGAAGCTGCTAGTGACAGCATAAAGGCGAACTCTTTACTTGCTAAAGTGGCATCTTATTACCATGATATAGGGAAGATTAAAAAAGCTTCATATTTTATTGAAAACCAAATTCAGAACAAAAATATACATAATAAAATAACTCCGATTATGAGCAATCTCGTATTAATCTCTCATGTGAAAGACGGTGTTAAGGTTGCAAGAGAAGCGAAATTGCCCAAACCTATAGTTAACATTATTGAACAGCATCATGGTACAACTCTAACCTCTTTTTTCTTTCAGCGTGCACTGGAAAGCGACAATCATAACTCTGTAAAGGAGGAAGATTTTCGCTATCCTGGTCCAAAACCACAGACAAAGGAAGCTGCCATTGTGATGCTTGCAGATTCTGTAGAGGCTGCCTCTAGAACATTGAAAGAGCCAACGTCAGCCCGAATTAAGACTATGGTTGAAAAGATTATAAACAACAAATTTAGTGACCATCAGCTTGATGAGAGTACTCTGACCATGAAAGATCTGAGCAAGATTGCTAAAAGCTTTACACATATCTTGATAAGTATGTTTCATACAAGAATTGAATACCCGGATACAGCCGAAAGTAATGGAAATAGAGATAACCAATCTTCAAAAAAAGACAAAAATAAATAACAATTTAATTAGGAAAGCCATTTTACACACTTTGAAAAGTGAAAGGTGTCCTCAAGACACTCATGTCAGCGTTGCCATTGTGGCGGATTCTAAGATAAAAAAGCTGAACTCAAGATACAGAGGAAAGTGCTCTGTTACTGATGTTCTAGCATTCCCAATGCAAGATAAAAAGTTTCCACAAATAGTCAAACACATACTTGGCGACATTGTAATATCTGCAGAATCGGCTAAAAGACAGGCAAAAAGCATGAGTATCGTCTTTGATGAGGAAATGATACGTCTATCAATACACGGAACATTACACTTACTTTCATATACAGATACATCTATACATGACGCAAGAAAGATGACAACTCGCCAGGAACAGCTGGTAAAGGAGCTAATATGAAGCAGAGAAGAAGCCTGTTAGACAGCTTTAACAACGCTATTGAGGGGTTTATATATACTATAAAAACTCAGAGAAATATGAGAATCCACTTTTTAATAGCTGCTATCGTATTGATAATTAGTTTCTTTCTTAAGCTTACGAGAATTGAATTTATCATTCTGTGCTGTACGGTAACATTGGTTTTAATTGCAGAGATGCTTAATACCGCTATTGAATTACTCATAGATATATTTACAAAAGAATACCATCATTTAGCAAAAATTATAAAGGATATCGCGGCAGGTATAGTTTTTGTATGTTCTTTGAATGCTATTCTTGTAGGCTATCTCATCTTGGTTTACGCATTTCAATCGCCTTTGAAATCAATCATAGATAAAACAAAAAACTCCCCATATCATATTACATTTATTGTTTTAATTGCGGTTTTAATAGCTGTTTTGACTATAAAAATATTTTTAAAGAGAGGGACACTCTTACATGGGGGGATGCCCAGCGGACACAGCGCCTTAGCATTTGCAATAGCTACAGTTGTAACTCTTCTAAGTGCACAGAACAAAGTAGTTATTGCCTTACTTCTCTTTCTACTGGCTTCTATGATAGCGCGCAGTAGAGTAAAAAGACACATTCATACATGGTTTGAAGTAACTTCAGGAGCAATACTTGGCACAATAGTAACTTTATTGATATTTCAGGTATTATTAGTTAAAATATAAAAAGGAGACGATATAATTGGACATACAATCTATATATCAGGGCATATGCCTTGTTTTTCTGCTTTTTCTATCAGCATTTTTTTCCGGCACAGAGATAGCATTTATGGAATTAAACAAGTTTCGTATAAAGAATCTTGTAGATAAAAATCCAAGAACAAAGAAGCTGTTATTCTGGCTGGAAAATCCTCACAAGGTTTTAACTGTTATCGCTATTTGCAACAATTTTGTCAATATAGCTGCCTCCGCAATAGCAACTTCTATAGCAATTGCTATTGCAGCAAAACATGGCATAGCTAATAGTGTAGGAGTCGGTATATCAGTAGGTATAATGACACTTCTGATATTAGTTTTTGGAGAAATTACACCAAAAAATTTTGCCAAAAGTAATTATGAAGCCCTTGCATTATTTGCTATAACTCCTATGAGAATTCTCACAAAGATCCTTGCTCCTATTGTAAAAACCTTACTGTTTATAACAAAAATTATTATAAGAATGTTTGGAGGACGAATTGAGCAAGAACCTAGTATTCTAACAGGAGAAGAGCTTAAAAGTCTTATAAGTGTTGGGGGGGAAG
Source organism: uncultured bacterium (assembly GCA_964437505.1). GTDB lineage: Bacteria > JAHJDO01 > JAHJDO01 > JAHJDO01 > JAHJDO01 > JAHJDO01. The sequence goes on from CAYTGU010000007.1 coordinate 14,485, forward strand.
AGGGTGCAATTGAAGAAGAAGAAAAGGAGATGATAAATAGCATCTTTGAATTCGGAGATACAGTAGTAAGAGAAGTAATGGTTCCAAGGACTGATATACAATCAATAGATGCCAATGAGAATATTTCTGAAGTAATAAAGACTATTGTGGAAACGCATCATTCCAGAATACCAATCTATGAGGAAAACATTGATAATATAACGGGGATTTTGTACGTTAAGGACCTAATCAGCTATTGGGAAACCTATAAACAGGGCGAAAACATTGTATTAAAAGATTTAATTCGCACTCCATATTTTGTGCCTGAAACCAAAAAGGTAAAGGCTCTATTTGCGCAATTTAAGAAGAAAAGGAATCATATGGCAATCGTTGTAGATGAATACGGCGGCACAGCGGGACTTGTTACTATTGAGGATGTAATAGAAGAAATCTTGGGTGAAATAGAGGATGAATATGATCGCGAAGAGGATCAATTTCAGCCTCTTGGCAATGGTATAACTTTAATAGACGGTAGAACAAATATAGACACAGTTAATGAAGAGCTTGATATACAGATTCCTCAAGGAGATGACTATGATTCTATAGCTGGATTCATTATAAATATACTAGGTAGAGTTCCAAAAACTGGTGAAATAGTAAACTACCAAAATCTCAAAATAGTAATTGCTGAGGCAGATCCAAGGCATATAAGTAAAATAAAAATCGCCAAATTAGAACCAAAGAAAGAGAATAAGAATGAATAAACTGTTTTCTAAACTAAGAGCGAATTTTATGGCAGGTATTTTAGTTATACTGCCTCTGGTTATAACCTATGAAATTATTAAATTCATAGTCGTGAAAGCAAAGGTGCTGCATTTTGCAAATATTATTACAGGTAAATTTGTAGAACCTGCATATTCCAGATATATCATAGTAGGAATAGCAGTGTTGTTAATACTGGCAACAATCTTCATAATACTGATCGTTATCGGGATGCTTGCAAGGAATGTTATTGGGAAACGTCTAATCCTTTTTGGAGAGAGCATCTTAGCAAGAATTCCAATGGTAAATAAGATATACAGAGCAGTTCAACAAATTAGTCATGCTTTTGTAGGCAAAGTAATTTTTACTCGTGTTGTTCTATTACAATACCCACGTAAAGGCATTTATTCTATAGGATTTGTGACTTCTGATACAAAAGGTGAAATAGGTTCTGAGATTTCCAAAGATTCAATTAATGTATTTTTACCTACAACTCCAAATCCAACATCAGGATATTTATTGTTTGTACCTGAGAAGGACACAATTTCACTCTCTATGAGTGTTGAGGATGCCATGAAATTAGTGATTTCAGGGGGTGCAGTTACACCAAATTATAGCAAACTTTGCTAGAATTAAGTAAAATATGCAGACTAAATTTAAATTATGCACGTTTTTAATTTTAATTATATTAGCATTAATGGTAATGTTTAGTGTAGTGGCAGGTTTGGAACTTGCCATTTCAGAAGAAAAAATACAGAAGTTCTCACTCACTAAAACTGATGAAGTTAAGAAGAAGTGGAACTTAGAAGCAGAAAGTGCTGACCTATCTGAGGATCCAATAATAAAGCTATATAACGTTGAACTGTCTATTTTTGAAAAACAAAAAGTAACAACTCGCTTGACAGGAGAACAAGGGGATATTAATAAAAAAACTGAAGACATCCATCTTGAAAAAAATGTCATTGGAAAAAGAGTGGATGGTACGCAAATAAAAACAACATATATTGACTGGATAGCAAAAACAGAAACTTTTAACACAGAAGCTAAAGTTTTTATAACACGTAAAAATATAGAGCTTATTGGGTATGGTCTAAGCGCTGATCCAGGATTTAAAACTATGTGTATTAAAAAATTTCCTGTAATGGAAATAAAAAGGGAAGAGACAAAGTGACAAAGGCATTAAATCGAATTTTGCTTGTTATTTCTTTCATTTGCATTATATCCGGAGCTTCATTTTCTATTCAAGCTGCTGAAAACAATGAAATACAGAAAATAACAAGAATAACCAGTGATAGAATGGAAATGGATTGGAGTAAAAATATAGCTATTTTTATAGGGAATGCATTACTTGTTGATGAGGATGGCAGAGTAGAAGCAGATAGAATGGAGGTTTTTTTATTTGCTTCAGAAGAAGACGAGAATAAAGAGGACATTGAAAAAGTTATTGCTATAGGAAGTGTCAAAATTACAACTCCTGAGAGAAGGACAAAGTCTGGTAAAGCAGTGTTCCATAAAAAAGAAGATATACTCATACTCTATGATAATCCTGAAGTGTGGCGAGAAGGAACCTGTTTTACAGGCGGAAGAATCACCTTTGATCTTAAAAAAGATACTATGATTATAGATAAAGACGTTCAGGGCTCCCTTGAATCTTCTAAGGAGAAAGATGCAGATATTACAGACACAAAATCTCATTAAGGAATATTCTCACAAGAGAGTGGTAAACAATTTAAGCATTCAGATTTGCAGTGGGGAAATCGTTGGGTTACTTGGACCAAATGGTGCAGGAAAAACAACTACTTTTTACATGGTCGCTGGTCTTGTAAAACCAGACGGAGGCAAAATTCTTTTTAATGATGAAGATATAACATCCTGCCCTATGTCAAAACGCGCAAGAAAGGGATTAGGATATCTATCCCAGGAGCCTTCAATCTTCAGAAAACTTACTGTTAGAGATAACATTTTTGCAATACTGGAGACACTTCCTTTAACAAAAGAGGAACGTGAAAAAAGATTGGTTGAACTGCTTAATGAACTTAATATTACTCATCTCAAAAATCGCAAGGCTTATACACTCTCAGGGGGAGAAAAAAGAAGAGTAGAAATATCAAGAGCCTTAGTAACTCGTCCATCCATTCTCTTGCTTGACGAACCTTTTACTGGAATAGATCCAATAGCTGTAGTTGATATACAAGGCATTCTCCATAATCTAAAGAAAAAGGGATATGGTGTGCTTATTACAGATCACAGTGTTAGAGAAACATTAAAGATTACAGATCATGCTTATATTGTTCACGACGGTCAAATCCTTACCGCAGGAACTCCTAAAAAGATATTATCACATAAAGGAGCCCGCAAATCATACTTTGGAGAAGAGTTTTCACTCTGACTAATGTATTAAAGAGTAACGATAGGTTGCCGGAGACACTTCGAACATTTTGCGAAACGTTTTTGAAAATTGAGCGGGTTCCCCAAGATTAAGCTCAGAGGCAATTTGTTTCAATGGATCATTTGTACGACGTAAACGCTCTGCTGCGGTTTCCATTCTGGAACGAAGAATATATTGATGCGGAGGAACTCCTGCATATTCTATGAAGAGTTTTCTGAAATGACTGTAAGATAAATCAATTGATTGCGCCATGTTTTTAAGGTCGAAATTTTCTTGTGGGTCAAACCTTATCCTGCAACAGAGTCGGTCAAAGTCCTTAATATATTTACTGAAAGATTTTTGCCCCGAAATCTCTTCCGCCGCACAAATAAGTATTTCTTCAAGATGAAACGCAGCACGGTTTTTCTCCAATCCGCCGTGCATTAGTATGTTGCAGATTGTTGTGAACCGATTGCGAAACAAATCGACCCTTTTGATTGGAATAAAGCAACTATCAGAAAGCCGGCAAAAACCATCTTCATAGAGCTTCCTGCCACGTTCACCTTTAAATGTTACAAAGTAATGTTCCCAACCAAGATCATCAACCGGGCCATAATTGTAGACGTTACCTGGAGCTTGCCAGCGCAATATCGGAGAATCAAATATATGAATTTTCCCAGGCACCTTCTGGAAGTACATTTTCCCGGATGCGATAAGTTGGATGGAATAATTCCGCAGCGAACTATTTTTTATGTGTCCCTTATAGTTTTCGTATATTCCGGAAGCACCCAGTTTTATGTCGTTAAAATATCTCATTTTAAGTATTTTTGACAATAAATAATTAGTTTTAACAATAAATAGCCAGTTTCATATGTAGACATTATCCTAAATATAATATATTATTTATAATAATGCAATAAATTAAATATAAACATTTTTAACAATAAGGTTTAAGATGAAGGAGGACTTTGACAGGATTGAGAAGTCTCAAATTATGTCGATTGCTCTAAACAAATCGACTCCATCTGTACCTTGTACGAAACGTTAATTTAAAAGGGAAAGGAATTAGACTCATGGAGACAATCAAAATTACGAATAAAACAGAAATTGCTCATTTTCCGAATAACTGGCAAAAATGCGTCGGTACGGGACACATGGGACTGGCCCTGCGGCAGGAATACCAGGAGGCGCTGGCCATCGTTCAAGATGAGATCGGGTTTGAGTACATCCGTGGCCACGGTCTGCTGAGTGATACGGTAGGGATTTACAGGAAGGAATTCTACAAGACGCCTGATGACTACACCGGACGAGGACCGGAACTGAACTTTACGTACGTTGATCGGATATACGACAGTTTCCTAGAAAAAGGCATTCGCCCTTTTGTGGAATTGGGATTCATGCCGCGCGATCTAGCCTCCGGTAACCAAACGTGCTTTTACTGGAAGGCTAACGTTACTCCCCCAAAAGACTACGGCGAATGGCGTCGCCTGATCAAAGGACTGGTACGCCACTTCATTCACCGCTATGGTGAGAATGAAGTCCGAAAATGGCCATTCGAAGTCTGGAACGAACCGGACTGCTGCCCGAATGGTTTCTGGAGCGCCGATCAGCAGGAATACTTCCGGCTGTATAGGGAAACAGCCCTGGCCGTCAAGGAAGTGGATGCGCAGATACAGGTAGGCGGACCTGCCACATGTCCGGGCGGCATCCATTGGATTACACCATTCCTGGAGATGTGCGACAAGGACAAAATACCCGTCGATTTCGTCTCAACCCATTCGTACTATGGAAGTGACTCTCACTTCGCCGGCGAGTACACTTACCAGAACTTGCATCCGATTACACATGGACTGGATCAGTTCAAGGAAGCGCGGCGGCGTGTTCGGGAATCGTCATTTTCTGATTTGCCCCTGCATATTACCGAATACAATACGGCGTATAGCCCGCACAGCCCCATTTATGATACTGCCTTTAACGCCTCGTTCCTGGCGAGGCTGTTGAGCGAAGGAGGCGATATCGCTGATTCGTTTTCATACTGGACGTTTTCCGACGTCTTTGAGGAAAACGATATCCCCAAGGCACAATTTCATGGCGGATTCGGGCTTCTTGCGCTCAACTGTATTCGCAAACCGACATTCCATCTATTTAGTTTCTTCGCCCAATTGGGCAACCAACTCCTGTACCGCAACGAGAATGTGCTGGTAACTCGCAGGGAAGACGGTTCGCTGGCAATAGTTGCGTGGAATCCTGTATTGGAGCGGGAGAACAGCGGTAATATGCGAATATCTCTGAACATCCCGATGGAAGAACATCAGGTTACGATCAGGCGACAGACCGTGGACGAGAATAACGGCAACGCCTGGACATGCTGGAAGATGCTCGGGAGACCACGTTACCCGGATAAGAACGAACTCGCTGTGCTCGATCACGCATCAATCCCGAAGCTGGATATTTCCAGAGCGCCGATAACGAATGGTGAAATCAAGATTGATTTTTCTCTTTCCGAAAACGAAGTTACCCTTATCGAAATTTATGCTTTGAAAGATGAGACTTCAGATTATGCGGGCCTCGACGACAGTATGATTCCAGGAAGCCCACATTCATAAAACAGGAGAAATTTCCATGCCTAATTGCAAATATAAGAAAAACGAAGTGTTTTTGCGCAACATCTATGCGCGAGGTCAATTTCAAGGTCATGGCTTTATTTGTCAACCTAAATTGATAAGAAGTATTGACCACCCCGACTATGACTTCACAATCTCTGACAAGCCGGTTGAAAACTGGGTGCCAATGATAGCGGAGAACTATGATAGACAAATTCGTATGGCGGCAAAACTCGATGACGATGCTGTACCTGTTGCCAAGATTGGAACATCTACTCATATTTATGCTGCCGCCTTTGGATGTGAAGTCCACCGTTTTCCGGACAGTCCCGCTTGCGCTCTTCCGCTGGTTGGTTCAGCGGAAGAAGCAGACAAAATAAAGGTCTAAAAAATACTTGGAGGTATTGATGAAAAAGAGTAATTTAACACCAAGGGAAATAGTCAAACGCTGCATTGAATTTCGAGATCCGCCGCGGATTGGAATGCATTTCTCTGTAAATCCAATCGAAGGAAAGACCTGGCCTTTCACTGACTTTGCTGGTGTTTCGTTTCAACCGGATCCAGATTTCGTCCCCATTGCGCAAGACTTCGGGGAGTGGGGATACAAGATGGAAACTCTAGATCCAACCAGCATGGGAGAGGTCAAAGATCCGCCTCTTGGTGAAAGTTGGAAGCAACTGGAATCGTACAAGTTCCCGGACTTCCGGTCTCCAGTGCGTTATGCGCATTTGCGGGAGGAAGTTGAGAATTTTCACGCTCAGGGGCGCTACGTATACGGCAATATCCCATCCTTGATGTTGCTTCCTATAAATCTTCGAGGCATGGAAAACTGGTTTATGGATCATGTTCTAGAGAAAGAGAATCTGTGTCTGTTGCTGGACCGCATCGTCGAGACGCGTCTGGCAATCATTGCACATTATGCCGATGCGGGAGTAGACGGTGCAATAACCTATGACGATATGGGAACAAATGACAGAACGCTGGTCAGTCCGAATATGTTTCGCGAAATATACTTGCCTCGCTATCGCCGTACGAACGATGCTCTGCACGAGCGGAACATGCATCTGCTTCACCATTGCTGCGGACAAGTTCAGGAATATATGAATATGCTAATCGAGGGCGGATGTGACGTGATTCAGCTTGATCAGCCGTTGCTCATGGGAATTGATTGGTTGGGTGAGAATTACGGCGGAAAAATATGTTTTTGGAATTGTGTTGATATCCAGAAGACCATACCTCGCAATGATCTGGAGGCCATCGATGACGAGGCCCACCGGCAAGTTTGGCGACTGGGGAATTACGGTGGAGGCTTTATGGTGAAGGCTTATCAGCAACCAGAAGCCATTAGAATGACAATTGAGCAATCAGAAGCCCAGTATCGCGCATTTAGAAAATATGGCAATTACCCAATCACATGGGAACAATAGTTGAAAGCCAAAATGAATTAGAAAGTTTTTTACAAATGTCCTGATGTTGGATTGATTTTAGATACAGCACACCTTGCAGCGGTTGATGGCGATCCGGTTGAGATTGTCGAAAAATATCACATGGGTAAAGGTAATATTGGTTTAGATAATATTGTTATTATGAAAGCGCTTATTCTGAGAGGATTTTTCACTCTGACAAGCCAAATTATATAGCTATTTAGGGCAAAAACACCCAATAAGACATACCCAAGTACCTCTTTAAGGCAAATCTAGCTTAAAAACACCCTTGCAAAGATTAAATTCGAAGCACGAAGCACGAAATATCAAACAATATCAAATTAGAAAAATACAAATACTCAAAACAATGTTTTGAATTTCGAAAATTTAAATTTAGAATTTGTTTCGAGTTTCGGATTTAGAATTTTGGATTTTTCCAACGGTGAAATATACAAATAGGCATTAGTCCTTATTTTTTACGTTCTATTCATAATTCCGTTTCAAATTAGTATATTCTTGCTAGAAAAACATAGTGGGAGAGATTTTAATTATAAGACAACAAGATAGTTCTCAGCATCTAACATATTGAAATTAGGCATGTTATGTATTTTAAGTTAGAATATTACTTTATGTTATTATCTTGCAATGCAAACAAAAAGCTTTCTCTTTGAATATTTCTCCATTAGTTTACATAAGATATCTTATGCGACGCTAAATATTGATGTCAAAACAAGTCCTAACATCTTGCGTACAAAGAAGTTAGCTAATATTTACAAACTTGCGAAGGAAATATTGCAAAGCTTTTTTTGCGCATAACTTCTTTAACGTCAAGAAGTTATGGAAATTTAACGGCATTATCTAGCTGATATAACAGATGTTTTCTTGTAGCTTAAGTACTTTTCTAAAGTTTGAACTAAAAGTGGAATTTTCGTGGCAATTCGAGGTTTTTCGCAATATTGGAATGGTAAGAGTAAGTATTATAAACTCAGCCTAACTGCCTCTTGCCCAATAAGTTGTCGCAATTTAATAAGCAAGCCCTTTTGAGGAGATATATGGATCTTTGGATCAGCCAACATAGTTACCTCTCCGGATTGAGGTATCACCACATGTAAATAAATAGTAGCCTTTCCTGGGTATTGAGTTAATAAATCCTTTAATTTTTGAAGTATTTGTTTGTCGAGACCTGTACTTATAAGCGTAATATGTATAGCCTTTGTCAGCTTTTCCTCTGCTTCTGAAAGAGGGATGATATCCGATACAATTAGTTTTGGCTGGTCATCTCTGAGATCAAGCCTTCCTTTTATAAGTAATAATTTATCTATTTCAATAAAATTATCAAATTTCTTAAACACAGCAGGATAAACCAGAACACTTGTCGTTCCCTGCATATCTTCCAAGGTAAACGCACACATACGCTTCTTATCCTTTTTGGTAAGAATTCTTTTTATTGTATTTATTATGCCTCCTATATAAATCTCATCACCATCCTGATGCTCAGACCCAAGCGTATTTGATGCTGTTGTAAAGGATTTAAGAGTATCTTCATATCTTGCTAACGGATGGCCGGTAATATAGAAACCCAAAACTTCTTTTTCAGCGGCAAGGAGCTTACTTTCCGACCATTCTTCTATCTCTGCAAATTTATGAGCATCCTCACGAAATTCTTTTTGTGATTCAAACACATCAAAAAAGACAGTTTGTCCTCTTTGGGTATCTTTTTGTATCTGTTGCCCGAGCTCAATTGCATGGTCTAAAGTATGCATAAGTTGAGCTCTGGGTCTGCCAAAATTAAGTGTACCAGCCTTTATTAAACTTTCTATTACCCTTCTATTTACTGTGCGCAAATCAATATGCTCACAAAAGTCATATAGAGATTTAAAATGGCCGTGCGTCTGTCTTGCTTTAATAATAGAATTGATAGCTATCTCACCAACATTTTTTATTGCTGCTAAACCAAAACGAATATTCTTTTTTTCTATTGTGAATTTAGCGTAACTTTTATTAATATCAGGCTGTAATACATCAATGTTCATATTTTTGCATTCATTTATATACAATACTATCTTATCTGTGTTTCGTAATTCACTGTTCAGAAGAGCTATCATGAAGGCAACCGGATAATTCGCTTTAAAATATGCTGTTTGAAAAGAAATCATTGCATATGCGGCACTATGAGACTTGTTAAATCCATACCCTGCAAAATATGCTATTAGATCGAAAATTTTGGACGCAATTGGTTCTTTTACCCCTTTTTTAATAGATCCTGAGATAAACGCATTTCTTTGTTTATCATCCATTATCCCCTTTTTGCCCATAATCCTGCGCAGTGTATCCGCTTCACTCATAGAAAAACCTGCAAATTCATTTGCTATTTTTATTACCTGTTCCTGATAAAGTATAACTCCATACGTCTCCTTTAATATGGGTTCCAAAATGGGATGATCGTATTTTATGGGACTTTTACTATGTCTTCTTTTTACAAAAGTGTCTAACGCGCCCCCTTGCATAGGTCCGGGTCTAAATAAAGAAACAAGAGGAATCAGGTCATTAAAAGATTCAGGTCTTAGCTTTCTTGAAAGGTCACGCATTCCAGGACTTTCCAACTGGAACACACCTATAGTTTTCCCTTTAGAAATCAGCGACGAAAAAGTTTTCTTATCATCTAAGGGCAATTTGTCAATTTCAATTTTTTTGTCATAATATTGTTCTATAAGAGCAACTGTGTTTTGAATAACAGTCAATGTCTTAAGTCCAAGAAAATCTATTTTCAGCAGCCCTATTTTTTCTAGCGAGTTCATGCCGTATTGAGTACTTATATCTGCTTTATTACTCTTGAACAATGGTGTAAAATTAGTAAGAGAGCCTTCTGAAATAACAACTCCTGCAGCATGAGTTGAGACGTGTCTTGCCAGCCCTTCCAGAGACTTAGCAATATCCATTAATGTTTTCACCTGTTCATTTTTCTCTATTAAATCTGAAAGATCTTTTTGTGTTTCTATAGCGTTCTTTAACGAAATATTAGGTCCTAGAGGGATCATTTTCGCTATTTTATCCACCTCTGCATAAGGCATATTTAAAACTCTGCCAACATCTCTTATAACTGCTTTAGCTGCCATTGTTCCAAACGTTGCAATCTGTGCTACATTCTCTCTTCCATATTTTCCCACAACATAATCTATTACTTCTCCGCGTTTTTCATAACAAAAATCTATGTCTATATCAGGAAGACTTACACGATCCGGGTTTAGAAATCGCTCAAATATCAGATCATATTTAAGAGGGTCAATATTTGTAATGTCCAGACAATATGCAACCAGACTTCCTGCCGATGAACCCCTGCCCGGACCAACTGCTATACCCTTACCTTTAGCATAGCGTATAAAATCCCATACAATAAGAAAATAACTTGCATAATTCATTTTTTTTATAACACTCAGCTCATATTCAAGTCTGTCAGTTATTTCTTTAGTAACGTCTCCAAATCGTTTTTTACAACCTTCTTTCGTCAATCTCTCAAGGTAGCTGTTAGGATTGCTTTCTTCCTTTGGGACATTAAAATGAGGAAGATATTTCTTTGAAAAATCTAGTTCTAAATTACATTTTTCTGCAATTTCAATTGTATTAAGAATCGCTTCAGGTATCTCACTAAACAGTTTTTTCATTTCTTCGGCAGATTTAAAATAGAATTCCTCTACTGAGAAACGCATACGTTTGGGATCATCCATCGTTGTACCTGTTTGAATGCACAATAATGCCTCATGTGAAAGAGCATCATGTTTTCTCATATAATGGCAATCATTTGCCGCCACTGTTGGAATATTTAGTGCTTTACCGAATGATATAAGTTCTTTATTAATCTTTGACTGTCCTTCAATACCGTGGTTATGTAATTCTAGATAAAAATTGCCTTTCCCAAATATATCCTGATATTCAGAAATAAGTTTTTCTGCGTCATCCAATTGGTCACTGAGTATGAAATGAGGAATTTCTCCCTTCATGCAACCGCTGAGAGCAATTATGCCTTTTGAATGCTCTGATAAAACTTGTTTATCAATACGCGGCCTGTAATAAAATCCTTCAAGATAGGCAATCGTTGCGAGTTTTATAAGGTTCTTATATCCGTCTTCATTAGCAGCAAGAAGCGTAAGATGGAAGGCAGCTTCTTTTATTCCATGCAATGCCCTTTCTTTCCTGTTTCCAGGGGCAACATATGCCTCATACCCAATAATCGGTTTAATCCCCTGTTTCATTGCCTTGCTATAAAACTCTATGGCTCCAAACATATTTCCATGATCAGTAATAGCTAAAGCCGGCATTTTGAACTCATGAGCAAGGGATATAATGTCATCCAGTCGGCATGCTCCATCAAGCAAGCTGTATTGAGTATGGTTATGAAGATGGACAAAATTTGAATGTTTCATACTTAATCCTATTTCGTTTAATAATGTACAGTGATGAGACACAATCCATACGCAGGAACTGTTTCTCCTGCAAGGTTTCTATCTCTACCCACAAGTATCTTCTTAAGATTTTGTGGTTCAATACGACCTCTTCCTACATCAAGCAATGTTCCCACAATAATTCTAACCATGTTATATAAAAATGCATTCGCTGCAATCTCAAAAATAACTGCTTTTTTTCTCAATTTTAGAAAGTTTGACACACTGAAATCATTTCTGCTAATGGAAATTTTCTCTATTGTACGCACAGGATTTTCGTTATCTGTTTTTTTGCACTGGAATGAACTAAAATCGTGTTTTCCAATTAGATACTCTGCTCCTTCACACATCTTAGGCAAATTCAACTTATACCGGTAACTATAGAAACCTGTTTTCCCGAAAACATGTTTATTACGGTCATTGCATACAACATAGCGGTAAACCCTCTCCCTAGCATCAAACCTCGGATGAAAGTCCAAAGAAACAGGTTCTACGTCCATTACAGCGATATCCTGAGGCAGGACACTATTCAAAGCAGCCTTAATTTGAGAAACCTGCATGTTTTTTAACGCTGCAGCAGGTAGTTTAAAACTTGCTACTTGACCAATAGCATGAACGCCAGTATCTGTTCTCCCCTGCCCTATTACTTTTACTTTCCTTTTAAATAGCTTCTCAAGGCTATTTTCCATAACTGATTGGATCGTAATCCCATTCGGTTGAATCTGCCAGCCGTGATAATTAGTTCCGTCATAGGCAAACGTAATTTTTATATTTTTCATCACCTATTAGTCTACAATAGTTCTTGACATTTAAAAAGGGTATATTTAGTATATGGACATAATGATTAAACGAACTCTTTCAGAGATTAAAGACAGGATTCAGAAAGCTAGTTCCATCAAAGAGGAAAAGAAATCAGAGTTGCTTGACCTGCTTTCAACTCTAAAATTCGAAGTTGAGGAGCTTTCTAAGACTCAGGCTGATCACGCAAAAAGCATTACAGGTTTTACTGACATCTCAACTCATGAAGCAACACGGGAAAACAAAAACCCGGAACTTTTAAAAGTCTCCATAGAGGGCTTGTCTTCATCAGTTAAGGGATTTGAAACGTCACATCCAAAACTGGCAGAGATTGTAAATTCCATATGCCTTACGCTATCAAATCTCGGCATATAGGATTTACCTGATCAATTCCTTTGCAATCTGAACTGCATTAAGAGCTGCGCCTTTACGGATGTTGTCTGAAACTACCCACATATTGATTCCATTTTTCTTAAAAGGATCCTTTCGGATTCTGCCTACATATGTATCATCTCTGCCTTCTGCAAAGATAGGCATTGGGTACTGCGGTGGGTCGGCGTTTATATCATCAATAACAGATATCCCCTGAGCATCACGCAGAACATCGTTAATTTCTTTAATAGAAACTTCTCTTTCTGTCTCAATATATATAGATTCTGAATGAGCATAAAAAACCGGTACTCGCACTGTAGTCGCAGTAATCTCTATTGTATCATCGTGTAAAATCTTATGTGTTTCTTTAACCATCTTCCATTCTTCCGTTGTATATCCCAATTCTCCAAAAGAACCTATATGCGGAATTGCATTAAACGCTATTTGATAAGGATAAGCTTCAAAACCTGTTGTTTCCTTGCCATCAGCATAATCCTGAACTTGTTTCTTCAACTCCTCTATTGCAGCTCTTCCTGTTCCGGAAACTGATTGATATGTAGAGACAATAATTCTTCTTATCTTTGCCAATTTATGAATTGGGGCAAGCGCGACCACCATTTGAATAGTAGAACAGTTTGGATTGGCAATGATATTCTTATGGTTTTTTATATCTTCGGGGTTGACCTCCGGAATAACAAGCGGCACATCAGGATCCATCCTAAAATCATTTCCATTGTCAATTACAACAACTCCTTTACTGGCTGCGACTTTCCCAAACGTTACAGCAGCGCCTTTTTCCCCCTCTGTGCCGGCAAATAAAGCTATATCCATTCCATTAAACAATTCTTCGGATATTGCTTTCACACTATATGTGTTACCGTCTACAGTAATATCTCTTTCGCTTCTGGCAAGCACAACAAGTTTATCAATAGGAAACTTACGCTGATGCAACACTCTGAGCATTTCTATACCAACTGTGCCAACTCCTACAACAACTACATTGTATTTTTCTTTTTTTATCATAACTATACAACTTCCTTTGCTACCATATCTCCTATTTCTGAGGTTGTATGTCCCATCTTACCTGCAGAAAGGCTTTTCATATCATTCTGAACAATCTTTATCACAGCTTTTTCAATATCATCTGCCGCTTTACTTTCTCCGAGATGTTCAAGCATCATGCCTCCTGCGCATATAGCAGCCATTGGATTTATCACGTTTTTGCCTGTATATTTTGGAGCTGAACCTCCTATGGGTTCAAACATGGACGTTCCGTCTTTATCAGGATTAATGTTTCCGCCTGCTGCGATACCCATGCCTCCCTGTATCATTGCTCCGAGATCAGTTATTATATCTCCAAACATGTTATCTGTTACAATAACATCAAACCACTCAGGATTTTTTACCATCCACATACAGGTAGCATCAACATGAGCATAATTAGTTTTAATATCAGGATACTCTTTTCCAACTTCATAGAATGCTCTTTCCCAAAGATCAAACGCAAAGGTTAAAACGTTTGTTTTGCCGCACAGAGTAAGTTCTTTCTTCTTGCCTTTTTTACGGCAATATTCAAAAGCATATCTGATACATCTTTCCACTCCTTTACGGGTATTTATCGATTCCTGTATGGCGACTTCGTCAGCAGTCCCTTTCTTTAAAGTCCCGCCTGCACCAACATAAAGTCCTTCCGTATTCTCCCTCACTACGGTAAAGTCAATGTCCTTAGGTCCCTTATCCTTTAAAGGAGTATCGACTCCCGGATAGAGCTTAACCGGTCTCAGGTTTATATACTGATCAAGAGCAAACCTGAGCTTTAGAAGCAGTCCTTTTTCCAGAATTCCGGGTTTTACATCAGGATGACCTACCGCGCCAAGATATATGGCATCTAGTTTTCTGAATTCTTCTATAGCAGAATCAGGCAGGACTTCGCCTGTCTTCATATATCTTTCGCCTCCAAAATCATAGTATGTAAACTCAAACTTTATATTGTGCTTACCCGAAATCGCATCAAGCACTTTCATGCCTTCTTTTATAACTTCAGGACCTGTTCCGTCTCCACCCATCACACCTATTTTATACATCGCAACTCCTATGTTATTTTAAATGTTAAAATTCAATCCTTCTTCTATCATAATTAAATAATTTTCCGATGAAACATAATTTGCCACCGAATTACCAGAACCAAGTGCATAACCTCCTTTTGGAACACACTCTTGTAAAACATTTCGAATATATGCTCTTAATTTATCTTTAGGAAAACGACACAAAACATCTACATCAATCCCTCCTAATACTGCGATCCTACTTCCGTATTTTTTGTGAAATTTTGTTACCGGTATAATTGTATCTTCAAAGGAATGCTTGGCATCTATCTTTACATCTTCAATTAGATCTTCCATAATGTCTTCTACATTACCACAAGCATG
Organism: uncultured bacterium; assembly: GCA_964437505.1. Lineage (GTDB taxonomy): Bacteria > JAHJDO01 > JAHJDO01 > JAHJDO01 > JAHJDO01 > JAHJDO01. Next base: position 29,659 of record CAYTGU010000007.1, read on the forward strand.
TAAGAGATACAGAAGATTGTTCTCATGTGCAAGTGAAGCAATTTTCTTGTGCCATGGAAGTACATACTTTCTTAAAAAGTCTGGTGACATAAGAGTTGAAGTCTTAAAACCCATATCATCTCCTTGAAAAAATCCATAAAGGTTTGGTAATCCAATTATTTTTTTATAAAATCCATAAATCAATTCCCCCGTCTTTTGAAAAACAGCTTCAATGAGATCTGGCTGATCATATATCCCATAAGCTAGAGTTTCATATCCAAGCAGCGTATTCAAGGGAACTTCCAGTATCCCACTACTTGGGCAGACAAACAATCCCATTCCCTCTGGCAGATTTTGACTAGCAAATTCATATCTCCATAAGTCTACATTATCCAAAGACGGCCAGGGATATTTCTCGAATTCGTCCCAACTCGTAATAACTCCTTTACCTTCCTCTGACCAACTCCGTTGCCCTTTAGAAAGAGAACTAGTATCACTTGCTATACGCTTTTTCCCTAGAAAATCCAATCCTCCTGACAAACGAACATAATCATATCCAAAACGATACCAGAACCCAATTATCGATTTAATATTTCCTCTTTCTGAATTCATATCACCAGAAACAGCATCGATCCATTTCACTCCTGCTTTTTGTTTCATAAGATATTTCATTATAGCTTCATCAATAATGAGTTCAACTAACGGCGGACGGCTAGGAATTATCTCTCTCTTTATAGTCTTGCAAAAAGTCTCAATGTTTGGCTTTGGTACTTCTAATGGCACCTTTTTTCTGTTCTTCATAGTTCAACCCTATCCTCAATTTTATATTAAAAATCAATCCGAGACTTTGCAGTGCAAGGTCCAAATCGGTTCATATAAGACTTGGGGATTATAACAACAATAGTTTTTAAAGAAAAGTATAACTTTATTTTTTTATATCAAAAATCAGCCTGAGACCTTGTAGCGTAAGATTCAAATCTGTTTTCTGTATGCTTTTTGAATATTGACTTATCAGCGATGACCAGCCGCCTGTACCAATAACCTTTGGTGGTGTGGAAAATTCTTTTTTTAATCTTTTTACTATCCCGTCTATCATTGAGCTAAATCCGTATACAATCCCTATTTGTATGCTCTGAGTTGTGGTTTTCCCGATAATTGAGGTAGGTTTAGAGAGTTCTGCCTTTGGCAATAAGGCAGTATCTCTGTGGAGCGCATTCAAAGACATTCCTATGCCAGGACATATAACTCCTCCCAGATATTCACGTTTTTTAGATATCAGGTCAAATGTGGTAGCTGTTCCGCAATCAACAACTATCGCAGGCGCTCCATACAGATTATATGCTGCTACAGCATTGACTATTCTGTCACTTCCAACCTGAGAAGGCGCAGCGTATGTTATTTTTAGCCCGGTTTTTGTCTTATAGTCAACTACCAGCGGAACAATGTTAAAGAGTTCTTTAGATAGCCTTGTGAATAATTTTGTTACGTCCGGCACAACGGAAGATATTATAAAACCTGTTATTTCATCTTTCTTAAGATTTGATTCAATTATAAAACTATTTAACTTTTTGAAATAATATTCAACATCCTGCTTTACTTTTGTTTTTATGCTGGTTTTAGATATCAACATATCATTGGCAAATATACCCGCGCTAATACTTGTATTCCCTACATCAATTGCAATAAGCATAATCAATCGTTCCCTCTGTAATACGTTTTGATATACCTGAATCCAGTCTAAGAATCAATGCCCCGTCAGGATCGATTCCAAGCGCCTGCCCTTCTACAACCTCATTTTGCAAAATCGCTCTGACTTGTTTGCCAAGAATAGAAGACATTTCTTTCCATTCCTCAAACATCAGACTTCCTTCTCCCTTTTCCAGATATAAATAAACTTTCTCTATCTCAAATAACACCTTCTGTACAAGCTCCACCCGTGACACTTTCTTAGAGCATTCCATCTTTAAGGAGGTAGCTTTGCCACATAAATCAGGTGGTAAATCCTCTTTATTTAAATTCACATTTATTCCAAAGCCTATGACTATAAAACCAGTTTTCATTTTTCTTTTTTCTGCAAGAATTCCACAAACTTTTTTGCCTTTTATTATTACATCATTCGGCCACTTAATATAAGCAAGTAGAGATGTTACCTCCCTTATTGCCTTAGAAATAGCAACAGATACTCCGATAGTGAGCAGATTCAGCCTTTCTGAAAGTATATTTGATTTCAATATAATTGAGCACAGAATGCATTTTTGCGGCAGAAAAAACCATGTTCGGCCTAATCTCCCTCTTCCCTTTGTCTGTCCTTCTGTCAGAATGACAATACCTTCTGAATTATATTTTTCAGCCAACGATAACGCTACATCATTTGTGGAAGACGTTTCATTATAAACATATATTTTTCGCCCTATTATTTGAGTCTCTAGACCAGCTTTGATTGTATCTTTAGAAAACTCTTCCATGTTCCATTAATTAAAAATTTTTAAAGATATATCCATCGATTTTGCGGAATGAGTTAACTTGCCAACAGAAATTCTATCAACTCCACTTTCTGCTATCTTTTCAACACTATTAAGGGTTACATCTCCTGAAACCTCTATCTCCGGCAAATTTTCAATTTTCAATTTCCAATTTCTAATTAAGGAAACCGCCTTTTTAATAGTCCGTATATCCATATTGTCCAGCATAATTATGTCTACTTGAGATTGAAGAGCTTCCATAACCTGGGATAAATTCTCTACTTCTATCTCAATCTTTACGTTTTTAGAAACTTTTTTTCTAATGGCTTGCACAAGTTCCGCTATATTCCTATTCGCTATCTTTAGATGATTATCTTTTATCATGACCATATCATAAAGCCCCATTCTATGATTCTGTCCCCCACCAACACGCACTGCATATTTCTCTATATCACGTAGCCCAGGAGTGGTTTTTCTTGTATCAAATATTCTTGCTTTATAGGTCTTGACTTTTTCTACATACTCTCCTGTTAATGTTGCAATTCCTGAAAGCCTCTGCAAAAAGTTGAGGGCTGTTCTTTCTCCAGCTAAAATGGTGGTTACATGCCCTGATAATTCAGCTAACACATCTCCATTTTTAACCTCTGTTCCATCTTTAACCAAAGATTTGAATTTTACTTTATTATCCAGCATTTTGAATACGGTTTCCGCTATTTTCAATCCTGCAATTACTCCGCATTGCTTTACTATAATTCTAGCTTTAGCATTTCTTTTTTGAAGGATGCAAGCCTCTGTAGTAATATCACCGTCTCCAATATCTTCTTTTAAGGCTGCAGTAACAAGTTCCTTGACTCTATTCGGTGATATGTTCATATTTGCACTCTAGCCCCTTTCTCTTCTGTTGCATTATTCTAACGAAATCATAAGCTAAATTCAAACTCTTTTCCCAGCCATACAATTTCCGACCAAAAAAAGATATTTTGAAATAGAGAAAAGAATGAAGTAATTTGCGAGAAAGGTCTATATCCAGAATACCTGATTTCCAGTATGTCCTGTTATCAGATCAATGACAAACCAGAGTCCTGCGGTAACCAGCTGCCCCAGGATTAGTCCAAGAAAGAACGGTCTTGAAGCCTTGTATACCTTATTTCCTCCGTATCTTGTGAGTACTGACTTTATTATCCACGCAAGAAATATGCTGAACCATAGGTTTTCCATTAGCCACACAGCGCTTATAGGATATGCAACAGGATGTATAGGCCACCACAGAAGTCTGTATCTCATAAACATCAGAAACGCCATAAATCCTCCGCCTATTGCTGTATGCAGCCAACCCATCCAATTCACTCCTGTTGGATGCAGCATCTTATCTGTCACATAGTTGTATGGCGCCTGTGGTCCTCTTATGAAGAACCACGAATTCATGTTTATTCCTCCATGCGTGTAAGCCAGTTTCAACGCTATCCAGAATGTAGAGCCAAGACCTATTACCAGAGCCGCTAATATAAACCAGAAAAGCTTTCTTCTGTTTGTCTTTATTACCTCTATTATTTTCAGGCTATGCGCTGTTGCTGCCATTACAAATGTCCTAATGTCTGAAGCCCACACATATGTGAATGCCAGACTTACCATGCCACCAGCTCCAAATATAGATGTCCCTAAACCTGATACTGCAAGAGAAGGAGCTATTGACGGCGCTACTGCACATGCTATACCTCCCTCTGCAACTATTCTTGTTAAGCCTATAAACAACACCAGAGCAAAAAACATGAATACAGGAACTGTTATCAGGGGCATACCACTAAAGTACAGCCATATCCCCATTACAATTAAACCTATCAAGAGAGAGTATACCGACGCTTTGTAGGACAGTATCTCATTTGTGTCGTCTATATCTTTTCTTTTCCCGAATGCTTTGCCAAATACATCCTTGAGATGCTCCCTTGCCATCCATAAGCCCGCCATTACCAATACTATCATTCCACCAGTCTGCTGATGGTACAGCATTGGAGAACCATGTATTCCATAAATGCCTGTATTTTCATTGAATCCAAATCCTGTAATATTACAGATTCCTTTTATCACTATTGATAATAGGCATAAAAACCATAAACTGAACGCTAACTGCATGTTGATAAAGTACGCATACCCTATCATTGGAAAGCTTACTCTGAAGGACATGTTTAGAGTGTTGCGAAATATTGGAATACTATTAACGAGGTTTATCTTAGGTATGAAGTGAAAATAGTCATGAAAACCATTTATTGAACTGATTATGAATGGAATTGCAAATCCAAGCCACATTATGTTGCTTTTGAAGAAAGGCCTTATTATGGAACCGTTTTCATCCTTTACCATATCCATAGGCAATTGCGCTAACGGATATATCAATCTCTCTTTTTCTACCCATTGTTTTCTTAATATCACCATTATTGTTATCATTACCATATACAGAGACATAAGGAATATCATCCAGAAACATATTGGCTTGAGCCATGCTGCCCATGGGATACTCGCGCCCTTTGGCATGCCTTCATAGAACTGCCTTATTACCTCTTTGCCCTGTGGCACCATCCAGCTTTTTATATGTGGTTGTATTAACTCTGCCCATCTGTTTGTCGGGGTTGCAAAGTAAAATGGTGCTGTGATTATCTGAAACAATTGTGCGCCAAGTCCCATTGTTGCTACTGAAGAGGCTATAAGCATCATGATGTATATTACTAAGAGCTCTGATGAATTAAGAGCTAGTCTCTTACTTATCAGTTTGAGTATAACTGCTATGCCGCCTACAAGAATAAAAAACAGGAATATTGCTCCTGCAGGCATGAAGTCTATTGCCATATAAGAGCCATGAACAATATCTATGGAGTAGTGCGCCATTACAGGGATGAGAAAACACAGTAACGCACCTATTACGAAACTCTTTAGACCTACTTGTTTATCTCTATTTTCCATCGGCAAAATTAAATTCTCTCCTATCAAATTTTAAGCATAATATAAATCCTGCTCATTTGCAAACAGCAAAACACTCATAAACTCATATAAACTATTTCTGTCCCTTCAACCATTCTGAACACGTTAAACACTGTTTTTACTCGCTCCAGTCCCCTCTCCCCCATTTTTTTTGCCTCCTCTTTATTGGATAACAACTGTATAATAGAATCTGCCAGCCCTTTTGAATCCTTGGGCGAAACAAGAATACCTGTTTCTTTATCCACAACAACTTCAGGTATTCCACCGGCAGTTGTCGCAACTATCGGTAGTTTCATCAGCATTGCATCCATAAGAGAAGTGCATAATCCCTCAAGATGTGAAGGAAGAACAAAAAGATCCATTGTTGACAATAATTCACCGATATCCTTTCGGAACCCGGTAAAAATTACATTTTTTGTTATATCTAATTCCTTAACCTGTTTTTTTAAGGCTTCTTCCAGTTCTCCTTCGCCAATAATGAGAAAAACCACATTTGGAAATATTTTTAATACCTCAGGGACAGCATTAAGCAGATATTTATGCCCTTTGTGATCTGTCAGATGTGCGATTGTACCAATAATTGGGGAATATTTTGATAAATTAAACTCTTCGTATAAATACTGAGTATTACTTATACTGTCGAATTTTTCTGTATCAATTCCACTGTAAACAACATCTATTTTGTCCTGAGGAACACCTGCCTCTATCAATATACTTTTAATAGCATTGGATATTGCAATTATCTTATTTGTGAGATAATTATATTTTATGTTTGAAAAAATGTTGCAGGCAACCTTAAAATCAACCCTGCGAGTGACAACAAAAGGAATCTTTTTTATCTTTGCTGCAATCGCCCCAATCGTATGTGCATGAGATGTATGAGCATGAATAATATCTATGCGTTCATCTGTTATTGTCCTGCAGATAGCTCCTATAGCCCCCAAATCCAATTCTCCACGCATTACTACAGGGCATACCCTGAGATTATTGTTAATACACTTTCTTACCAGCACACTATTTGGTTGAGCAGATACAACGTTATTGTGATTCTTTCTTCTTAAACCATCCATAAGACACATCATCTGAACTTCCCCGCCCCTCCAGCCGCACTCTGTATTTATGTGAAGAATATTCAAAGTTCATCCCTTTATTTTTAGTTCTATGCCTGAAATCATAAGATACACTTCATCTGCCATGCGTGCAATGAGCTGATTGCATCTTCCAGCAATATCTCTAAATTCGCGCGCTAATCTATTCTCAGGGACTATGCCCATTCCTAGCTCATTACTCACAACAATAAGTGTAAATCTTGAGGTTCCTGCTGTTTTTAATAGCATCTGGATATCCCCAAGAATGCGGTCTTTCACCCCTTCAATACCGAATTTATGTATCATATTAGACAGCCACAATGTGATACAATCCAGAATAACAGCACCTTCAAAATTTCTAAATTTGTTTAAAATATTAATATTTATCGGCTCTTCAACTGTCTTCCATGTACTGCTTCTCTTTGCTTTATGCTTCTTGATTCTGTCTGCCATTTCTTTATCCAGGGCTTCTGCAGTAGCCAAAAAGACCACGTCCTTTCCAAGTGCTGATGCTAATTTCTCTGCAAAAGAGCTCTTACCGCTCCTCGCCCCGCCTGTAATGAAGATTATTTTAGCCATGAAATATTTCCAATCATCAACCTAATCATCAACCTAATCATCAACCTAATCATCAACCATTCTTTACTATAACAGCACATAATACAAGGCTCTTCCTTTTCCTTTTGATTCTATCACTTTCATCCTTAAGAGTTTCTTCAATTCTTTATGCGCCGCCTGGGCGGAAATATTAAACAATTTCTGCAAGTCCCTGTTTGTTATCCTACCGTCTATATTTATTCTCTCGATAATCTTCATCTGTTTCTGAGTTAAAGATATCTGGCTTTTTGTTTCCTTTTTCGCTTTTAAGCCAAGTTTTAAAACCGCTTCCTTTACCTCATTTATTGAGAACGCCACACCGTCGGAAAAATATTCAAGCCATTTTGTCAAATCCCGTATTTTGGTATCTACTGTCTTTAACGCGGCATAATAAGATTTTCTGTCTCTGTCGTAATAATCATCCAGACTAAATATTCTTCTATGGTCAAAACCGCTCAAATATAAAACCAATGTAGCCAGAAGTCTGGCTGTACGTCCGTTACCGTCTATAAAAGGATGAATTCTCGCTATTTCATAATGAACCATTCCGGCGAGTAATACAGGATTAATCTGCCACGTTTCATCTTTATTCAGCCAAACAATAAATTCTTCCGTAAATTTCGGGACTTCTTTTGTTAGTGGAGGCATATATTCTATTTCTTCTTTAAAACCGGTGCCGTCAGAAATCCTTCTGCCGACGTAGACCTGTCTGTCCCTGAATACTCCGCAGTCAGAAGTCTTTTCCAGAGTTCCTGCGGTTATTTTTTCATGCATACTAAGAAGCGTTTTAACTGTGATTTTTCCTTTTTTCGCAGTATTGGGAATATGCTCCATCGCTTTGAGATAATTCAAAACTTCTTGCTTATCCTTATCTGCCGCAACCACTTCTTTTTTATCAGACAAATCCTTTACCTGTTCAAGCGTAAGTCTGTTGCCCTCTATTGCCGTTGATGAATGAGTATTCTGCAGTAAAGCCTGCTTTCTTAATTTAGCTTCCCATTTCGGAATAAGACGTGACTGCTCAATAATTTCTCGCGCTGATGCAATCAGCGTAAGATTATTCAATATCTCGTTTGTTATCGTATATTTCGGCTTAAAAGACATATTTCAATTTCCCTTTGTCGTGATTTTCCGTCCATCATGCTTTATCCTTTAGCTTCTCTTATCATCACTATATTGACTTACTAACCCACTTCATCAATCCGCCGGCAGATATCAAATTCTGAATAAATTCGGGGAATGGGGTTGATTTATATGACTTGTTCTTTGTAAGATTGGATATAGTACCTTCTGATAAGTCAACCTCCAAGATATCTCCTTTATCTGCATCCTTGACTGCTTCCTTACATTCAAGAATTGGCAGGCCGATATTTATTGCATTACGATAGAATATCCTTGCAAACGAATTTGCTATAACACATGAAACTCCTGAAGCTTTTATTGATATTGGGGCATGTTCTCTTGATGAACCGCAGCCAAAATTCTCCTGAGCAACAATAATATCGTCATCCTTCACACCCTTAGCAAAAGAAGCGTCTATATCCTCCATGCAGTGTTCTGCCAGTTCTTTTGCGTCAGAAGTGTTGAGGTATCTTGCTGGAATTATCTCATCTGTATTTACATTATTTCCGTATTTCCAAACTTCGCCTTTAAATTTCATTTTATTTTTATCTCCTTCGGGTCTGCTATTCTTCCCTTAATTGCCGATGCAGCTGCAACAGCAGGGCTTGCCAGATAAACTTCACTCTTAACATGCCCCATTCTTCCCACAAAATTACGGTTCGTCGTACTTACACATCTTTCTCCTTCTGCAAGCACACCCATATGCCCGCCAAGACACGGTCCACAGGTAGGAGTACTTATCACTCCTCCGCTTTCCAGAAATATATCAAACAACCCCATTTTCATAGCATCAGCATATATCTTTTGAGTTGCAGGAAGAATTATAAGCCTTACATACGGATGTATCTTATGTCCCTTCAGTATACCTGCCGCAATTTCTAAGTCCTGTAGCCTTCCATTTGTACATGAACCTATAACCACCTGATCTATCTTTATATCATCAGCATCTATTGCAGGTTTTGTGTTTGAGGGCAGATGAGGGAACGATACCTGAGGTTTGATCTTCGACATATCATATTCTCTGATATCAGCATACTTTGCGTCAGGATCGCTTTTATATGCCTTGTAATCCCTTTTTGCTATATTTTTAACATAATTTAATGTCTTCTCATCCGGTTCGATAATGCCGTTCTTTCCTCCGGCTTCTATAGCCATATTACACATTGTGAATCTATCAGACATAGCTAATTCCGATATAACATCCCCACAGAACTCCATTGATTTATAAAGCGCTCCATCTACTCCTATATCTCCTATTGTATAGAGGATAAGATCCTTGCCGCACACCCACTTATTAAGTGTTCCTTTATAGACAAACTTTATGGCTTCCGGAATTTTAAACCATGCTTTACCTCTTATCATTGCCGCTGCAAGATCAGTACTTCCAACGCCTGTTGAAAATGCACCCAAAGCCCCGTAAGTACATGTATGTGAATCTGCGCCAATTATACAATCTCCAGGGAGAACAAGTCCCTGCTCAGGTAACAACGCATGTTCTATTCCCATTTTCCCTATTTCAAAGTAATATTTAATGTTCTTTTTTCTTGAAAAATCCCTGAGTATTTTACATTGCTCTGCTGATTTTACATCCTTGTTTGGCGCAAAGTGATCCGGTACTAAAGCAATTCTATCTTTATCAAAAATGTCCAGTTCCCTGCCCTTTTCTTTTTCTATAGCTTCAAATTCAGAGATTGCAATCGGGGCAGTAACATCATTGCCCAGAATGAAATCAAGGTCTGCCTCAATAAGTTCCCCGGGTGAAACTTGAGGTATTGCCTCCTGTTTCTTTCCTGCATGAGCAGCCAATATCTTCTCTGTTATAGTCATTCCCATTTTAAATATCCCCTTTAAATTAAACTAAATATTTCATTAATCCCAATGCCAAACTGAAGTATATAAGCATGCCTGTAATATCATTAGCAGTTGTTACAAAAGGGCCTGTAGCAATAGCAGGGTCAATGTTAAACTTATTAAATACAAGTGGCATAAATGCTCCTATTGTTGCAGCTACAATAATAGCCATAAACATTGATGTAGAAAGAACAAGACCGAAAGCCATCTGTCCCTGCCATAACATTCCAACTGCTCCTACAATGACTCCACATGCAAGACCCATAATAGCGCCTATTCTTATTTCCCTGAGAAGCATCTTCCATACCTTTTTGGTATCTATTATGCCTGTTGCCAATCCTCTCACTACAATTGTAGATGATTGAATCCCAATGTTTCCTCCCATAGCAGCAACTATGGGCATAAAAAAAGCTAGAGCTATAATCTGTTCCAGAACAAATTTAAATCTGCTTACAACAAACACACATATTAACCCCCCCAGAAGAGTTGTAATGAGCCATGGAAGACGTATCTTAGCAACACTGAAAGCAGATTTTGTCAGGAGTTCGTCCTCTGTTGTCCCAACAGACCTATATACATCTTCAGCAGCCTCCTCTCTTATCACGTCAATAATGTCATCAACTGTTATTATTCCCAGAAGCCTGTTTGAAGCATCAGTAACAGGCATAGCTAAAAGATCATACTTTGCAACTAGATTTGCAACATATTCCTGATCACTATCAGGCCTTACACTAATAATGTCTGAAGTCATCACAGCTTTTAATCTTTTATCAGGCTCTGCCATGATTAACTCTTTTAACGTAACTACGCCACGAAGATGGTCTTCTCTGTCTGTTGTGTATATATAGTAACTGGCTTCCGCATCTATATTTTTTCGCAGATGCTCTAATGTACTAGCAACTGTAGCATCCTCCTGAAAAGATACAAATTCAGTCGTCATTATTCCACCTGCAGTATCCTTATCATATTGAATTAATTCTTCTACTTCTTCTGCTTCTTCTGCTGTCATTTGGGCCAGAACTTTCAGATGATCTTCTTCCGGAAGATACTGAAGAATATCGGCAGCATTGTCAGGAGGCATTGTATCAAGCATTTTTGAAAGTCTCATGGGACTCATAGCCTGAACAAGTTCTTTTGCCAATACAGGATCTATTTCATTTAGAACTTCAGCGGTAACCTCTGGCTTAAGTATATTCAGTATTTTCTGTCCCTCTTCAGCTTCTAAGTAACTGATAATATCAGCCACATCAGCTGTATGAAGCTTATTTAAGAACCTCTGAAGCTTGAGCGGAACATTGCTACTAAGATAATCCTGAACAATGTTTATAAATCTCTCTATTTTCTTTTCCATAAAACTAGTTCCCACATGCTTATTTATCTAGCATTGAGGCATTATAGCAACGGAAAAGCAATAAAGTCAAAAGCAAAAAACAGAATTCATACAAAAGGATTTAGAACTTGACACGCTAAACTAGGCTATGATAGACTGCCGGTGAAAATATTGGAGGGGAATATGGGCAAATTGATGAAGGTCGGTGTTATCCTGCTTTTAGTAGTATCTCTCTTATTTGCAGTTGCTACTATGGTTATAATAGGACGAAACCAGGATCAAAAGACTCAAATCGCAAATCTCACTGATGATCTAAACAAAACAAAAGAAGCTAAGGCAAAGGTAGAGGAAAACCTGAAAAACATGACTGCAACAAAAAATTCTCTGGAAAAGCAGTTAGCACAAACACGGAGTGCACGCGATAGATACAAAACAGCTCTAACATCAGAGAGGCAAAAAACAGCTCGCTTAACACGTGATATTAAAAAAGAAGTTCAAATGAAGAATAACTATAAGAATCAGTTAACTGAAGCTAATTCGCAAATTAGTTCTCTCAAATCCCATGAAGAAAATCTTAAGAAAGAGTTAGAAAAAGAATCAGCAAAAAGGATAGCTGTTGAAGTGCGTATTGCTAAGCTTCTTGGCGAGGAAATTCCTGAAGAAAAAGTGCAAGGAGATAAACAGGAAGGAAAGAAGGTTCCTGTGTTTAATGAGAATATGGTAGGAAAAATCCTGAAAATTGATAGAAAAACAGGAATAATTGCCATAGACTTTGAGCGTGACATAAGCAGACATACAGACAAGAAACTTGTTGTCCTTCGCAATAATAATCTTATAGACAAGATTACAATCAAGGGAATATATAATACAATAATGGTTTCTAAAATAGATGCCTTTGATAATATAAGAAAGATCAAAGATGGCGACACAGTTCAACTTTTGAACCGAGATCCAACAGAAGAGTAGCTAAAAGGAGAACAAAATAATGGAAGATGAAAAAGCAAAACCAATCCAGGAAGATAAAGACATACAAAAGGGATCTAAATTAACTCAGAACTCCGGCATAAACATTAAACCTCCCAGACAGGAAAGTGAACCAGTCCCTGCTGCTGCTCCGCCAGTTCAAGTTCAACCAAGCAATAAAGTAAATCAGGCATTAATTAGGGATAATGGATCTACTAATGTAATTGAACCCCCGGAAACTACACAAGCTGTTAATATAAAAAGGAGCGAAAAAGAAGAAAAGCCTGAATTTTTAAAACATCCTCCCAAAAAGTTGGATAAAAAAGAGAAATCAAAGTTTATAGGAACCGTTATAATACTTTCTCTTATCATATCGACGGGTTCTATTATATTGCTTTTATTCTGCATAAAGGACACTGCAATACCATCATTTATTCAACCAGTAATTGATTATTTATACAAAATTACACAAAATCACCTGTAAAATTAATCAACAGTGTTTAAAGAGAATCTCTTTAAAGCCATAAGTAAACTTGGGCTAAAACCTGTACAGATAGTTGTTTTAAGCTTTGTTGCAATCATTACATTAGGTACGTTTTTGTTGCTACTGCCTCAGTCCAGGAAACCAGACATAGACCTTAGTATTACAAACGCTTTGTTTACAGCTGCTTCAGCAACGTGTGTTACAGGACTTACTGTAGTTAATATATCAAACACGTTTACACTTCTTGGCCAGCTCGTAATTCTCGCTCTTATCCAAATTGGAGGACTTGGTCTTATGACTATGGTTGGTTTCTTCTCTATTATTTTAAAAAATATGAGTCTAAATGAAAGCCTGGTTATACGTGATGCTCTCAATTATGAAACTCTTGACAAAATAGCTCATATGCTTGTATCAATTCTCCTTATCACATTCACAATAGAGATCATAGGCGCAATATCTCTGTATCTGTTTTGGATAGAAGATTTCATAAGCATAAAAAAAACTCTCTACTTTTCTGTATTCCATGCAGTTTCTGCATTCTGCAATGCTGGATTCTCACTGTTCCAGAATAGCTTCACGACCTACAGTAAGTCTGGTGTATTTAACATTATAATTACATCTTTAATTATACTGGGCGGGCTTGGGTTTATAGTAATCACTGATATTATTAGATTTATTAGCCTCAAATTGAGAAAAAAACCATCAAGATTAAAAGTCCATACAAAACTAGTTCTAATTACTAGTATTATTTTAATAGTTGCTGGTATGCTTGTTCTATTCTTCGTTGAAAATGGAAATTCATTATCTTCGTACTCAATAAAAGAAAGATTGATAATATCTTATTTCCAGTCTATAACAGCAAGAACTGCAGGATTTAATACCATAAATGTCGGTGGACTAGCAAATGCATCTTGTCTTATCCTCATAATTCTTATGTTTATAGGGGCATCTCCAGGCTCTACAGGAGGGGGAATTAAAACAAGCACATTCGGAATTGCAATAGTAAGTTTGCGAGCATTTATTCAAGGGCAACAAAGGGTAGAGATATTCAAGAGAAGTCTACCCAGACATTCTTTAAACAAAGTATTCGGAATTATCTTTGTTTCTGCTATATTTATTACGACGTGTACCGTAATATTACTACTTACAGAAAAAGCGAGCTTTATGGACATCTTATTTGAGGAAATATCTGCTTTCGGCACAGTAGGTCTTTCAAGAGGAATAACGTCTAACTTAACTACATCGGGCAAATTAGTAATTATAACCACAATGCTCACCGGCAGGATTGGTCCTCTGGCTATGGCTCTGGCGCTTACAGGAAGGAGAAGAAAGGCTATATATACATATCCAGAGGAAGAAGTAATTATTGGATAATTAGAGGAGAAAAACAATGACAAAATTCGCAGTAATAGGACTTGGGATGTTTGGATATAGAGTTGCAGTCACTCTTGCTGAGAGGAATGCAGAGGTGATTGCTGTTGATAAAGATCCCAGAAAGATAGAAGCTATGAAGGATACAGTGACGTTAGCTGTAAGAATGGATTCCTCAATTGAAGAAAACTTAATTGCACAAGGAATAAATAGGGTTGATAGCGCATTAGTCTGTATTGGCGAAAATTTTGAGGCAAATCTACTTACAACTGTTCTGCTAAAAAAGCTAGGTGTAAAGCAGGTAATAGCCAGGGCTGCGAACGATATACAATCACAAATATTAAAACTGGTTGGTGCTGATAGGATTGTCTCACCTGAAGATGATATGGGAAGAAGAATTGCACAAAACCTGCTTATGTCGAGCATCCTGGATTACATTCCTCTCACAAACGGTCACAGCTTGGTTCAAATCAAAACCCCATCAAGTTTTTTACATAAAAAGTTGCGTGATCTACATCTAAGAGATCAATACAAAGTGAATGTTGTAGCAATTAAAGAGCAGAGTATAGATCAAGATGGTAAGACTACAGAAAAAATCCATAGTGTGCCGGACCCAAATCATATTTTTGTAGAAAATGATGTGCTTGTTGTTGTAGGAAGTAACAGTGACATTGAAAAAATAGCAAAATGAGGAGACTTTAATTGTGAGAGCAAATCATAAAAAGATTATTGAAGCAGTAAAAACGATACTAGAAGCTGTTGGAGAAAATCCAAAAAGAAAGGGACTTATTAGAACACCGCAACGTATTGCAGAAATGTATGAAGAAATATTTGCAGGACTTCATAAGGATCCTAAAAAAGAATTAAAAGTCTCTATTCAAGAAGACCATGATGAAATTGTTCTTGTGAAAGATATCTACTTTGCTTCAATGTGTGAACATCATTTTCTTCCTTTTACAGGGAAAGCTCATGTCGGCTATATTCCAAAAGGTAACAGAGTTATAGGACTTAATACATTAGTTCATGCTGTTGACTTATTTGCCAAGAAACCACAGCTACAGGAAAGATTAACCACAAACATTGCTGATGCGCTCATGGAAGCATTAAAGCCCCAGGGTGTTATTGTTCTAATAGAAGCAGAACATTTATGTATGACTATGAGAGGTGTTAAAAAGCATGGCGCAATCGCAGTCACTTCTGCTGTGAGAGGAATATTTAGAAAAAACAGCAAAACACGCGCAGAAGCTCTAAGTCTTATTAGAAGTAACTAACTATGATAAAGATAAAAAACGGAAATGTAGTTCTCAGAGACAGGATAGAAAAGACTGATTTATACATACTAGACAAAATATACTTTAAATCTCCAAACCAGTCTCCTGATAAGATAATCAATGCTGATGGGAAATACATATTTCCAGGTTTCTTTGATATCCATTTTCATGGCTGTAATCTGTTTGATTTTACACTGGGTAAATACAGTCCGGAAACTAGATCATTCAATGACTCCGAAGAAGCTTTTTCTAAAGGTATCGCTATGCTTGCAATGGAAAAAGCAAGACAGGGAGTAACCTCTGCATTTCCTTCTACTTTTGCAGCTCCGATAAAAAACCTTCAGGCATGTCTTGAATATCTAAAAAAGTTTATGGAAAGCAAAACCAATGGATTGCATGGAGCTTTTCTACATGGAGCTTTTCTTGAAGGTACTTTTATAAGTCCTGACTTTCTTGGAGCTCAATCCCCTAGTTATGTTTTTAGACCTGATATAGAAATATTTAACCAAATAAACGAATCAGATGCGATTAAATTACTAGATGTTGCCCCTGAGTACAACGAAAACTCAATTAAGCTTATTAAACACTTAACAAAAAACAACATAGCAGTTGGGGCAGGTCATACAAAAGCTAACTGCTCTCAAATTGAGAAAGCTATGAGAGCAGGATTAAAATATTTTGTGCATTTTATGAATGGGCCTACCAATGCTTCTTATAAGCCGTTTAACGGCGGAGGAGCTGCTGAAGCTGTTCTGAAAAATGATGAAATTTATGCAGAACTAATTTTAGATGGTTATCATATCAATCCTGCTTATGTGAGAGATGCAATAAACAGAAAAACAGATTCAAAAATTATAGCTATAACCGATTCCATGTTTCCAACAGGCAGTAATAAAGTTAGAGAGTTTGAAATCGGCGGAGTTAAAGGCACGGTAAGCGCTAATAGAGATTACTTGGCTGTTAAAGGAAAAGAAAATACTCTCTTTGGAAGCTTGCTTACAACAGATAAGGCATTCTCTAATCTATTATCATGGCTGACACGGAAAATGGAAGGTATATGGATAAGAAAACATCATGCGTTAGACCTCGAAAAAGCCCTCATATCCATGGCTAAAATCTTTTCCACCAATAGCTGCAATATGCTCGGCTTAAAGTCCACAGGAGTTATTGAGCAGGATAAACAGGCTGATTTGACTATTGGGTCTATTTCAGGAGAACCGGGTGACTATGTTTTTAAAGTAGAACACACATTAGTAAACGGCAATATAGTTTATTCGGCTTATTAAGTTTTCTTATAGATTTTCTCAGGATCAAAGAGCTTCTTTTCTACAACTGCAAGACCATCTTTATCATATTTTCTATAAAAACATGTTCTGTAACCCATATGACACGCTCCGCCTATCTGCTCAACTTTTATAAGAAGCGTGTCGTTATCGCAATCTATAAGGATATCTTTTGTTTTCTGAATATGTCCTGAAGTCTCCCCTTTCATCCACAACTTCCCTCTTGACCTGCTCCAGAAACATGTTTTTCCTGTTTTTAGTGTTGTTTCCAGAGACTCCTTATTCATATACCCCACCATTAGAACCTGTAATGTCTTAAAATCCTGTATTACCACAGGAACTAAGCCTTTCTTATCAAATTTTACTTGTTCTATAAGCTTCATTACATATCTCCACTTGCCAGTTTAATTGCTTCTTTAAAATCAAATCTCTTTTCATATAGCGCCTTCCCGACTATTACACCAGTCAAATCTTTTATGGAAGCTAGTTTTTCAATGTCATCCAAACAGGAAATTCCTCCGGACGCTATAACCTTTACTGTTTTTCTATTAACCAGGTTCCTGAGTTTTTCTGAATTAGGTCCTGTTAACATACCATCTCTGCTTATATCAGTATAAACAACCGTTCTAACTCCTATATTCTCAACTTTTCCAATTATATCTTCAACTGTAAATTCTGACTCCTTCTGCCACCCTTGAACTGCAACATTATCATCCTTTGCATCTATGCTAACAATTATCCTTTCACCAAATTCAGAGTAAACTTGTTTTAAAAAATCAGAAGAAGCACATGCTTGAGTACCAATAATTACCCATTTTACTCCACTCTTCAGCAGGGTATCTATAGTAGAAACATCCCTTATCCCACCTCCTACTTCAACAGGAATTTTTAATGCTTTACATATAGAAGTAATTATATCCAGATTCTTGATGCTGCCTGTTTTTGCTCCTTCTAAATCAACAATATGGATTCTTTTTGCGCCTTGCTTTTCCCATTTGAGAGCATATTCCAGAGGACTATTTCCATATATCTTTATGTTATTGAAATTCCCCTGCTTAAGACGAACAACTTTGCCCTGAAATATATCAACTGCAGGAATTACAATCACTAGAGAATACCTTTTGTAGAAGGAACAGCCATATGTCTTGCATCTATTCCTGTTGCCTCATCCAGAGCTTTTCCTAATGCCTTAAAAATAGATTCATATATATGATGAGTGTTCTTTCCATATATAAGATTTGCGTGTAGTGTAATTGACGCAGTGTTTACAAATGCACGCATAAACTCCTCTATAAGCTGAACCTCAAACTTTTTTATTCTTTTTGCCGGAGCATTTACATTGAAAACCAAGAAAGCTCTACCGCTAATATCAATACTAACTTCTCCCAGCGCTTCGTCCATTGGAAGTCTTGCGTATCCGAAGCGTTTTATTCCCCTCTTATCTCCAAGAGCCTTTCCAAGCGCCTCACCAAGACATATTCCCACATCTTCAACTGTGTGATGATCATCCACTTCAATATCACCACATGCCTTTATCTTTAAATCAAACAAACCGTGTTTTGTCATTAATGTAAGCATATGGTCAAAAAAAGGAACCTTTGTTTTTATATTTGAGTCTCCCCTACCGTCCAAAACAAGTTTTAAATCAATATTGGTCTCTTTTGTATCACGTTTTACAATTCCTGTTCTTTTCATTTTTTTTCTCCAAATGCTGTGTCATGACTAAAAACTTCCCCATCTTTGTATTCCTTGCGAGCTTGTTTTATGTTTTTAAGATAATTACTACTCACTGCCTTATCCAATTCAAACGCTTTATGAAGGACTTTTGCGGCTTTTTTACCTTCTTTCTTATCTACTAAACATGAAATTTTTATTTCGGATGTGCTTATTGTTCTGATATTTATTTTATTTTTACCAAGCGCTTGAAACATCTTTGAGGCAACGCCTGCACTGGTTCTCATACCAATACCTACTATTGAGATCTTGGCTATATTCTTATCACACTCTATTTTTTTAGGCTCAACAACACTTTTTAATCTACTAGTAACGTGTAGTGTCCTCTCTAAATCATCTTTTGCAACAGTAAAAGATATGTCAGCCACTCCTTTTGCGCTTATATTCTGAATGATCACATCTACGTTTATGTTTTTATCCGCTATCTTACTGAAAATTGTCCCCGCAATTCCAGGTTTATCAGGAATACCGATAATTGATATCTTTACCTCATCCTCGTTTAATATAACACTTCTAACTAATGCTTCTTCCATTTTTCCCCTCTCTTTTGATATAACCCTTGTGCCAGTTTTGTTAATAAAGCTGGATCGTATATGAAGCGGTACTTCAAACCGCTGAGCTATCTGCATTGAACGCGGCGCCATTACCTTTGCTCCAAGACTTGCCATTTCCAGCATCTCTTCATAAGTAATACTTTTAATCTTTTTTGCCTCAGAAATTATCCTTGGATCTGAAGTAAAGACCCCTTCAACATCAGTATATACTTCGCACTCATCTGCGCCTAAAGCTGCAGCAATTGCAATAGCGCTTGTATCTGAGGCTCCGCGTCCCAATGTTGTTACATCTCTATTGGTGCTCACACCCTGGAATCCTGCAATAACTACAATCTTTCCTTTTTTAAGCTCTTCTCTTACTCTCTTTGCTCCAATCTTCAGAATCCTGGCTTTTGTATGAGATGCGTCAGTAATTATTTCTACCTGGGACCCTGTAAAAGATATTGCATCGTGTCCTAAAGAGTGTATGGCCATTGCAATTAATGCTATTGAAATTCGCTCTCCTGTAGAAAGAAGCATATCCATCTCACGTCTTGATGGAGAGTCAGTTATTTCTGCTGCCATTTTTATCAAATTATCCGTGGTCTTTCCCATGGCAGAAACCACTGCTACTACATTGTCATATTTACCTTTAGCCTTAACAATCAGTTTCGCTACATGCTTAATTCTCTCTGCATTTGCTACTGATGATCCACCATACTTCTGCACAATAAGACTCATAACTCATATTCCTACAATCTTTAATATATTATCTACTTTGGCTTCTGCCACAATAGGCTTTTCGACACTCTCTATTGCACGATCAGGATCTTTTAAACCATGACCTGTAAGAATACAAACCGTTATCCGTTCTGAATGATTACTCAGATTCCTATGTTTTTTGAAATAACCATTCTTTGCTAATTTGATTATACCTGCCACACTAGCTGCTGATGCTGGTTCAACAAAAACCCCATTCTCTCTTGCTAACAGTTTATAAGCCTCTAGAATCTCATCATCTGTAACTGCATGTATTAA
This sequence comes from uncultured bacterium, assembly GCA_964437505.1. GTDB lineage: Bacteria > JAHJDO01 > JAHJDO01 > JAHJDO01 > JAHJDO01 > JAHJDO01. The sequence goes on from CAYTGU010000007.1 coordinate 49,738, forward strand.
TCCTGAGGACTCATCCCTTGCTTTCTCAGCCTTTTTCCAGCTTGCCGGATTACCAATTCTTATTGCAGTTGCAATGGTCTCGGGATTATGCACAATCTCCCCTTTTACAATAGGTGCTGCTCCTGCTGCCTGAAAACCCAGCATTCTAGGAAGATTCTCAACTTTACCCGCTTTTTTATATTCCTTATATCCCATCCAGTACGCAGTAATGTTTCCCGCATTTCCGACTGGGATTGCATGAAAGTCAGGTGATCTTCCGTTCAGCTGATCACAGATCTCAAAAGCTCCTGTCTTCTGACCTTCTATTCTATACGGATTTATTGAATTTACCAAAGTGATAGGATAATTATCTGTTATCTCCCTGACTAATTTGAGCGCATCGTCAAAGTTACCCTTAACAGCAATAACCTTTGCACCATGTATAAGAGCTTGAGAAAGCTTGCCCATTGCAATTGCGCCTTCTGGAATTAGCACAACGCACTTCAGCCCTGCTCTTGCAGAATACGCTGCGGCAGATGCTGAAGTATTCCCTGTTGATGCACACATTACCGCATTTGCACTCTCCTCCAACGCCTTTGAGATTGCCATTGTCATTCCACGATCCTTAAAAGAACCTGTTGGATTCGCTCCTTCAAATTTTAGCAATACTCTTGTTCCTGTTATATTTGAAAGCTTCTCAGAAGGAATCAAAGGAGTATTCCCTTCATTAAGCGTCACTACCGGAGTAGCCTGAGACACAGGAAGATATTTTCTGTACTGATTTATAAGCCCATTCCACATAAGTTAGCTTGCCTCTTTGATATTAAATTTTTGATTTATTGTTAAAACCAGTTTTGCTGATAGATAACCAATCACGCTACCTGCAATTATATCAAATGGATAATGCACTCCTATATAGACTCTGGAGAAGGCAACTAGAAAAGCCAATAAATAAAATAATAGCCATTTTTTATAATAGCCAGATAACACTGCAGCTATTGAAAAAGCAATCTGGGAATGACCTGATGGAAACGAGTTTTCACCACATAACTTACGTCCACATACGTTTATATTTATAGCCTCAAACAATGACTCAGCCAATGGTCTGGGTCTTTGAACAAGTTCCTTTAGAATATGAACGATTATCCCTCCAAAAAGAATAGCAATTATTGATACGACGATTACTCTTAAGGCATTTTTTCTGTCAAAGATTAATAGACCTGCTATGACAAGCGGCAACAAAAAATAGCCGTTACCCAATTGCGTCAATACAAACATTGCAAACCCCATGCATGAATTCCAAAGATGCTGATTAATAAATAAAAAAATTGATTGGTCTATTGATATGATATAGTCAAGCATTAATCTTCAACTCGTATGATCACGCTTTTTCTCTTAATAATGTCCAATCTATCAATCTCTCTTATTGCTAGGCAAATATCCTTTTCCTCTGCTTCATGGGTCATCATGATAATTGGAACAGCTCCTCTTTGTTTTCTAGCCTTTTGTATTACTGAAGCTATACTGATATTACACTTGCCCAATATGCCGGAAATTTTTGCAAGAACTCCAGGTTTATCTACTGCTGAAAATCTAATGTAACATCTCAACTTGTTCTCTGTTATTTCTTTCATGCTTAAACGTTTATTAAAAGAATAATTATCCGTTACTTTGCTCTCGATTTTTGTCTTTGCAGCAATATCAATAACATCTGAATAAACAGCATTAGCTGTTGGCATTTGTCCTGCCCCTAATCCGTAGAACATCATTTCCCCAATACTGTCCCCACGCAGATATATTGCATTATACACATCAGACACAGAAGAAAGTAAATGTCCTTTGGGAATCAATGCCGGATGAACACGAACATCTAACCTGTTTCTATCCATATTTGCTATGGCCAGAGGTTTAATTACGTATCCTAATTCCTCAGCGTATTGTATATCCTCTAAAGTTATACACTTGATTCCTTCTACATAAATATGCTCCATATCAACCCTTGTTCTATAAATGATAGAGCTGAGAATCGCTATTTTATGAGCGGAATCAATTCCATCTATATCAAGAGAAGCATTAGCTTCTGCATACCCGAAGCCTTGAGCCTCTTTTAAGGCAGAGGAAAAAGTCTGTTTCTCCAGAGACATTCTGCTAAGTATGAAATTAGATGTTCCATTAACTATTCCTAATACAGATGTTATATCTGATGAACGAAAGCTATCTCTGAGGGCTTTTATAATAGGAATGCCTCCGCCAACACTTGCTTCGAAATTTATATACACATTATTGTCTTTTGCGGTTTGAAATATCTCATCGCCGTGAGTCGCAAGAAGAGCTTTATTGGCGGTTACAACATGTTTTTTGTTTTTTAGTGCCGTAAGTATAAATTTCTTTGCAGGCTGTACACCTCCTATTAACTCTACAATTATATCAACTGAGGGATCATTCAACACTCTGTTTACATCAGTAGTAAGTAAAGCTTTATCTATCTTCACAGATCTAGGCGTTGTGATATCCAAATCCGCTATATATTTTAACTCTACCTGTTTCTCTTGTTGAATTATTTTTATGAGACCTGTGCCTATTGTCCCAAACCCTATAATCCCAACTCCAACCTTTTTCATTCCAGTCCCCATCAATTCCACTTTTATCTTTTCTTCTTTAGGCATAGAGAGAATTTTTGTTCGGGGTAAGCAATTTTGAGAGTAAAATTACTCAAAAAACTCTTTACGCCTAGTAACGGAGTGTCTAAATTTGGCATGAAATCTATTATAACATTTTGTGTTATATAATCTCCTGCTTTTATTTTTACAGTATGGGAATAAGCAACTGTTTGCCCGTTCCCTGTGCCAATCGTCCTAGAGTACCCACTTTGCAGGTTATGACCCAACCTTGATGCAAATTCTGCCGGTAAAGCGCACTCGTCTGCTCCAGTGTCAATCAATCCGTATATTTTTACCTCTTGATTCGTATCAGGATTAACTATAACAACAGGCAACCACGGTCTTGGGAAACCGTCTAAGCCTAAGCTTATGAAAGGAATATTTAATAAATCCATTTAATAAATCTGTATTACGTCTTTTTTAGGTACATGCGCTATAACAGGATTTTTATATCCTTTTTTAGCAGCCTTTTCATAAACTTCATTAACATGATCCCCGCTGCTAATAACTGTATCGTCTTCAAAGCTTTTAAGTGCTACATACTGCCCGCTATATTTTTTTTCTTTTACTAACTGAACGGTCATTATTATTCTCCTTTCCTTTTCGCATATTAGTCATTCCAATTTCCACCAATTCCATTTTAGTGTTACGATATCACAATTGATACGGCAAATCAAATAAACAAACCGGCTATTTAATCAAAAGGGGACAGACAGTTCAAGTTCTATCGCATTAGCGGTTTCAAGTAATTTTCTTTCAACTTCTTCAATCCTATAATGAGCCCTGAATCCAGGAATCGAAACGCCTACAGCAGCAACAACACGACCATCCTTCCTACGAATAGGACTCGCAGTACTGATTACATGTTTCATACTGGCAGAACGTGTTAAAATCTTCATTTTTTTGATCTGCTCAAGCTCTTTTAAGAGCATAGAAAGATCAGACTCGACTTCCGGCCAGTCTTTTTTTGTCGGATTGCCGAGTTCCTTAATTATTTTTTCTATTACAGGTGTAGACTCATGTGCTAAAAGAATTCTTCCTGTTGCCCAGCGATAAATCGAACCTTGCTTATGGGCTCCAAGCCGAACTACTACTTCTTTATCTCCTTCCGCTTCACACAGTATGTTAACCTTAAAGTCATGAAGCACTGAAAGAATAGCCGTTTCTCCAGTCTGCTTTGCCAGGCGTTCAACATGAATGGACGCCAGATCATTTAATAACTTGTCATTGACAGGAACAGATGTCAGGCAATGCAACCCTTCTCCTAGCTGATAATATCCTAAACGTGGAGATTTTACTATCTCCAAGTCAGCCAAAGACTTAAGTATATTATGACAGGTGGTCTTTTTTAAGGATACCCGCTTTGTTATTTCCCTTAATGGAAGTGATTCGCATTCAGAAAGAATGGATAAAATTTCAAAAACTCTCTTGACAACTTGTATCATATTTATTATTATTATATTTGTTAACGGTTTTATCCTGTAATAATGGATATTATAGTTTGATTTATATATTAAGTCAAGTAAAACAAGGAGATTTTCTATGTTGAAAGCAAGTGATGTAAAAAGAAAGGCAAAAGAGTGCGGAGCTGATTTATGTGGAATTGCATCGATGGATCGTTTTGAAGGCGCACCAAAGCAACAGGATCCAAGATATATTTTTCCTGATGCTAAATCAGCAATAGTGTTGATGTTTCGTATCCCCCGAGGTTATATGCGCGGAATCGAAGAAGGAACTTATTTTGCTAGCTATACCGGCATGGGATATGGTCATATGAATAATGTTTATATGCCGGGGGCAATGCGGGAACTTTGCTGTTATTTGGAAGACGAGGGCTATGAAGGCGTGCCTGTACCTAACATGTATCTTGGGGCTAGCGTCAGTATACCAGATCAAAGAGATTCTCCTGAACGCAGTCGTCCAGTTAGAGATGGTTTGCCAAATCCTGACATAATGCCAGATTTTAGAGTTATGGCTTTCGCTGCTGGCATGGGTGAATTTGGTTACAGCAAAATGTTTCTTACTCCAGAATTTGGTCCATCTCAGCGCATTGTTGCAATATTGACTGATGCTGAACTTGAGCCGGATCCATTGTTTGACGGACAAATTTGTGACCGTTGTATGCGTTGCGTAAGCGAGTGTTCTGGTCAGGCTATATCTAAAACTGAAACTGAATCCATTACTATTGCCGGTCGCAAAGTTGAATGGGGAAAGCTTGATGTAATAAAATGTTCTATCGCTTACCGTGGCGGAAATCCAGATTATAATCCTTTTTTTCAACCTACTCATAAACCTGCAGGATACACTGGCGGCCCCGAGATGAATAAAGCCATACCTTATGGTAGCATTGAAGGGCATAATCCGGCTCTTGAAGGAGCTAGGGGGTGTCTGCGCGCCTGCGTAGATCATCTTGAGTCAAAAGGAATATTAACTAGAAAGTTCAAGAATCCTTTCCGTAAACGTAAACCATGGAAATTAGGTCCACTTGGCTCTGATGGGTGGGAAGGCATGCTAGCTAAGAATTCCGCCAAAACTTTAACTGACAAGGAATAAAGTTAATGCATTTTTCAATTGGTTATCAGTTAGCGGATGAAGATGATTCTATTCCTGAAATAGTTGCGGACTATCCAGGACTTGTTTCGGAAGTGTATTTTGCTTTGCCAAATGAAGCTAGCGGAAGATCTCCGCTAGTCAATAATACTGGTTGCAGTTTAGAGGAAATTAAAAATGCACTTGCCTATGACTTGAACGAATTAAATAAAATGAATGTTGGAGCGGTATTACTTTTCAATTCCGCGTGTTATGGCGGGCACGCAATGTCATATAAACTTGAAAAACGCATCTCCCGTGGAATTAAATTTGTTGAAAATATCATTCCGCTAACTGCGGTAACGACAACGTCCTTATTTATTGCACAGTATATTAAACAATATTTTCCGCATATCGCAATTCGAGCGTCGATTAATATGAGAATAGCTTCAATTGCGGCTATGGAGCAACTTGCTGACTGTTTTGATGGATATTATATGCAAAGAGAACTCAATAGAGATCATCAAGCCATAACTCTGCTAAAAGTCTGGTGCGACGCGAACGACAAATCTTTACATCTGCTGGCTAATAGCGGATGTATGTATGACTGCGCGTTTCAATCTTTTCATGATAATATGGTCGCACACGAATCAGAGGCAGCACTTAATCCCGGTCGTGAGGTAAAATATCCAGCGCCATGCTGGGAATTTTTAGATAATCCGAACAAATGGCATCACTTGCTTCAAAACACTTGGATCAGACCAGAAGATTTGCATCATTATGAAAAATACTTTGATACAGTAAAGCTGGCGACTCGAATGCATTCCAAACCCAGGACTGTTTTAGGTGCTTATATCCGCGAAAAATATCGAGGCAATATTTTAGATCTACTAGAGCCGGGATATGCTTCATTGCCGGGAGTACCAATACTTGATAACAGCATGTTTCCTGCTGATTGGCACCAAAAGACAAGCTCATGCGGACATAATTGTCATGAATGTTCATATTGCAAATCGGTGTTTTCAAAAATCTCTAAAAGACCCAATAATTAAAGCTTTTCTTTAGCGGCTTTGACAGGCTAAATCCATGGGTATGGCTATATTCCAGCATTCGCCAGTTTATGAGTTTATGCCATCATCCTATCTCAAATTCTTCAGCGCAGACTCCATCCTATCCATACCTTCTTTTATGTTCTCCATTGATGTAGCGTATGACATCCTGATGTGGTGTGGAGAGCCAAAGGCAGAGCCAGGAATAACGCCGACTTTGACAACATCCAGCAGGAAATTACAAAAATCAATATTTGTACTTATTCTGTTGCCATTATATTCTTTCCCGTAATATGCAGATATATTCGGGAATACATAAAAAGCCCCTTTCGGCTTCTGACATGAGACATTGTCTATATCATTTAACCTTTCTACAATATAATCGCGCCTTTTTCCGAACTCGTTCACCATTTTAACAACATCGTTTGTTTTCTCCTGTATAGCAGTTAAAGCCGCTTTCTGAGAAATGGATGTCGGGTTTGATGTGCTCTGACTTTGAAGCTTACCAACTGCTTTTATTATATCTGCGTCTCCAGCCGCATAGCCAATTCTCCACCCCGTCATGGAATAGGTTTTTGAAACCCCATTTACTACTATAGTGCGCTCTTTAATATTACTATTCAAAGACGCTATACTAATGTGCTGCAGACCATCATAGATTATTTCCTCATATATCTCATCTGAAATCACATAAATATCATGTTTGCATGCAATATCTGCAATTTCTATCAACTCATTCCTTGAGTACACGGTTCCACATGGATTTGAAGGGCTATTAATAATCAGAATTTTTGTTTTCTCTGTTATAGCATTCTCCAATTCATCAGGCACGATTTTAAAAGCATTGTTTTCAACTCCTTGTATGAAAACAGGTTTTGCACCGGCAAGCTTCGCCATGTCAGGATAGCTGACCCAATAAGGTATTGGAATAATAACCTCATCATCCGGATTACACATAACATGAATAAGATTATAAAGAGAATGTTTTGCTCCGCATGAAACAATAACTTGTTCCGGCGTATAATCCAGCCCATTATCATTTCTAAACTTATCGCAAATCGCCTTTTTAAGTTCCAAAGTTCCTGATGCAGGTGTATATTTTGTGAAGCCATTCTTTATTGAAGAAATAGCTGCATTCTTAATATACTCAGGTGTATCAAAATCCGGCTCTCCAGCGCCAAAACCAATTACATCTATCCCTTGCGCACGCAATGCTTTTATTTTTGCAGTTATAGCTAATGTAGCTGAAGGCTTTATACTTGTTATTCTATTGGATAATTTTTCCATTCTCCTACTCTATCTCCGCTATCTTCTGTCCAACCTTGACTAGATCTCCCTCCTTGACAAGAATATCCTTCAAAACACCGGATACTGGCGCAGGAACATTAAACGTAGCCTTATCCGTCAGCATCTCAATTATATCATCCCCTTTGTTTATATTATCCCCTTTTTTGCACATCCAGAATGAAACCGTTGCTTCCTCAATCCCCTCTCCAAGTTCCGGCAAAATAAAATCCACGCTATTATTCCTCCTTTAAATTATTCAAAATCTCTTGCCACAGATTATATAACATAACCACTTCTGCAATCAATAACAATGTGCTTTCTTCTATTATCACATTAATACCGGTAGATATTCCAGGTAATACTTGCTGGAAATTTCCTGAAAGCTGTGATAAAATTCCTCGTCAACGCCAAAAAGCGAGGAGAAAGAAAATGTTAAAAGCAGGGTTTTCAAAGATAGACATCACTCCAGATATCGGATGCTATCTTCAAGGGCATTTCGATGTAAGAATAGCTAAGAAAATTCACGACCGGTTATTTGCTAAAGCTGCAGTATTCGATGACGGTAAAAACAAAATCTGTGTAGTTTCATGTGATTTAATTGGAGTGGAAAAGAAAGAGGTTAAACTTGCGAGAGAACTCATAGAAAAAGAAACTGGAATCCCTGACAAAAACATCATTATCTGCGCAACTCACACCCACACAGGGCCTTCATTAATACACAAAAACGACTCTGGACTTACACACGGACTGGATAAAAAATGGCTTGCAGCATTACCTTCCAAAATAGCGTCTGCAGCAGTTGATGCTTTTCACTCAACCAAAGAAACAAAAGTAGCGTGCTTGAGCGGAGAAGAGCATGGTGTTTCCTTTAACCGCAGGTTTATAATGAAAAATGGAAAAGTTATAACAAATCCAGGAATAGGAAATCCTGATATTGTTAAGCCCGCCGGACCAATTGACCCTGAAGTGGGAGTTTTGGCTTTTGGAGAGGACTATAATAAAATTGATGGACTTATAGTTAATTTTGCATTGCATACAGACACTGTTGATGGATATGAGGTATCAGCGGATTTCCCGGGAGTTATGAATGATGTTATACGCAGACAAATAGGAGATATAGGGTTTATTTATACTTCAGGAGCTATGGGCAATATCAATCATCATAACGTAAAAGGAGATCCGAATAAAAAATACGCATATTTTGAGCATGCATTGCGGGCAGGAACAATTCTCGGCTCTGAAGTAATTAAAACTAGTGCAAGAATGGAAAAATTCAGAGATGATATTAATGTTTCGGGAGAAAGAATTCAGGTAAAACTCCCTTTAAAAGATTATGATGAGAATTCTATCAGGAAGGCAAAAGAAATAATATCAAGCAGAACAAGTTCTGCAGACACAGATTGGCCGGGACATATGGAGGAATTTCTTGCAAGCCGCGGGCTGCTCAGAGCTCAAGAGCTGGGCAAAGGTGAATACGCTACAGAAATTACTGCTATCAGAATAGGAGATGTAGCATTTGTAAGTGTGCCGTGTGAATACTTTGTGGAGTTCGGACTTGAAATAAAGAAGCAATCTCCTTTCTCAAAAACCTTTATTATAGAACTCGCTGGAGATTTCCTTGGGTATATCGCTAGAAAAGAATCTTTTGAACAAGGCGGTTACGAATCAAGCGGCGCGGCTTTTAAACAGGAAACAGGTTATATTTTAAGAAATAAAGCAATAGAACTGCTTAATACATTACATAAAAAGAAAGGAGAGAAATAACATGTCAAGCAAAGAACAACTAGCAATAAATGGAGGAGAACCAGTTTGTAAAGAATCATTTCCAAAATGGCCTCATTTTGAAGAGGAAACAATTCAGGCAGCAATGGGACCCCTAAAAAACGGAAAAACTAATTATTGGTCAGGTCATCTTGGAATGGAATTTGAAAACAAGTTTGCCCAGTGGAACGGAGCAAAATTCGGTATATCCGTAATAAACGGAACTGCTGCGCTGCATACAGCAGTTTCATGTCTTGGAATAGGACCTGGAGACGAGGTAATATGCCCTTCATATTCCTTTATAGCATCTTCCTTTTGCATTTTGCAGGCAGGAGCTATACCAATCTTTGCTGATGTTAAAAAGGAAGATCATACAATTGACCCTGCAGACATAGAGCAAAAAATAAACAAAAAAACCAAAGCCATTCTTGTTGTGCATCTCTATGGCATTGTCTGCGATATGGATCCAATTATGGAGATTGCAAAAAAGCATAACCTATTTGTAATCGAAGACTGTGCGCAATGCTTCGGAGGAGTTTATAAAGGCAAAAAAGTTGGTACAATAGGTAATGCCGGAGCATTTAGTTTCTGCCAGACTAAACACTTTACAACTGGCGGTGAAGGTGGATGCACCATTACAAATGATGAAGACCTGTCATGGAAATGCAAGTCGTTCAGAGACCATGGGTATAACATCCCAGCAAGACTCAAAGCTCAAGCAGAGGGCAAGAGACTTCCATATATTCACGAGATGGTCGGCTTTAACTATAGAATGACAGAAATGCAGTCAGCTATAGGACTAAAAGAGCTAGCAAAGCTTGACAGCTATCATTTAAAGAATAGAAGACGAAACGGAGAGATGATAATAAAAGCATTATCTAATCATAATGCGGTTAAGTATTTACCGCCGCATGAATCTGACAGATTAAATGCATTCTGGCTCTTTCCAATTACATTGAATATGGATAATTTGACATGCGATATTCAGACTTTTGTAGGTTCAGTTGCGAAGGAAGGCGTTCCTGTTATGCCTGTTCAGTGGTGGCAATCCTACAGGGAAAAGGCATTTACTGAGCATGTGGGCTTTGGCACGGCTAAATTTCCGTTTGAGTCAAAAGAGTATACACGAGCAGAGGCAGTAGATTATTCAGGTTTTATATGCAAAAATGCTTCGTGGCTTGAGCAGAGAACCTGCACATTTCCTGTCCATCCTGTATATACCGAAAAACACATTCAATATATGATAAAGGCGTTCAACAAAGTCGCAGATGTATATATGCGTTAATTTTTAATTTCTAACCAATTATTAAATTTATAGTTTATGCTTTTTTGCAAGCTTAAGATAATACCCTCCTTCTTTTTCTCTTCCGTGCTTAACACATCCGTTTCCATATATTCGGCATTTTCTTTTAAGCTCTTCCATGGCAAGTCTTCTCTGGTCATCACTGAGAATATTGCCTGTTTCAAGAATCTTAACAATTGCCTGTATTCTGAATTTATCCATACCTGCTCTGTAAATAAAAGAGAGTTGATCAGATCTGCCGCCATCTTTTAACGTCAGAGGTTTATCTATAAGAAGGAATGGATGCCTTACACTTATTCTTAGCCAGAAGTCATAGTCTTCACAACACGGAAAATTTTCATTGAACTCCCCTACTTTCTCAAACAGCTCCTTTTTTATCATAACCGTTGACATACCAACTGCGCATAGTGGCAGACATTTATCAAAAATATATCCATGATATTTCTTATATTTTCTTTTTTGCTTAAGCAGAACACCATTTCTATACCATGTTTCCTGTGTATGTGAAATTAAATAAGAAGGGTTTTTCTGCATCTCATCTATCTGTATTGCAAGTTTTTCCTTATCCCACGAGTCATCAGAATCAAGAAATGCCAAGAACTTGTTTTTTGCTCTTCTTATCCCTGTATTACGAGCTGCTGCTACACCTCTATTTTTTTGCTTTATATAAACGATATTATTCTTAAATTTCGATACAATCTCATATGTATTATCTGTTGAGCCATCGTCAACAACAATAATCTCAAATCCCTGATATGTCTGCGACAGAACTGATTCTATGGCTTTTCTCAAAAAGTTGGCCCGGTTAAAAGTAGGAATAATAACACTGATATCATTTTCCATAATAACTATTCACTCAAAGGGCAATGTAAGATTTAAAGAACGCCATATGGACTTTTCTTCCATGCATAAATATATCGGGGCTTTTTTATGATACTTTCGCATCATATCTATAATTGATTTATAGATGTTGTATCTCATAGAATATGGATATCTTAATTTATTGTCATATCCAGGGATTAGTTCAGCGTCAAGTATTGTATTTTGCGGAAAACGAGTTTCAATTATCTTTTTTAATCCAGGGTTAAATCTCAATGTGCCTATACTTATCCAGGCTATATGCTTCAGTTTTATTTTAGTGAACAGACAATCTATAACTTGTTTATAGTCTTTTTCCCATCCTTTGTAATAAAAGATAGGGTCAAAATGAAATGCCACCTTATATCCTGCTTCAACGCATTGTAGAGCTGCATCAAGACGTTCTGCTAGAGAAGCAGTATAAAATTCATTTGTATCTACTGTGTTTTGCGGATTTAGAGACCATGATACAACAATGTTTCCGGAATGTTGTGTTTTTAGCAGGTTCTCTATATTTGCACTTTTTGTTTTAAATTCAAACATTACATCCTTTTGCTTTTTGAAAAAATTTATTATAGGGATTGAGTATTCAGTAATATTATCCAGCATAAGAGAATCCGAAAACTCTCCTGTTCCAATACGCATGCCAGCGCTTTTATAAGAATTAAAGGCATTAAAATAATCATCAACATTAGCGGGAAAGATTAGCCCTGGACTATTGACATATTGTTGAAGATAACAGTAAGTGCATTCAAATATACATCCGAATCCAAGATTGAACACGTGATACCCACACGATTCAGCACTCTTTGTACATGGACACTTTTTAAAAAAATCATATTTTTCATTGATGATAAAGGCCGAATTGCACCTGTTGTTATAATCGCTTATTGTAGAACCCTGGGTTTTTTTAATGTAGGCTTTCAGGGATTCTATCTCTAAAAATACAGCATCGTGAAAGACTTCTCTGAATTTATTTGCGACATAAGAAGTTCGCACAGATTTCTCTACGAAAATTTCTTTGGGATAAAAAGGCCTTTTCTTTATTGCAAGAGAATGTTTAGGATCTATTTTGATATCAGGTAGATAGGGAGTTGATAATTCGTTATGGGAATAGGCATACGGAAACCGTCTTTTCAGAAGAAATTCTTTTGCGTCATAAAATTTGTTTTGATTTATGCATTTGATAATTTCTTCAGGGAAGATATTTTCTCTTTTGGATATTTCGTATAGAAGACGTATAATTTCACGTTTTTTATTTACGCCAAAACGTGGAAATCCAGATTCTACTAAAGAGGTAATTTTTTGATAAAGCTGCATAGAATTCTTACTGCATTCTTTATTGAAGAATTAATTATTAATTCTTCTTTTTTATTTAACTTCATATAGAACGGTTTTTCTATTAGTATATCTGTAGCATAGAAAATGGCCATAGCCCTGCAGTTTATGTGTTTTGATGCAGAAAACACGGCAGAACACTCCATATCAATTATCTGTATTCCTTTTGTCTTGAACAAGCCGATATTTTCTTCTTCCATGTTTAGAGAGCCAACACTTGCGCAAGCAGCTTTTCTTACATACTGGTTGTTTGTTTTTAAAAAGCTTCCCAACATGTTTTCGTCCGGATATGAAACACTCCAATTCTTGCCACATCCTGATAGCATTTCTGAAAAACTCTCTATTGATAGGCAATTCAAAGGAGTGATAAGGCTTCCTAATTTGATATCCTTTGTGCTCTCTATAAGGCCACAGGAACCGAAAAGTATTATGTTTTTGCATGAGGTATTATTTAGATACAATACCGCATCTCCTGTAAGCGCAGCCCCCATTCCTGTTTGTATCAATGTAAATAATTCGCTATTACCTGTGCTGTATAGCTTCCCTTTCGATAACTCTTTTATGCCAAAGTCTTTCAGAATATCCTTTTTTAAAAAAGGCATAATAATACATGTGCTTTTTATCTTTGATTTTTCTACGCCAAATAATGTTTCAAATTTGTTCATGATTTTACCCATATCTTCTATCATAAAGAGTGGCGGATGGCAAATTTATTGCAAAGTTCTGCCAGTATGCTAATATACGAGCTGCATTCGTAAATTTGGAATACAATTAATGACAAATGACAAGAAAATACTTTTTAAACAGATGAAACAGATACTTTCGGAAACGAAAGTCAAAAGGTGGAAGGATATCTCAGCTGTCCTTGAATCTGTAAAGAGGGATTCTCCTGAGATTGAGGCATTCACTGACAAGGAATTCCTGAATTCACTTCATAATGGTATTGCGTTTATGACGTACGATTTTGGAATTGACGGAGTTTCAATTGAAATAAGCAAATATGCTCATTGTATGGAAAAGATTTTTACAGACGCTCATACCACTCCCCCTGTTCTTCATTTTATCAGCGGCGATTTTCATGACAAAGCAGATAGTGTTCTTAAGCCGTACTGGAATCGCTTCCATATTCGTGAAATGAACGGATGGGCTAAATGGCACGATGGAAAATGGTTTTCCAAACTTTTCTATGAGGACATTCCCGAAGGCAGTAAAGTTTCCAGTGATCTTGCAGTAGAGATGTGGAGTCAGATAGTCTCTTTTGCAGAAGAACTCGGCTCCTATGTAGTGGATAAAAACATTGCATTGCTCTTTCCTGTTAATATTTTTTCAAATCCAGGGAACTTTGCTATTGCTATTGCAACTATTTTAGTTTCTGAATCTCTTGGTATGTATGTTTTGAATTCCAATCATGATTTCTATTGGGAAGGAGGGAAACCTATTTCAGAACGCAACCCCGGAGAAAAAGCAGGAGTGAGAGATCACTTCTTTAGAAATATTAAGAATCGGGCATTTTTTTCGTTATTTAAAACGCTATATCCATGGAATGGAAAGCAATGGATTCAGGTAAATATAAATCATAAGCAGTCGCGTTACCTAATTACACATTACGGATTTCCTGAGAACAGGGTGTTTGACTTATCTACTTTTATAAGCGATGAATTTTTGAGAGAATATATAAAACAAGATGTCGTATCTTCACGTCGGAGAATGACATATATACTTTCAGATGGTAAGTCTAAAATTAGTCCTATTCCGGTTTCAAAACATGTTGAAAATCTTACAAACTGGATGAAAGAACAGAAGCCCACGGTTTGTGGATTTAGAGAAGGACTTGAGCTTGATTTAACAAGCAAAAAGATTATTTACTGTCTTCAGCCCACACGCGTGATTGCCAGAAAACGCATTGAGAAAGATCTGCATCTTTTTTCCGCGCTTATGAACTACCCTGATTTTCGCGTGAAATTTGAAAGCAATAAAGACTTACAACTTGTTCTCCATATAACAGGGCCTGTTCCTATAGAACATCAGGCAGATCTTGAAACTGTTTTAGGAGCTTATACTGATTTATGCTCAGCATTGCCAAAAGATATTTCTGACCGTATCTTTATCGCATTTTCAGTAGGAACAGAAAAACATCCAAGCTTTAAGGTAAATGGACTAAAACGCATGCATATTGAGGACATTTACAGACTTGCCACAGTAGTTTTATTCCCAAGTGAAACCGAAGGCAGAGGACTGCCTATTATTGAGTCAAGTGCATGCGGAATTCCTATTATATGCAGCCGCTATTATCCTGAAGAGGTTTTTGCCAATGTTATAGGTAAAAATCTTTCTGAAGATAAGCAGATAAAGTACATACCTTTTCCTGAAAATGATTTTTCTCATGATTTTCTTGGTAAAGTTACAAAGCTAATGTTCGGAGAAAATGAAGAAGAACTTAAAAAGCATAACAGAGAGGCTGTAAGAATGCGTTACGGCACGGAGGTTCTTGCTGAGACCTTTTATGAATTGCTTAAAACCTTGAAAAAGTCCAAGAACTGATTATAGGAAGATTAAAAATATGCATATCGGATTTATCGAAGACACACATCTTCACGGAGGGACTCAAATCTGGGTTTCCGAAGCTACCAAAGTTTTCATTAACAAAGGAGAGACCGTTACTGTTATTGCGCCTCTTGATAGCTGGGTAGCAAATGAATGTGCTAAAGCCGGAGCGCGTATTATTGCGTATGACTGGGATAGGGTTGTATCCAAAGACGATGAATTTAAAAAGATATGGATTGAAGGTCTGAGTAATTGTGACGTGGCTGTTTGTACTGTGCATCCTCCGAGAAATAGCTTCCATTGTTCTGTTTTTGGCGCTGAATGCATAAAACAAGCTGGTCTTGACACAATTCTTATACCAAAAACAGGGACTATTGTACCTGAATATCTGAGGGAATTTTATCTTCCTGATGACTCTATTAATGTAAGAGTCATCAGTATCACAGACTTTACACGCAAGTATCTTGTTGATAATTACAAAATACCTTCTGAAAAGGTTGAACTCATCTATCAGGGAACAGAAGTTGCCCGTTTTACTTCATCAGATGAAAACAAAGTTGAAGCCTTTAGGCGTTATCCTCTTTGCAGTACTGCCACTCCGGTTCTAGGGTCAGTTGGCTCTTTTGAAGAAAGAAAAGGACAGTCCCTTCTTCTTGAAGCAGTTGCGAAGCTCGCGACCGGTTCCATCCCCGACATCCACTTGATGCTTGTTGGAGACGGGCCGGATGAAGAAATGTTGAAATCAAAAGTCAAAACAATGAATCTTGAAAAAAACGTGACATTTTTTCCATTTACCAGTGAACCAAATTATATTTTTGAAAGAATTAATATATTAGTTCTTCCCAGTCTCTATAAGGAGGGTTTGCCAAATGTCCTGCTTGAAGCAATGTCTATGGGACTGCCTGTTATAGCGTCGGAATTAGCAGGAGTACCTGAAGTTGTTTTTAATGGAGAAACAGGCTGGATGGTTAAACCGGGAGACCAGAGCGAGCTTATAGATGCGATTGTCAAACTCTCCTCAGATAAAAACAATTACCTGCAGATGGGCAAAAACGCCCGCAGACTTATGGAAGAAAAATTTGATAAAAGAGTTCAGTTTAATGAATTCCTGAAGTTCTTTCACAAGATCACAGGTAAGTGAGTAGAAATAAAGATTTGCAAATAGGAGGATGTCGGAATGGATGACAGTAAGATTGTAGAAGCGGATTTAGGGGCAATTGAAGAATTTAAGAATGCCAGAGAGAAAATTCTAAGCGAAATCCGCAAGGTAATTATTGGGCAGCAGCAGATAATGGATGAAATTTTAATTGCCATGTTTTCCAGAGGTCATTGCCTTGTTGTCGGCGTGCCCGGACTGGCAAAAACATTAATGGTAAATACAATCGCGCAGGTCATGGATCTAAAGTTTAAAAGAATTCAGTTTACCCCTGACCTTATGCCCTCAGATATTACAGGCACGGATATCATGGAGGAGGATTCTCAAACGCACAAGAGGGATTTTAAATTTATAAAGGGCCCAATCTTTGCAAATATCGTGTTGGCTGATGAGATAAACAGAACCCCTCCAAAAACACAGGCTGCTTTGCTTGAAGCAATGCAGGAATACGAGGTAACTGCAGGAGGTACAACCTATCCTCTGGAGCTTCCGTTTTTTATTTTAGCGACACAGAATCCTATAGAGCAGGAGGGCACATATCCTTTGCCTGAGGCTCAGCTAGACAGATTTATGTTTAATATCAATATAGACTATCCCTCCAAAGCTGAAGAGCAGGAGATAGTCAAATCTACTACATACGAAACTAATACTGAACTCAGCCCTGTATTGAACGGAGAAAAGATACTTGAGCTTCAGAGAATCACAAGACGCATTCCTGTTTCTGACCATGTAGTCATATATGCGACAAACATTGTAAGAGCATCCAGGCCAAAGGATGCTTCTGCTCCTGAATTTATAAAAGACTGGGTCAGCTGGGGAGCAGGCCCAAGAGCTGCTCAGTATCTAATACTCGGGGCAAAAGCAAGAGCAATAACACGGGGTGACTATAACGTATCCTGTGAGGATGTGAGGAGTGTTGCTGCTCCTGTGCTCAGGCACAGGATTATTAATAATTTTAACGCAGAAGCTGAAGGAATAGACTCAGAGAAGGTTGTAGAGAAGCTGCTCAATACAATTACAGAACCAACAGAAAAGGATTATGCAAAGCTATCGTAGATTTCTTGATCCAAAGGTAATTGCAAAGATATCCAATCTGAACCTTGTTGCAAAACTTGTTGTTGAAGGATTTATATCCGGTCTGCATAAAAGTCCATATCAGGGATTCAGCGTTGAATTCTCTGAACATAAAGAATATTCCCCAGGAGATGATCTGAAACATGTAGACTGGAAAGCATATGGAAAAACAGATAAATTTTATATAAAGAGATATGAAGAGGAAACAAATCTTAAAGCCTATATTCTTCTGGATGCAAGTAATTCCATGTTCTTCAAGTCAGGACATGTTTCAAAGTATGAATATGGCTGTTTTCTTGCTGCATCCCTTGCTTATCTGATGATTAAGCAAAGAGACTCTGTAGGTCTTGTGGTATTTGATGAGAAAATTAGGAACTATATACCTCCTAAGTGCAGTAGAGGTCACTTAAAAAACATCCTGCAAACACTTGATAGAACTTCATCAGGACAAAAAACTAATATTAGCAAAACCTGCCATGATCTGGCTGAAACAATAAAAAGACGAGGATTGATAATCTTGATATCAGACCTGTTTGACGATGCGGAATCAGTAATAAAGGGGTTAAAGCATTTCAGGCATAAAAAACACGAGGTCATTGTTTTTCACGTTCTTGACAAGTATGAGACAACATTTCCATATGATAAGCCTGCTGCTTTTCAGGATATGGAAACAAGAAAAACTCTTTCAGTAAATCCTAAACTTATCCGCGAGGAATATTGGGCGGAGATGGATAACTTCACCAATAAATATAAACGCGATTGTTCTGAAGGCATGATAGACTATGTAAAGGTGGATACATCTGCGCCTCTGGACGTAGTGCTGTGTTCATATCTTTCCAAAAGAGCAAGATTAGGATAAATGTCAATATTCTTCCTTAATCCGATTTTCCTCTTTGGTATGCTGTCAGGGCTTATTCCTGTCGTAATACACCTGGTATCAAACCACAAAACCGAAACTGTCCAATTCAGTACTTTAAGATTCTTAAAACTCTCGCATCTTAGAACAATGACTAGACTAAAGCTCAGACAGATTGTATTATTATTGCTCAGAATCCTTATCCTTATACTCATATCACTTGCAATATCAGGACCTGTTGTAAAATTCTCCGGATTTTCATTTTTCGGGAAAGGGAAAGCAGTAAGCGCTGTTATTATCCTTGATAATTCATACAGCATGGCTTATAGAAGCGCAGATACTCCTTTTATAAAGGCAAAGGCTGCTGCTGTGCAAATATCAGGATCCATGAAAAGATCAGATGAAGTTGCGCTTATCCTAACAAACAGCACAGGGTATCAAGATAGTCTTGGAGTCTTCTTAGACAGATCAAAGATTCAGGATATTATGCCGGATATTTCATTGTCAAATGATTACGCTGACATTGGAAAGGCTTTAGGCAAAGCAATAGAAATTCTTGCTAAGTCTGCAGGCCCCAACAAAGAGATATATTTAATCACAGATTTGCAAAAGGCTTCATGGAATAATATAGAATCACCTATTAATCTCACCTCTGACATGCATCTATCTCTTGTGAATGCAGGAAAGGAAGATTTTTCTAATACTGCAATAACAGATGTAAAGCTTAAGGTGCAGAGAATGTCTCTACAGGCGAATGCTGAGATAAATAATTTTTCAGGCTATGCGACAAAAACCAATGTATGTATCTACATTGACAATATGAAAAAACAGGAACAGGCAGCATATATAGATGCCAACTCAAAGATTATCCTGAATTTCTCAGTAGACATGGATAAGCCGGGATTGCATCACGGCTATATCAGTATTGAACATGACGGACTGAACATAGACAACAGATATTTTTTTACTGTTAATGCAGCTCCTGTATTTCCGGTACTCCTTGTTAATGGCCATAAGTCCGTTTTTCCATATTTGGATGAGTGCTTTTATTTAAGATCTGCCTTAAGTCCGTCTAAGGGCTCATTATCAAGCATAAAAATAGATGAAACAACAGCAGAAAGTTTCTTGTCCGAAAACATGGATAAATATTCTCTTGTTATACTTGCCAATGTAAAGGTTAACAGCCAGAGTATTCCAGACACACTAAAACCATACGTATCTAAAGGTGGAAATCTGCTGATATTCATGGGAGATAATATTAATATTTCAGATTACAACCGTTTCTTTTATGAGAGTGGATTACTGCCCTCAAAACTTCTTATGCCGATGGGAGACGAAGATGACCATATCCATTTTTTTGCATTTGCAAAAGTGCATTATAAAAATAAGATATTTGACATATTTGAGGGAACAAATGTCAATTTGAGTCGTATACATTTTTATAAGATTTATGCTGTACAATATGACCCTGCCATGGAAAAATCAACAAAGGCGCTGGCCTGGTACACGAACGGTTATCCTATGTTCTTAGAAAAACAGTTGGGTAAAGGAAGAATCTTTCTGTTTACGAGTTCTCCTAATATTTCGTGGAATGACTTCCCTATTCATCCTGCATACCTGCCGTTTCTACATCAGATTATATATTCACTGGAACAAGATACAACTCAGCCGCAAAGTTATTTAGTTAATTCAGCACCCAGGCTTAAGATTCCTCCTGACGTGGAAAAAGTTTCAGTAATAAGCCCGGATGGTACTCTCTGGCAGACTACATCCATTGAGAACGATACATTTAGCTATACCAACACAAAAACGTCAGGTATTTATCAGGTTAATCCAGGCAAGACTCTATTTGCTGTTAACCTTGATACTAAAGAGTCAGATCTGTCAAAAATAGACAGAAACGAGATTGACAGGTATATAAAAGGGAATTTGAGCTTTATATCCGCATTTGATGAGATTATTCCGAGTATGAGGAGAACAAGAGAAGGCGTAAGACTCTCAAATCCTTTACTCTTTCTATTAATATTGCTGCTGCTTATTGAGGGAATTATAGCTAATAGATTTATTCCCTCCTATGCTGAGCGCAAAAAAATATTTATAGGTGCAAGAACCGTTAAATAGGTAAATCATGGACTTGTGGCGACTGCAAAATATAGGAATAGAATTTGAGAATCAGGTAAATCCTTTTTTGCTGGTCGTAATACTCGCCATAGCTGTCACTGCTGTAATCTTAACATATCTCAGGCTTTACTCTGTTCTTTCCAGGAAGCAGACAACGTGGATAATTTTCCTAAGGATTCTTTTGATAATCATAGTTTTAGGCGCAGTATTCAGACCGAGACTCAGTTTCTTGAAATCAAAGCTTCAGAAATCCTGCTGTTTGATCTTGTTTGATACTTCAAAAAGCATGGGGGAACGTAGCCCCTTTTCGCCAAAGAGTAAATTAGAGATAGTTAAAGATACAATTCAGAGAGATAAAAATAATTTTATCAGAAGACTATCTAAACAGTTTATAGTCAGAATATTTGAATTTTCAAAGGGTTCTGCTGAGATATCTGAAAAAGAGATACCTGCAAAGCTCAGCGCACATGGCAATTCTACAGATATTGCTGCTTCAATAGAAAATGCAGTAAAAACAATTGAAGAAAGCCCTGTATCCGGGGTGATATTATTTACTGATGGAAATGATAATGCAGGCAAAAACATAGTCAAAAGAATTAAAAGACTTGCAATTCCGATATACAGTGTTGGATTGGGCAATATAGAGGCAAATAAATCATTTAAGGATGTATCAATCAGCAATATCAACTCTCCGTCAATCGGGTATTTGGGAGAAAAGATAAATATAGATATTGGGATTAAAAGTCAAGGATATGAGGGGAAACTGGTTTCTGTTAATGTAGAGCTGGATGGAGATGTGATATCCAGCAGCAGTGTATTGCTAAAGGAATCCGAGAATGTACAAAATCTGGAAATCGGTCTTATCCCAAAACAAGTAGGCGTATGTAGATATATTGTGGAGATTCCTCCTTTGGAAGGAGAACTTATAACGCAGAACAATAAAAGGACTTTTACTGTTCTCATAACCAGTCAGAAAATAAAAGTGCTCTATATTGAAGGAGGTCTGAGATGGGAATATAAATTCCTTAAAAGGACACTTGAGTCTGACCCGCATATAGATCTTACTGCTTTTATATTAACTTCATCAGGACAGTTTTATCAGCAAGGGGTTTCTACTTCTCGAGAAATCAATGATATTCTGCATCATAAGGAAAATCTTAAAGAGTATGACATTATCATTCTTGGAAATATTAAAAACATGTTTGATGAAAAATCTGTTTCTAATATTATGAATTTCACCAGAAATGGCGGCAGTTTTCTCATTTTAGGTGGTAAAAATTCTTTTGAAAGCGGAGGATATCAAAGAAGCGAACTATCAAAAATATTCCCTGTTGCTCTAAAGGGCAACGGTGAGTGGGAAAAGAGAACTTTTATACCAGTGCTCACACCTGAAGCATCCAGACATCCAATCCTAAAGAATATAAGAACATTACCTGCTTTATCCGGGTTTAATCTTCTCTCAAGACCTAAGCCTGGGGCTGTAGTGTTGCTTTACGCTTCAGACTTTAAAGTCTCGGGGAGAAAATGGCCAGTATTGATAGTTCAAAATTATGGAGAAGGAAAATCAGCAACTATAGCAACTGATTCTACATG
The DNA here is from genome assembly GCA_964437505.1 of uncultured bacterium. Classification (GTDB taxonomy): domain Bacteria; phylum JAHJDO01; class JAHJDO01; order JAHJDO01; family JAHJDO01; genus JAHJDO01. The sequence goes on from CAYTGU010000007.1 coordinate 71,846, forward strand.
GAAATGGGCATTTGCCGAAGATATTAGTACGTATCAGACATTCTGGGGACAGATGGTGAGATGGCTGTGCTCTGGAGATAAAAAGCCGAAAGAAGGCACAGATCATCTCATCATATATACAAACAAGGATTATTATGAGCCTGGTGAGATAATTCATATTATGGCATCTGCGTACGATAAAGAATATCGCAGATATGATAAAGCAAATATAAATTGTCAAATAATTACACCATTGAATAAAAAGACCTTTCTGAACTTGACTAATGTGGAAGGTAAAACAGGAGAATATGGAGCAGATTACGAGGCAGATGACATCGGATATTACCAATTAAAGGCTGCTGCCAAAAGCGAAGACATTTCAGAAGAGAAACTAATTGAGTTTGCTGTTGGCAATCCCTACATGGAAGAGGAAGACATTGGTTTGAACGACATCCTGCTCAAGGACATAGCGTTATCTACAGGAGGAGCATATCATACACCAAAGAATATAGATGGTATTTTAAATGAAATAAAAGTCAGGCATAGACAGACAATCACATCCTACAGAATAAAATTGCACAACTCTCCCTTACTGCTCTTTCTTTTTATCATACTTCTCAGTGCAGAATGGCTTATAAGAAAAAAGCTGCAGCTTATATAGAACTTTCTTTATAACATTTCTCTAGTTTTTCATACCATTGGTTGCCAAACATTCTGATAAGGGCTTTCTTACACGTCTGAAAGACAGGGATTGAGCCTCCTAAAGCTGATTTACATTCAGGATATCGGCAGTATCTTAATGATATTATTTTCCCCAGCCGTATAACCCTTATTGGAAATAAAGAGCAGGAGATGGGTTTTATTTGAACGGGGTCTATTTTAGTGTTTACACAATAAGTATGAATAGCGCATTTGGTTATTCCTTCATGCTTGTATGAAAAAACGCACGGTCCGTTATCGTAAAGAGACTCAACACAACGGCTTCCGCTTCGATATGTTTCTGTATATCCATTCTTTTTTATGAGTTTTATATTTTTACCCGGAAGATATTGTTCAATCCCTTTTAAATGTTCATCTATTATTTTTACATCTTCCTCAGATATTGGTGCTCCAAAGTCTCCTGTTGCACAACACTCCCCGTGACAGACCTCAAGGCAACAGGAAAAATTGGTTTTTAAAATATCCTCGTCAACAACAACTTCATCTACTATTATCATTTTAAAACCTTCTTTAAAAATCTTCCCGTATATGAGAGCGTATTCTTAGCAACCTGTTCCGGAGTTCCTTCTGCTACAACCTCTCCCCCATTGTCTCCTCCCTCCGGTCCAAGATCTACAATATAATCAGCTGTTTTTAGAACATCTAAATTATGTTCAATTACCACCACTGTATTCCCTTTATCCACTAATCTTCCTAAAACGTCTAATAGCTTTTGAACATCTGCAAAATGCAGGCCTGTGGTTGGTTCATCAAGTATATAGAGCGTCCTGCCTGTTGAAACCTTGCTTAATTCACTAGCCAGCTTAACCCTTTGCGCTTCTCCTCCTGAGAGAGTGGTAGCAGACTGTCCCAATTTCACATACCCCAGCCCTACATCATTCAGAGTCTGCAGTCTCCTTTTTACAGGTGGAATATTTTCAAAAAGTTTCATTGTTTCTTCAATTGTCATATCCAGAACATCTGCTATGTTTTCATCCTTGTATTTTATCTCCAGAGTTTCTCTATTGAATCGTGTTCCTCTGCATGTTTCGCATGTTACATAAACATCCGGAAGAAAGTGCATTTCAATCTTTATTAAACCGTCCCCCTTACATGCCTCACATCTTCCGCCCTTAACATTAAAAGAGAATCTTCCTGGCTTATATCCCCTTGCTCTTGAGCCAGGAACCTGAGAAAACAAACGTCTTATATAATCAAAAGCGCCTGTATATGTGGCAGGGTTAGAACGTGGGGTTCTGCCTATTGGCGACTGAGTGATATTTGCAACCTTATCTATTTGAGAAAATCCTTTAATATCAACATGTTTACCCGGTTTTTCTTTTGAACCGTATAGGATTTGAGCCAGAGCCCTATACAGTGTTTCGTCAACCAGTGTGCTTTTGCCGGAACCAGATACGCCTGAAACACAGACCAATAACCCTAGAGGAATATTTACGTTTATCTTTTTTAAATTATGTTCAAAAGCTCCCAGTATTCTAAGCTGCTTTTCAGTTGGTTTTCTTCTTTGTTTAGGTGTATCAATCTTGATTTTTCCTGACAGATATTTACCTGTAATAGAATTCTTGTTTTTTATTATTTCTTCCGGCTTGCCACACGCTACAATATTTCCGCCATGGATACCAGCTCCCGGACCAAGATCTATTACATAATCTGCATTTCTTATTGTTTGTTCATCATGTTCTACAACAATAACTGTATTCCCCAGGTCGCGTAGACTGGTCAATGTCTTCAGCAATTTTCTGTTATCTCTCTGGTGAAGCCCAATACTTGGCTCATCCAGAATATACAGCACTCCCACAAGACTTGAACCAATTTGTGTAGCGAGCCTGATTCTCTCTCCTTCTCCTCCTGAAAGGGTCTGCGCTGTTCTATCCAAAGTAATATAGTCAAGTCCTACATTGGAGAGAAATGTTAAGCGCTCCCTGACTTCCTTTAGAATATCACGCGCAATAAGTTCTTCTGTTTTCCCCAAACGCAGATTATTAAAGAATCTGATAGTAGATTTGATTGATAAAGAACATATTTCTGCTATTGATTTCTTATTGATTTTCACAGCAAGACTCTGAGGGGAAAGTCTTGCACCTTTACACTCAGGACATAATCTGACTCTCATGTATTTATTGTAAATCTCCGACTTTACATATTCAGAATCGGTTTGGCTCCACCTTCTCTCAAGGTTGTTAATTACCCCCTCAAATTTCATTGTATGTCTGTGGATTCTGCGTCTGAGCCGCAGCGTAAAATCAAGTTTTTCTTCTGTCCCGTACAGAATCATGTTTTGATGTTCTTTGCTTAAATTCCTGAATGGAACATCAAGGTCTATATTATAGTGCTCAGCAACTGTCTCCAGCATCTGAAATAGGTATCTTCTTGTTGCCGCTTTCCAGCGATGGCGTCTTGTTGTTATTGGATCGCTCCATGAAACAATTGCGCCATCATTAATTGACAGATTGCCATCAGGCACAATCAGGTCCGGATCGACTTCCATCTTCCTGCCCAGTCCATTACACGTTTTACATGCTCCATAAGGACTATTAAACGAAAACATGCGAGGTGTAAGTTCAGAATAATTTATTCCACAATTAATACATGCAAAATGTTCGCTGAATAGGATATCTTTCTTATTGTTAACGCACACTAAAATTAAACCTTCACCCAGTTTCAGAGCGGTTTCTACGGAATCGGTAAGTCGCGATTTGATATCAGGTTTTATAACGAGTCTGTCTACAACAACTTCAATATTGTGTTTTTTATTCTTATCGAGTTTAATGTTTTCTTCCACATTACAGATATTTCCATCAACTCTGAGTCTTACAAAGCCTTTTTTTCTGATGTCTTCAAAAAACGCGCTATACTCCCCTTTTCTACCTCTTACTACTGGTGACATAAGCATAATTTTAGAGGATTGAGGGAGTTTCATAATATTGTCAATAATTTGCTGTGGAGTTTGCCGCTCGATCCTTCTTCCGCATTTATGACAGTGGACTTTTCCTATACGTGCAAATAACACTCTCAGATAATCGTAGACTTCTGTTACTGTTCCAACTGTTGAGCGCGGATTTCTTGCAGAGGTTCTTTGTTCAATGGAGATAGCAGGAGAAAGCCCTCCAATATAGTCAACATCCGGCTTATCCATTTGTTCAAGGAACTGACGCGCATAGGAAGACAGGCTTTCTACATACCTTCTCTGTCCTTCCGCATATATAGTATCAAAAGCCAGAGAGGATTTGCCTGAACCACTCAGGCCTGTAATAACAACAAGTTTATTTCGTGGAATTTCCAGATCTATGTTTTTAAGATTATGCTGACGAGCGCCTTTTATGACTATACTGTTGCTATTCATATACTAACAGACTCATACTACACTTACCTCATAGCCGAGATATTTCTCAAATGCTTCTTTTACTGGCTCAAGCACATGAGAGGAAGTAACACTAACATGATGACGATGTCCCATATATCCTATTTTTTGAAGCACATTCTGTAATCCATCAATCTCTGCCACTCCCGCACAACCAAAGAAATCTTCAGGGATAGTATCATCTGTAAAACGTCCCTTTCCGAGATAGAACTTCAGTTTACCTGCTTCAGTCAGCATACTGCCAAATGTTATTGGGTTAGGCGCAATACGACCTACGTTGCATCCATAAGAACATCCTTTACCTACAGCATTGGCCAGGATTGCATGGTCGGTAATTTTACCCTTGCCTGTCATCATGCTTTGCGGTGCTGAACCACAGTGAAAAAGGATACATTTATCTTCTTCATCTCCATAGTTATTGTTCCAATCTAGAACTGTTGCAACATTACCTGATGCCTGAGATAAGGCGTACATGGCCACTGCATTGCCCACATCTACCTCACAGGCAGCAATCATACCACGATCATTCATCTCGCTTAAAAGAACACATGGTGAGATGCCAAGCTGCTGCTGCATTTCGATCCAGCAGCGGATTGCTACTGCGTCCATCCCATATTCCTCAATAACGTTATCAATTGCAACTCCAAGTCTCACAATGGTATGAAACGCTTTTTGAGGAACTCCTTTCCATGAGCAATATTGTTCCAACCTCTTTGTCTTTGCCTGTATCTTTTTATCAGTATCCTTGAATGAGGACATTCTTGCGAAAATATTAGACAGGTCCAATGTTTCCATAGTAATTCCGTACTTTTGCAACGCCAGCTCATCAATGCGAACCGTTTTAAAGGCTGTTGTTCTCGCGCCTATGGCTCCAACAACCAGTTTTTTCATTCCATTCACAACTCTGCATGTTCGGTCGAAAGAATCAATATTTACAGCAAATTTTTTATCTTTCGGATGCACAGTATGCGGTTTAAGCGCAGTAAAGGGTATATCGTTCTGACAAAACATATCCATGATGGAGAACTTTCCGCAAAATGCGTCTCTTCGCAACTCTGGTCTCATTTTATCCAGTTCATCTGGATATGCCTGGATTAATATAGGAACACCCGCATCTTTAAGAGCTGCAACTGCGCCTGTTTCATCTCCAAAATTGGGAAGGCACAGAATTACACCATCAAACAGTCCCTTATTTTTTTGAAGAAAATCAGCGAATATCTTTCCTTCTTTTACAGTTTCAACTGCTCCGTTGCGCGTAGCATTAGCGTCCAGCATTAGAGTCTCATGTCCCAGTTTGTTCAGAGCTGCACTCATTTCATTACGTGCACCTTTAAGCAGTGTTGCAGGGAAAAAGCCACGACTTCCAAAGTAAAGCGCAAATACAGATTTTTTTGTCTTCATAGTTCTCCTTCTCTTTGTATTTTAAAGCAGTTATTTATATTTAGTCATGAATTGCCCGATTTTTTTGTATGCCTCTCTTAAAATATCTTCTTCCGGCAGGAAAACAATCCTGAAGTGTTTTGTGTCTGGCTTTTGGCCAAATCCTGCGCCTGGAACAACAACAACCCCGGTTTCATAGATTAAATCAGAAACAAATTTTCTGTCCGATACTGCTACATCTATTCTAGGAAATGCATAAAACGCTCCCTTTGGTTTTACACACCTGACGTTTGGAATAGCATTGAGCATTTGGTGTGTAATATCTGCCCTTTGTTTAAGCTTTGCATTTGCCTCTTTTATGTGTGATTGATCTCCTTCCAGAGCTGGCTTTACTGCATACTGCTCAGGATGATTTGCGCAGAGTCTTGCACGTGTTAGTTTCTGCATAGTCCTGTAATAGTCTCCCGTATTTTCCTCTTTACCGCTTACAACACACCATCCGATACGCAGTCCTGGGGAAAGGTATGACTTTGAAAGTCCGCCAAAAGTAAGAACAGATGCCTCTTTTGAGATACAAGCGGTAGCGATATGCTCATTAGTATCAAAAACAAGTTTGTCATATATTTCATCGGAAAATATTACGAGATTATGCTCAAGAGCAAGATCAACAATTTGTGTAAGAGTTTCCCTTGTGTAAACTGCGCCTGTTGGATTATTAGGATTTATAAGAATAATCGCTCTTGTATTTTTGTCTATTTTTTTCTTTATATCATTAATGTCTGGCTGCCAGTCATTCTCCTCATCCAGGTAATATGGATTGATTCCTGCGCCGAGCTTTGTCAGCACTGCTGTGTACAAAGGATAACCAGGTGAAGGCACCAATACATTTTCATCAGGATTCACAAGACTTGTCAATGCTATTTCAATAGCTTCGCTTCCTCCATTTGTGATAAAGGTATCCTGAATATTGCGTATTCCCTTTCTATGTGCTTCATTCTTAACAGATTCAATTGCTTCATCAATTCCGGATGACGGGGAATATCCAGTAAATCCCTTCTTCATTGCATTATATGTAGCCTCAATAATATGACGCGGCGTTTTGAAATCAAATTTTATTGGGTCGCCTATGTTGAGATAAAGCATCTTCCTGCCCTGAGAGGCTGCCTTCTCAGCTATTAGTATAATATCCCTAACAGCATATTTAATGTCTTTAGTTCTCTCAGCCGATTTGATATATGAATTCACTAATTCTCTCCCTTCAACTTAGATAAATAAGATAATGCCAAGTCCGTATAATGTCAATAGAATATGTACTCTTTTTTTTTGACAAGACCAAGAGCCCTTTGTTATAGTAGCGGCATGAAAATAGGGATCATAGGACTTCCTCAGGTTGGCAAGAAGACTTTATTTGAAATACTCCTGCAGGAGAAGCTCAATATATCTGATAATCTAAAAACAGATGTAATCCCAGGTGTTGTAAAGGTAAAAGACCCTAGATTTGATAAACTTGTATCTATGTATGCTCCTCAAAAAGAGGCTCCTGCAACAATAGACATAGCGCTTCTTCCTAAAATAGAAAAGGAAACCGTATCAAGCGGAGAGGTTTTTGTAAAGATCGCAGATGTGGATGCGCTTTGCCATATAGTCCGCTCATTTGAAGATGAATCGATTTATCATGTGGAAGGTTCAATTAATCCCATTCGAGATATAGACGCAATTAATTC
>CAYTGU010000008.1:0-75844 GCA_964437505.1 uncultured bacterium
AATAGTCAAGGTGAGACTAAGAAGATAGTTTTAAAAACTAAACTTATAATTCGAAGAAGTTGTGGAAGTAATAAAACATAAAGAAAGGAGTAAGAATCATATGTCTAAACAAAAGTTCGCTTATGCAATATGGCCGTGGGGACTTAATACCAAGGAGCAGATGATACAGGCGCTTAAGGATATAAAAGAAGTTGGATTTACAAGGTTTGAAAGTGTAAGGAATGCGATAAATGTATTTAAAAACAATGCCCATGAATTTAAGACAATCACAGACGAATATGGCGTTTATCCGGTAAGCTTTTATTTTCACCAGACAGGTGATGAGAAAGCCGATGTCGAAGAGGTAAAAAGTAAAATAGAATTTCTTAAAATAAATAATGTTCATCGGATAAGTGTACAAGCACCAGGGAATTCAGGAAGAGCGGCGACTCAAGAAGAATTAGCACGTGTTTTGAAGACGATTGAAAAAATTAGCCATATCGCAAAAGAATACGATGTTATACCCTGTGTTCATCCGCATAATAACACAATGGTAATGTATGAGAATGAGATAGATTTTATTATGCAGAATACAGACCCGGAATATGTTTCTTTATGTCCGGATACGGCACATTTAGTGCTCGGAAAATGTGATCCTGTGAAAATATTTAAAAGATATATAGATAGAATAAGATTCGTTCATTTAAAAGATGTAATTAAGAGTACAAAAATGAAGGTCGTTGAAGGAGAAAACAAAGGTTTTGAAGTGTATAGTGATTTTCTCGAGTTGGGAAATGGGAATGTTGATTTTAAGTCCATTTTTAAGCTATTAAAAGAGAATGGATATGACGATTATTTAACGCTAGAACTTGACAAATCGCGATCTACTAATAAAGAAAGCGCTTTTATAAGCAAAAAGTATCTGGAAGAGAAATTAGGTTTGAAAGTTTAAGTATAAGAAGGTAACACAGAAAAAGGAAGTATCCACAAAGCATCTTCTTAACAGCAAAAATATTTTTGAAGCGCTATTAGAGATTGTGAGAAGTTGCGATAAAAACTACATTCAGAAACTTATTGCAGAAAGAGATTATGAAGAATTAGATATGTTCATAATTAAAAATCCAATGAGTTTAAGATAATAAAACATAATTTAAAAATTGATAAGGAGGGAATATAAAATGAATTTAGCAATTAAAGGTGGTAAAAAAGTAGCGTCAGAAGGATTAAAAACGCAATGGCCTGTTTTTGATAAAAAAGAGGAGAAAGCGCTAATTGAAGTACTTCGTAGCGGTAAGTGGTGGCGAGGTGCTTATAAGGACCAGAATGACTCTAAAGTAGGTCAGTTTGAGAAGTCATTTGCTGAATTTTCCGATGCCAAGTATGGGATAGCTGTGGTAAATGGAAGCGCAGCTATAGAACTGGCGTTAAAAGCAGGAGGGATAGAAGCAGGGGATGAGGTAATTGTACCGGCAGCTACATTTATTTCTACAGCTACTTCCGTAGTTATGATCAATGCAATCCCAATCTTTGTTGATATTGAACCGGAAACTTATCAAATATCACCTGAGGCAATAGAATCAGCAATTACTGAGAAAACAAAAGCAATTATTCCTGTTCATTATGGCGGATATCCTGCTGATATGGATAGGATAATGGAGATTGCTAAAAAGCATAATCTTTTAGTCATAGAAGATGCAGCCGAGGCTCATGGTTCAGAGTGGCGCGGTCGCAAGGTAGGAGCGATTGGTAATATGGGAACATTCAGCTTTCAGATGGGCAAGCCTTTAACCTGCGGGGAAGGGGGGATAGTGCTTACCGATGATGAAGAATTAGCAGGTAAATGTTACGCTTATCATCACATTGGTAGATTCCGCGGAGCACCAACCTATGAACATGCTCTTTGTGGGTGGAACTATCGGATGACGGAATTTCAGGGAGCGATTCTTTTAAGTCAACTTAATCGTTTGCCAGAGCAGACAGAAATTAGATATAAAAATGGGGAATATTTGGCGCAATTATTAAGTAAGATTGAAGGTGTTTCCGCTTTAAAAAGAGACTCTCGCATTACCAAAAGAGGTTATTACATTTATTTTATTCGCTACAACGGAAAAGAATTTGGAGGCTTATCAAGGGATAAGTTTATAGAAACATTAAAGGCAGAGGGAATATCAGCAAGTACAGCTCATAACCAACCCCTCTATAAAAATTCTGTATTTCAGGAGATGAACTTCGGAAGGACTGGTTGTCCCATCAGTTGTCCATTGTATGGGAAGAAGATTGATTATTCTCAGGTGAAATGCCCGGTAGCAGAACGGGTATTTGAATCGGAAGTAATTGCTCTTGGTAAGGACTTTCTCATAGAAAAGGAAAATGTTGATTTAATTATAGAGGCAATTAAAAAGATTAAAAAGTATCAAAAAGAGATAAAATATTGAAAAGATTAACTTTCCAAGCTAAACTATAACCAATTGTAGGAGGAATTATGTCTGTTGAACAAAGTATAATTAAATTCGGTTTTGGCCGCAAAGATGTTACTCCAGATCCTTCTGTAAGGCTTGGAGGTTATGGAATTGAAATAAGGCCTGCCAAAATTATCAATGATAGACTTAATGCAACATCCATTTTTATTAATAAGGGTAAAAAAAAAATAATATTAATTAGCTTGGATTGGTTGGGGATTGAAGAAGAGGATGTTGACGCAATACAGGAAGCAATCAATACTGAAACAGGAATATCCAAGCAGAATATTATTATTACCGCTATACATTCACATACAGCTCCAAACACAATAGGAATGCCAGGATGGGGTAACAAAGAAACAAAATATATTGAAAAAATAATACCGGAGATAGTTGCTTCTGCTGTTGAAGCTTCAAAAAATCTTCGACCGGTTAAAATTGGAGTCGGCTCAATTTACTCAGAGACCGGCGTAAACAGAAGAGAAGTCAGAAAGGACGGCACTATCTCCTTCGATGGCGACCCGGGAGGGTCATTTGACCCAGAAATGACAGTAATTTCATTTAAGGATAAAAACGGGATTGCCGGAATGATTGTTCACTATGGTGCACACGCCACAGCTTTTGGAACTGCCGCTGTAGTTTCAAGAGATTGGCCAGGTATCATGACTGACAGGATTGAGAAACAGATTAAAGCTCCTGTTATGTTTATCAATGGTTCTATTGGCGATACTGGTCCCAGAACTAGTTCTTTCCAAAAAAATGGTTTGTTTTCGGCTGGCGTAGGTGACGGGATTGATTCTATAAGAGAAGTTGGCTATAGGGCTGCAGCAGATGCATTGAATGCCTTTGTTAAGATAAAAAAATACTCCGATGACATTATTTTAAATATCATTACAGAGGAAGTTTTATTTCCTTATGCTCCTTTACATGATTCAGAAAAAGCTAAACGTGAAATTATAAAACTTGAACCAGATAAAAATAAATATGGCACTCCAATGTACATGTACAATCATTGGAATGCTGTTATAAGAGAGCATGAAAAACCTGAGCAAGAGAGAGCAAAAGGCAAAAATTATTTGCAATCAATTCTCCGGCTTGGAGATATCGTTCTTATCCCTTTCCCTGGAGAATTATTTTCAGAGATTGCTCTAAGAATCAGAAAATTAAGCCCTTTTCAATATACTTTATGTTCTAGTCTTGCTAATGATTACATAGGCTATATCCCGACAAGGGAGGCAAGACATAGAGGCGGATATGAAGTATGGTGTGCAGACCACTTTGTATATGGCTATGGATTGGCTGAAAATATTGACGACATTATAGTTAAAGATGTATTAGAACGATTGGGTAGATTGAAAATTAATTGATTGTTGCATAGTATTTGACAATAAACCTTTACTAAAATATATAAACTAATTAGGGGAAAATGGCCCCCAAATGCAAAAATTCATAGTAATTGGTTGCTTTTAGCAAGTTAGGCATTCCCCGTACCATTGAATGAGAAAATCAAGATAGCCTTAGATAATAAAAAAACTAAATAGGAGAAAACAATGAAACCAGCAATTTTTACCTCATTTGACAAAGCGCTTCCATTTGCCAAAGTGATTCCGATGATCAGCAAGGCAGGATTTGAGGTCGTGGCTCTCGGCGGCAACATCCAAAATTCGGGTTACATCACGAAGGAACAAAGAGCTACAACGCGAAAACTACTTAAGGAATATGGCATGACGATTGACTCTCTGCATGCCCCTTTCCCTGAAGGTGACCGACTGTTTTCGCTTAATGAGACAGAGCGCTTAGAGTCTATTCGCCAATGTCAAATCGCTATAGATACGGCAGCAGAACTGGATGGCAAGATTGTGGTTATTCACCTCATTCAGCCGTATGGCATACCGCAAGGTAAAGTTCGCAACAAAATGATTGAGCAGGGACGTCGGAGCGTGAGCATACTGGCAGCGTATGCGGATGCTCGGGGGGTAAAACTGGCAATGGAAAACGGGCAAAAAGACGAATATGATCAGGTCTTGATAAACTTTTTGTCCGAATTCAATGATGACCACGTCGGACTCTGTTACGATTCAGGTCACGAGAACGTCCGTGGGACGTGTTTCACATTGCTTGAACAATTTGGTAACAGACTACTTACTGTCCATATCCACGATAACAATGGAACGGATACCCATGTTCTACCTTTTGAGGGTGCGATTGACTGGGAACAGTTTCGAAAAGTATTTCATGGACTTCGCTATTCAGGCAACCTTCTTCTTGAAGCGGATATCAAAAATTCTCAATTTAAGGATCCTGCCGTCTTTCTATCGCAAGCGAGAAAACGTGCCGAAAGGCTTATTTGAGTTATATATTATTAACCAATGCAGCTTTTCCAATATGTTGTAGATTATACATAAATTTGAAAATATTATATGATAGTTATATAATTAGGCTGATTATTGCAGATAACAGCGAAATGGCATTCTCTAAGGAATAAATTACTATGTATGTAGATTTGCATATCCACTCATGCGCCTCTGACGGAACATTTACGGCAGAGGAAATTATAGATAAATGTATAAATAATAATATAACTCTATTCTCTGTTACAGATCATAATTCTATTGCAAGCAATTCAGAAATACACCAAGTTATAGAATCAAAAGAAATATCATATATTCCCGGAGTTGAGATTTCATCAACACTCAAAGGCAAGGATTTCCACATCACAGTTTATGGGTTTGATGAAACCAACAAAGAATTGAGAGAGCTTTTGAGAAGACATACTCAAGACGTAGAAGGAAACTTTTGCGATAAGTTTATAAAAAGTTTTTCAAGCAAAATTCCTCAGCTTAGCCTGGAAGAATTTAATGCATATTCATATGATCCCAGGAGAGGAGGGATTAAATTACTAAATTATTTACTGGATAAAAATGTGATCAAAAATCTTGATGAGTATTTTCTTCTTGCAGGAGATTTTATTTCAAGATTCAGAATATTTTCTACACCGCATGAAGTAATAGATATTGCGAGAAAGTCTGGAGGATATCCGTTCTTAGCGCATCCTCCCGCTTACTATAGTTGCCTTGATCATTTCCCCGAGAAAGAGCTTGATGAATGGCGTGAGTGGGGAATCACAGGGATAGAGTGTTATTCTCCATATTTCAGAGAGGGAGAAAACGAGAAATACATTCAATATTGCATTAAAAATAGCCTCCTCATTTCAGGGGGCTCTGACTATCACGGTACATTTACCGAAAGAAAACTTGGTTCACAGCAGATTACACCTAATATGATTAATCTGGGGAATATACGCATTATTAATGAGCATGCATCTATGTTACAGGCTTAAACTTTATATGTAACTTTTGTTTTTCCAGATATATATGTTCAATTCTTCTTTCAATCTTTCTAAATTCAGGGTTGTTTTCCAGTCCTTTAACTAAGCTAGAAGCAATTTTGTCTCTTAATTCTTTAGAAGGTGTCTTGAATCCCATTACATTGCATCTGTCTATTTCCAGTTTTAATAAGCTATCCTTCATAATCAGTTTTCCGGAAAGATCTCCATTAATATATCTTTTCATAAATGGTATGGAAAATTTAATGTTGATTTTGTCTCCCGTAAAATCAACGTAAGCTCTATTCTTAAACTGGGGATTAGAGGCAATAAGCAGATTTAAATCTCTATCAGTAAGAACAAATTCTCCCCCTTTTTGTGATATGGATTTTAAACCTTTGATCCTTCCTTTTATATCCCTATCTTCCCCGGATAAGAAAGATACTTGCTCAATTTGAATTGGTTCATTTGAGCTGTATTTTACAAATTTACTTCGCACAAAGAAGAGCAGTGCTCCAACCGATATCGCAACAAACAGCACCAGTCCCCCACAACCTATGAGACCCCAGAAAAAACAACCTTTTTTCTTTTTTTTCTCGCTTTCTGCCTGAATATATTTTTCCATAATTACCTCCTATATTCTTACAGGGATACCTTTATCCTGTAAATATCGTTTTACCTCAGGAATTGTAAGCTCTCCAAAATGAAATACCGAAGCGCATAGGACATTAGCTGCTTTAGCCTGGATTATGACTTCATAAAGATCCTCTAGTTTTCCTGCACCGCCAGAGGCGGTAACAGGAATTGAGACTGCTTCTGCTACTGCTTTGGTCATCTCAATATCGTACCCCTCTTTTGTGCCATCCGCATCCTTGCTTGTTAGGAGAATTTCTCCCGCGCCCAACTGCTCCACTTTTTTTGCCCATTCAACCACATCCATGTCAGCCGATTCCCCTCCACCCATAATCACAAGCTCTAATCTCGGACGGCTACCCTCAGATGGATTTTTCTTCCCGTCAATGGCAACAATAATTCTTTCTTTGCCAAATTTTTCAGCAGCATCTTTGATTAAAGAGAGATTTTTAACAGCAGATGTATTAACAGATACTTTGTTTACTCCCAGATCAAAAAGAGTCTGCATGTCGCCTAAATTTCTTATGCCTCCACCAACACAAAATGGCACAGTGGTCACATCTTTTACCTTCTTTACCCAATCCAAGCGTGTTGCTCTTGTCTCAACAGAAGCAGCTATATCTAAAAAAACAAGTTCATCTGCGCCTGCGTTACAATAAGCAATTGCTGCTTCTACAGGATCACGTGCATCTTTTAATTCAACAAACTTTACACCTTTAACTACACGTCCGTCTTTTATATCCAGACATGGGATTATTTTTACTTGCTGCATCGTTATATTATCCTTTCTTTTTATTTTTCTAATCTTCGTGGAATTGCGTTCCTCCATGTATCGCTTAATTCTTTAACAGAAATATCTATAATGCTTTCCTGCTTGTCTTTAACTACCAGATTCTCTCCACTGACCTCTCCAAGAATAGCATATGCAATGGAATGTTTCTGAATTATTTTTTCCAGAAGATCCATTTTGTCTTTATTTAAGGAAACCACTATTCTGGAAGGAGCTTCTCCAAATAAAATTTCGTCCATTCTTATATCATTGTTTTTTAAGCCATCCAATTCTATTACAGCGCCAAGCATTTTGTTTGGACTTGAGATGCATGATTCAGTCAAAGTTACAGCTAAGCCGCCTTCTGAACAATCATGAGCGGAATTAATAATATCTGATTCAATTGCCTCAAGACATGTTTTCTGAACGGACTTCTCTGTTTGCATATCTATCTGAGGATTGCCTTTTTTCTGATTGTGAACCATATACAAATATTCACTCCCCGAAAGGTCAGCCTTGTTTTTACCTAAAAGAACTATTACGTCACCCTCATTCTTGAACTCCTGAGTAATATGTTTGTCTGCATCGTCTATCAACCCTATCATTCCTACCATAGGAGTCGGGTCTATCGATCCTTTAGGATTCTCATTATAGAAACTCACATTACCACTTACAACAGGTGTATCTAAAGCCCTGCACGCTGAAGAAAGTCCTTCTATGCATTTTTTAAACTGCCAGTAATTTTCCGGCTTCATCGGATTGCCGAAATTCAAGCCGTCAGTAATAGCAAGAGGTCTTCCCCCTGAACAGACTATATTTCTTGCCGCTTCCGAAACAGCCATCATCGCACCGTTATAAGGATTCAAGTAACAATATCTCCCGTTGCAATCCACGCTTATTGCTAAAGCCTTTTTAGTGCCTTTAATTTTAACTACAGCTGCATCTGAACCTGCTCCAACTATAACTTCATCCTTATCTATAGCAGTAAAGTTTTTATATGCTGATTCTTTGCTTGCAATAGTTGGAGAATCAAGCAGTTGCAACAACACTTTATCGAAATCATCTGGTTCTGTTATAGATTTTCTATCCAGATTTTGAGCATCTTTTAAGTAAGAAGGCTCTTTAGCATCTCTATCATACAAAGGCGCTTTTTCCGTAAGAGCTTGTGGCGGAATTTCGCAAACCACTACCCCATTTTCTTTAACTCTCATCATTTTATCATCTGTAACCTTCCCGATTTTTACCGCGTTGATATTCCATTTTTTTAATATATCTAACGCCTCCTTTTCCTTTCCGTCTTTTAATATAGCAAGCATTCTTTCTTGAGATTCAGACAAAAGGATTTCATAGGGAGTCATTCCTTTTTCTCTTTGAGGAACTAAGGCAACATCTATCTCGATACCCGTTCCGCTTCTTGAGGCTGTTTCGCAGGATGAGCAGGTAAGCCCGGCGGCTCCCATATCCTGCATCCCTGCAACAAGTCCTTGTTCTATTAGTTCCAGACACGCCTCTCTCAATCGTCTCCCGAGTTCTGCGTCACCTATAGCAACACTGCTTGTATCAGAGGCAGATTCCTCAGTAATTTCCTTGGATGCAAAACTCGCTCCGCCTACCCCGTCTCTGCCTGTATCTCCCCCTATGTAATATACGGAATTTCCTATTCCTGATGCAGCGCCTCTTGCAATATCCTTATGTTTTACAATTCCTATAGCAAAAGCGTTAACCAGAGGATTTCCTTCATAGCTTTCGTCAAAATAGCTGTCGCCACCAACAGCATTAATCTCTGCAGTATTAGCATAATGAGCCAGTCCCCTGATTACCTCTTTGAATAAGAATTTAACCTTCTCATTATCTAAACTTCCAAATCTCAATGCACCTAAACCTGCAACGGGTCTTGCTCCCATTGTAAATATATCCCTTAAACATCCACCTATACCTGTAGCAGATGCCTCAAATGGTTCCACTGCCGAAGGATGGTTATGCGATTCTATCTTGAAGGCTACGCCCAATCCATCTCCTATATCAACAATTCCCGTATTTTCCTCACCTGCACCAACCAATACCTGTTTACCTTTGGTTGGAAAAAGCTTGAATAACTTGCGTGAATTCTTGTAACTGCAATGTTCACTCCACATAGCTGAAAAAACCCCTAATTCTGTAAAATTCGGCTCTCTGCCCATGAGCTTTTTGATCTGCTCAAACTCCTGCTCAGTAAGCCCTAAACCTTTTGCTGCTTCCACATCAACTTTAACTGCGCTTTCCATTACATGCTCTCCTTTTAGATTTTTATTTCAATTCTATTCTGACTCATTATTCTCCACTGCTTCAACAAAAATCTCTTCTAATGACCTCTTTATTGGCATAATAGATAATATCTGGCTATTGCTGGATCTTAGAATGTCTACAACAGTATTAACAATATGTTCATTTAGGCTAATTTCTAACGTGTCTTTATCAGTTTCTCCTTCAACAATAGAAATTTCTGTGATTTTATCCAGCTTATTATGAGTCTTTTCATCAATGCTTTTAACGCTAATCTTAACCGCATGTTTCATGGTTAGAAGATCATCAAGTTTTCCAATTTTATTTAGTCTGCCTTTATGCAAAATGCCTATTCTGTCGCAAACCAGTTCTGCCTCAGAAAGCTGGTGGGAACATAGAAAAAGAGTCTTGCCTTGTTCTCTTAATTTTAAAAATACATCTCTCATTTCCCGCTGCCCAATAGGATCCAAACCTGATGTTGGCTCATCAAGAAGAAGAAGATCCGGATCATTAATCAGAGTTTGTGCAAGCCCTGCGCGCTGCAGCATACCTTTGGAATATGAAGAAAGTCTGACATGCGCTTTTTCTGCAAGCCCGACCAAATCCAGTATCTTATAAATGCGTCTCTTTCTCTCCATTGATGCTATTCCAAACAAGCTTCCACAAAAATCAAGCAATTCCCATGCTGTGAGATAGCTATATAAATACGAGACCTCTGATAAATAGCCAATTCTGTTTTTTGCCTCTGTATTGCCTAACTGCTTACCTAAAACCCATCCTTGCCCTGCACTAGGAGATATAAAATCCAGTAATAACTTAAGAGTTGTTGTCTTTCCGGAACCATTTGGCCCGAGCAGTCCAAATGTTTCTCCCTTATTAACCTCTATATCCAGATGGTCTAAAGCCAAAACCCTTGTCTTTCTCTGTATGCCGATTATGTATTCTTTTGTAAGATTTACTGTCTTTACTACTATATCTGCCATAACGCCTTCCCCTTAGCTACCTCCCCCAAAAGTTTCTATCCATACTTCTATATTGAATTGCCTCTGAGACATGAGCAGCTGTTATATTCTCATTTTGCTCCAAATCTGCAATTGTACGCGCAATCTTCAATATTTTATCATAACCTCGCGCACTTAACCCTAAACTATTTATAGCTGTCTTTATAAGAGACTGAGTCTGACCGTCAAGCTGACAATGCTCTTTTATATCCTTTGCATGCATATGAGCATTGCAAAAAATCTTTTCCCCTTTAAACCTTTGCTGCTGAATCATTCGAACATTGTTAATCCTCTCTTTTATTACAGCAGAGGTTTCAGACTGTGTCCTGTCAGATATCTCCTGATAATTAAGCGCTGGAACATCCACATGAATATCAATCCTATCAAGCAAAGGCCCGCTTATTTTGGAAATGTAGCTCTGTATTTGATATGGAGTGCATCTGCATTCTTTTACAGGATGCGTAAAATATCCGCATGGACACGGATTCATTGCTGCTACAAGTGTAAATCTGGAAGGATATGTATGAGATGCAGTTGCGCGGGAAACAGTAACAATTCCATCCTCAAGCGGCTGACGCAGCACCTCAAGAGTATTGCGTCTGAACTCAGGAAGCTCATCTAAAAACAATACTCCATAATGAGAAAGACTTACCTCTCCCGGTCTTGCCAACTGCGTACCGCCAATCAGAGCTACATCGGAGATTGTATGGTGCGGAGCTCTGAAAGGACGGGTTGCTATAAGTCCCTTTCCCTGAGGAAGAATACCGGCAATAGAGTGAACCTTTGTTACTTCTAAACTCTCTTCCAAAGTCATATCCGGCATTATAGAGGGTATTCTTCTTGCAAGCATTGTCTTGCCAGCTCCAGGAGGTCCAATCATCAGCACGATTGGGACGCAATACAACCAAGAGAGGAATCTTCTTTTTGCCATGCAGGTATAACTCCTTTAATAACAACAGTTTGGTCTTTTACTACAATCTTCGTTACAATTTTTAGAACTTCTATTCGCTCCTCAAATGAGAGCGATTTTAACCTCTTTTTTACTGTATCGCAGTAAAATTTTATATCTCTATGAACTACATTACTTGATAATTTGTTAGCCTTGATATTAATATATTTCTGCCTTTCCTGCAAGAGTTCGTTTTTCTGCTTTTGTAACTTCCCTATCCGAGAATTTAACATATCTTTACTTATGCTCCCATCTGTATAGATATCCAATAACCTGTCTATCTTCTCAGATAATTTATTAATTTGCTTATCTATATCTTTGATAAGAAACTCAGTATTACTTTGATTGTCTTGCAACCTAGCCTGTTTCTTTTCTACTTGATCAATAATTAGTTTTGGATTTTGTAGAGCTTTGCTAACGGCGTTCCATACTAGAGGTTCTATTCTTTCAGCTTTAATTGAGGACGCATTACACTCCTTTGGCAAAGGGAATGTTCTATCTCTATTTCCACATCTATAATATAATTTTTCATGACACGATCCACCATGAAATGGAGAATTACAGTTTCCACACTCAATAAGACCTCTCAATAAATATTTATGCTTAACATTTCTAGGTGAAAGCTTAGAGTTCCTTCTTAATTGCTTTTGAGCTAAATCAAATGTTTTTTTATCTATAATTATCAGATGCTTAGGTAGTTTTATCGCTATCCATTCATCTACTGGTCTTAATCTTAAACTTGTATTGTTTCGTCTCTTGTAATTGCCTGTAACTTTAGGTTTTTTAGACTCACAACTGATATGCTTATTGTAAAAAGTAACGCCTGTATATGTTTTATCTCGCAAAATCCTATGTAATGTACTTGTTCTCCAATGCAGTCCTTTTCTTGGATTTATTTCTATCCTTGTTAGTTCTTTTGCAATGGACCTAACACTAAGTTCTTTATTTATGAGAAGATCAAATATCTTTTTTACTACCTCAGCTTCGCTTTCATTGACTTTATAATATCCTGTTTTCTTTTTGGTTTTAGGAATGTATTTATATCCATATGGCGGAATACTGCCTATTATATTACCACTTTTAGCCTTGTGAAGTTTGCCTCGTCTAGTTCGTTCTAGTATTTTTAATTTTTCATATTCTGCAACAAGCTCTGTTATTCCATTTGAAATAAAATCTTCTGGAGTATCATCATTAGATGGACGAGACTTAAATATTATACGGACATTACTCTTTTTTAATTCTTCGTTTATTATATAATGATAACCATATTTTCTTGCTAATCTGTCTGGGCTATGTATTAATACTGCTTCAAACTTATTTTTTGTTGCGTCATCTCTTAATTTATCTAATCCTGGTCTAGCAAGAAGTTCCCCACTATATCCATTGTCTGCATACTCATTTATAATAGTATATCCTTCTTTATTAGCAAATTCTCGCAAAGCAGCAAGTTGAGATTCTATAGTACCATCATTTTCTTGACTCTCAGTAGACACCCTAGCGTAAATAGCAATATCCATTTTAGGCTCCTTTCATGATTGAAAATACATTTTAATAATTTTTCTAAACCAGTCTTCTTATATAGACTATACTCATTGATAGGATTTCTATATACTCTTATTTTTCAAGAATAGAAGCTGGAATTCTGCAACCTCCTTTACCCTTACATAATCGCTTATTCTAAACATATTATCCTTGCTAAATTCTATTATCAACATAATTATTTATTCTTCTCGTTTTTGGAAGCAACCATATTGATGATAGCTTTTTCTCTCTTTCACATTGTATACTTTTTTCCCTCTCTTCTTATATGTTCTTATATGTATCAAAAAGTGAACGAAGGTTCTCAATGTTTTAATAACCCTGTCTGCTTTTCTTATATGTATCAATTTCTGAACTAGTCTGAGTTTTTTTAGATACTAGTTTAATTTCTGAACTAGAAGGTATTTTAGGAATTGGAATAGTTCTTCTGATTTTCGTAACTATTCTATTCTTCCAATGTCCATAATTAACTTCAATTAATTTATACTTCTCTCCTTTTTCTAACAAAGTCCTTATCGCTCCCTTGGATCTTCTTGTCTCATACATCAATTCCTCATATTTTGCGAATACCCACTCTCCTACAGCAACGTTTTTCTTTTTTTCAAGTATAGGTATGACAGTTCTATAAAAGCCTGTAAAAAGTAGTCCTACCACTCTCTGCCAGCCCATATTTTCAAACATCGCAGGATTAAAGGGTGTCTTTTGAGAATGTGGTTGATTTTCAATAGTTAAGTCATTTGATTTATTGCCTCTAGCAAATTCCTTTAAATAGCCACAATTGTTTTTTCCTATACAAAGTGGCTCAATGTATGAATTTTTGCACCCATATTTAAATTTGCTCGTATAAGCCTTATTTATGACATTGTCAGCTTCACCTTTGGAAAACTCCGTCTCTCCTGTGTTTCTAGAAAGCCATTTATATATCAACTGTCGTGCCGTATCTTTTGGATATTTGAGTCTTCTGCACTCACACGAAATAATGTGACACCATTTATTTCTCGCACCTTCCTGGGTTCCACTATCAATTATCCTTTGAACACAAGGTTTGATTTTATTCAATGATCCAGTTAATTTTGCTTTTTTTATAAAGCTATCTAATGAAGTTTTTTTAATAGTGTCTAAAACTCCTGGAAACTCAAGAGGAGCAAAGTCTGACGGGTCCAGGAAATTACACCTTTTCTGTGTGAGTTGATGAATCCCAAAAGGAAGTTTTATCAGTGATCCAAATTCTGCATTAGAATTGTGAGAAGGATAAATCTCAACTGGGCACTTTGTTTTATCATTTGTAGATTTCAAGATTTTATGTGCTAAATTATTCGAATCTTTAATGCTGACAAAATTTTCAAAAAATATCCACACATGATATCCCTTATTCCCAGAATCTTCTAAGTAAGGAATGAGATTATTCTTCCTTGCACTATCAATAATTAACCTGACTCTTTTACAGTCTTTATCATCAATATCTAATACTAACCATTTTGTTTTTGGTTCGTAAGCATAAACACCTATCGTTATCTCTCCTAGTAAGTGTTTTCGTATTGTCTCCTCTGTAAGATGCTTGGGTTGCCTATTATAGATTACCTTATTCTTCTCTATCTTCTGCGTTGCAAAAGTGTCTTTACGTGTTATGAAAACATCAAAAATTTTATTAATCACTTCTTTATTTGCCATTTCGTTACATCCTCCTTATATTTTCCTTTTTCTATTCGTTAATAACAATACATCTTGATTTTTTAGCACAAAATTTCCCAACTAGGGTGTTTGTATAGGGTGCAAAAATTACTCTTCTTTTTCATAGGGAAAGCACCCTGTAAATACCTTACAAACACCCCATTCTTTATATCCCAAAAAGACACTTATCCCCTATTTTGTAAGTTGGCCTTTTCTTCCACAAATTCAACTAATTGTCGAATTGATGTTAATGTTCGCCTCCTTGTATGTTGAGACCCAACTCTAGCACCTGGCAATAGTCCTTTCTTGATGTAGTCCATTACCACATTCTCACTTAATCCGAGAAGCTCGCTCATATCGAGCTCTGTCAAAAGACCGCTTGCTGCCTGCACGCTGATTCGATTTTCTGGCATCGAGCACCTTGACCTTTTTTCCATAACTAATCACCTCCTTTCCTATAAAATTTTCCAACATTTGAGCTTTCTTCATCATTCCTTTTTCTCTTAGTTTTTTTATTCCTTCTCTTATAATGTCGTCAGGTGTTGCTAAAAGCCGCTGAACACAATCAGAACACATCAGGTAGTTAAGGTTATCTCTAAAATTACCAGTCTCCAGCCTTCCACATAGATCACAAACTCTCTCTTCCATTCTCTCTCCTTTCATTATTTGTTTCGTTCTCGTTTAATAAAATCTCATATATTTTCTTGAGTAAACTATCGATGTCTTGTATAGGCTTGGGCTCATATTCCCAGCTCACTCCGTAGTCTAATTTGCATTTATTCTGTTTTCTTCTTATCATTGTTTACTCACTGTTAATTCCTAAATTAACAATCTGACAGCTACATAATTATGTTGCGATTTTTTATAAACTAGCAATTGTCTCTAACGTTTTTAGAGAACCTCGAAAACAAGGTCTATAATATGATTTTGATATGGCTAGGTTTTGTACTTTTTTGATGTGTGTTCCTACTTCTGCATTTCTGAAATCCTCAAAGTCTTTTAATGCTTTTATCTCATTTAGGCTACATTTATTTAATCTGTCGTTGAATTTTTCTTTAGCTATTTCCAAAAGTTCTTTTGGGTCTTTAATTCCTTTTTTTTCGAGTTTTTTAATATAGTATTTTATAATTTTTTCTCGTCTTTGATTTAATTCGACTCGACGGCATTTATACTCTAAGATAATACATTTTCTTTGTGGTTCTAGCGGTTTATGTAATCTATCTCTAATGCTTTTCTTATGTTTTCGTATTGCTTCATCTGGGTCATCATATATAGTTTTTCCAAAATCTAGAATATGTTGTAGCTTTGTAACGTCGTCATGCATTTTCTGATCCATTTTTACACCTCCGTTTTTATTATTAATTTCAGACATAACCGTAGGGAAGTTTGTATTCTTCATACATGCATTATTGCATATTTGGAATGATAAGTCAAGGTCTAAATGCTTGCAACGCAAGAACTTACGCATACTTTTACGGGCGTAAAAAAAGCAATTTAAAGTATACTTCTTTTACCCTAAAAAATAGATTTTAAAGTATGGGGATAATGATGAAAATAGGAGGAAATTACGAGCTGGAATGCTATTTTGAAAAGTTTTGAACTTTATAGAAAATTAAGATATATCGTATTTTTTGTAGAATTCTCTTAAGTTTTTTACTTTTTTCTTAGTATATTCTCTTTTTTTTTTCAGGATTTATATTTCTATATTTTAGATTGTTTTGCTGCTTTCTACATTTCTCGCCACAATATTTTTCAGCCTTTTTAGCATATAAAAAATATTTTGGACACTTCATACTGGAGCATTTAACAATAATTTTTTTCTTTACTAATTCATCACATACACTTTTATAAAAATTACGCAGCAGTTTTTCTATACAGGATATATCTTTCCAAACACGATTAGGTAGATTAGGTATAAAAGAATAATTTATGGTATCTATAATAGCTTTTGGTAAATGTTTCGGAGCCTCTTCCGTAAGTATCCAACCGTCTGAAGTAAAACACTTTTCATACAATTCTCTTTTATTATTCCTCCCAAAAATATCAAAAATCCTAGACATATACCTCTTTTTATCTTCTTTTTTAATATTATCTATTCTTAAATAGCAAATCTCTTTTAAAAGTTGAATCTGATATATAAATTCATCTCTATCTATTCCTATATCACCGCTATCGTCAGTTGCTTTAGATATATCATAAATACTTGAAAACGCCCGGTTAACAAATTCGGACCATTCTTGGCTACTTAGGTTCTCTGGAATTGCTAAATATTTTGCCCAAGTATGGTGCATCAAAAATTCATATAACTTAGGCTGACGTTTAGGAACCATCTTTTTTGGTGCAGACTGATGGTTTTTTCCTTTAACAGTTTTCCTCTTTTCACAGGAATATATAATGGGAATAATAGTGTCTAAAAAATACATATCAGAATTCCCTTCAAATTGCGTTGCTTTAATTTCGAATCCTATCCATTCTTTACGATATTTATCTCTGTTTTTCTTGTAAAATTCAGGGCATTTTATTTGAATAAAATTAGAATACGTTCCAAACCAGTTCATTTCTGATAAAGGACTATCAAATCCGCCAAGATCTTCAATCCATTTAGTAGTATCTTCGCCCTTCCAACGATCAACTATTTCTATCTTTTTTGTTTTAGACATTGAATAGATGCTCCTTAGTTTTTTATTATTTTATCATAGGTTAAAAATCATATCCAATTTTACTATGGAATTTCCTCTGCCATTTGGAATTCATTTTAACACTGAGGATATTCTTGTGTAGATTTTTACGTGAGGCAATGATACAATTTTGCGTAGATGTTTAACAAGACAGTTCGTCATATAAAAGTATTAGCTGAGTCGTTGTATAATTAAATAACAGTAAGTAGAGGAGAGAGAAATTATGCGTAAAGGGACAAAGCACACAGAAGAGACAAAAGAGAAGATAAGGAAGAAAACAAAAGAAAGTCTTAAAAACTCTCTAAAAAAGAAGGGAAATCGTATAGATAGTTTTGTGATTACTGGCATGGATAATCTAGAGAATCTTTTAAAGTAGTTCCTACCTAAAAAACAGTAAAACCTATCAGAAGTTCAACCATATTTAAGTTGTTACATATCAACAGTTTATAGATAATAATAAAAACGTTAAAAACATTAAAAAAGTGGAAATTTAGACATTATAAGTATCATAGAAGAGAGGAATAGATTAGTATGGAAATGACTTTCTTTTGTTTTTAATAGTGGAGTATAGGTCTGTAAGATACTAACAGTTTTTAAAAACCGCTCAACTATTTCCCTAGTACCAAACCAATCCTGTTATTCTGTTCATTTTTCAATAATAAGATGTGGGTAGTCAGCAGGGAGTGAACCCCTTGCGTTTCAAATAAACTACCCACATCTTTATACAAAAAATCTCTTTTATCAATCATTATTTGCTTTTATACAACACTCAGGCTCAAGCTCATAAAATTCATCATCAACATCAACATCTTGCCACCTCTTATTAGCTATCAAATGTAAAGCCCACCACCCAAAACCAGTGTTAGGAAAGCCAATAGAAGTAGAAGCTACATCTTCAAATATAAAAGGTCTGCCATTTATATAAGATGTGTATATCGGACTATCATATCCTAATTTAGTTTTAGTAAACAACTCCTTATCGTGATATTTAATTCGATTCTTTTTACAATGATTTGTTCCAATTAAATAAGCCTTATCTTTATTCTGTATGCTGCCTTTAGGAATAACTAAAACAGAATCTTGTTTATAAAACTCACCAAGTCTCACAATGTCTTTTTCAATATTTCCACTATTTTTCTCGTCCACAACAAAAAAACTTAATTCCTTTAGTGTATCTTCATCATCAATAAATTTACTGCGTAGTTTTGTTGCGTTATAACCTGCTTGATTTAATTTTGCTAATAAATTTTTATTTCTTTGCAAGTTTTCATTTTTTGTATATGCTTTACCCAACCCACAATCTCTTGCTATACGAAATGCAGTTATTGCACCACAGTCGTATTTCTCATTATGTGCCCACAATCTACTTAATGATGACTCTGTTATTATTTTATTTAAACTCATTTTATTCTCCCTCCACATCTATATTTTTCCAATTTTCTTTAGCAATTGATTCGATTGCCCACCATGCAAAACCACTTACTGGATATATTATATCTCCAATAGTTTCAAATATAAAAGGTCTTCCATTTACATAAGATGTATATATTGGATTTGATTTTCCTAATACTCCCTTATTGTAAATCCGCTCTTTATGGAATCCGAGCTCATTATTAGGACAATGATTTGTACCACATAGAACCGCTTTGTTTTTCCCAGAGATAGACCCAACAGGTATAAATAAAATAGAATACTGTTCAAATTCTTCACCCCATTTCTTCAAATCACTATATAAGTTACCTGTATCCTGTCTATCTACAAGAAAATATCCTACTTCTTTAGTAACAATTTTACCTTCTTTAGATATTCCATATATCTTAGTTATTTCATAACCTGAGCCACTTACTCTAATACTAGATCGTAGTTTCTTATTTCTTTGTAGCTTCTCTTTCTTTGTATATGGTACACCAGTTCCACAACTCTTAGCTACTAAAAATGCTGTTACTGCTCCACAATCATGTTTCTCATTATGTGACCACAATCTACTTAGTGAAGACTCAGCTATTAAGTTATTTAAACTCATTTTATATATCCTTATTTATTAGAGAGAGGTAGGAACCGCTGGATATGTCACACCATCTGCGAATTTGTTATCACCGCCAAACTTGATGAGATTTAAAACAACATACAATTCAGACGTTCCTGTGATTTTCTCACCGACTTCAATATCAGCCTTCAAGTTTGTTTTGATAGGGTCAAGAATTGGACTGTTAACCTGGCTCGTTCTCAATGAGGCACATCCAACAAATCCTAACATCACTATCAAACAACAACAAACAGCTAAAGCTCTTGTTATTTTCTTCATTATAAACACTCACCCGATTTTTGTGATACCTATGTCTTCATTGCTTTTCCCAAAAACATAATTACCATTTTCTATTTTTATTGACGGATAGACGTATGAATGGAAAATAGTACCGTCAGGTTTAATAGAGATTGTTTTTAGTCCTGCTATATTTATCCAGCAGAGTATTCTTGTAGTCTCTTGAAATTTTTTAACATATTGAATTGCCTCTAATTCATCGGTTGTTGATGGAATTTCTTGAGGCATATATATGCATGCCATGTATTTAGCCACAAAATTATTTATTGAGACAGGTGCAAGAAGAGCATTTTTATATTCCTTATTATCCAATTCTACAACAAATTCCAAAACATTCGGGGCAATCCCTATCGCATCAAAGTACTTTTTTGGTATAGGATTCTCTA
The DNA here is from genome assembly GCA_964437505.1 of uncultured bacterium. GTDB lineage: Bacteria > JAHJDO01 > JAHJDO01 > JAHJDO01 > JAHJDO01 > JAHJDO01. Next base: position 19,975 of record CAYTGU010000008.1, read on the forward strand.
ACGTCGTCCATTTATCCAGCTTTCTCCTAAATTTTGCATAATTCTTATAGCCGATCAATTCACATAATTCTTTAAGTCTTGCCTTTTCATTGTTCCCAATGAATTTTTTGTGCTTTTGGCTGATATAAAGTGATGTATTTCTGAATCTAATATAATCATCAGGAGTGTTAAATTTATCTCTTGCTGAAAATGTTGAAAGTATATTCATTAGTTTTTTCCCTCCTTACACAAGTATCTTCTCAATATCCTCAATCCCTATTAAAATCTTATCCCTTTTCTCCTCTTCAAAACTGCTGCGAACAAAATTGGAGAGTACTCTCTCAAAAATCCCTCTCAATGCTCTTGCTCCTATTCCCTGCTTTTTGGCAAAAACGCTTATTGCCTGAATAGCATCGTCTGTCAGTTCAAAATCAAAGTAATGACCGTAGGTCTCCTTCATTTGCTTCAGGATGCTGTCTTCCGGTTCTGTTATTGCGCAAGACAGATCTTCTTCCGAAAGGTCGTCAAAAGGAACTATCACAGGAAATCTTCCCACAAATTCAGGCAGAAAGCCGTAGTCTATAATATGCTGAGGTGTTACTTTGGCGTATAATCTCAGCGGATCACCGCTTTGCGCAGATGCAGGATTGGATTCAGCTGTAAATCCAATTCTATTTACTGCTTTATTCTTTGCCGTTATACTCTCCATATCAGAAAATGCACCTCCTCCTATAAACAGTATATTCTCAGTGTTTATATTATCATCAGAGCCAAATTTACTAACATTCATTGTAACGTTGTCTCCTTCCACAACCCTCAAAAGCTCCTTCTGCACTTCGTCTCCAGCTATGTCCCTGATTTTGCCTCCGTGTCTGGAAGAAAAAGAAGCGCATTGAGCAATCTTATCTATTTCGTCAATATATACGATACCAATCTCTGCAAGAGTTTTGTTGCCGCCTGCGCTTCTAATCAGTTCATTAAACATTTCGCATACATTTTTACCAACCCATCCGGAGCCGGTATATTTCGTGATGTCAACAAGGGAAATAGGAAGATTCATTATTCTTGCTATTGTCTGTATCAGATATGTCTTGCCAACGCCTGTTGGTCCAAGCATAAGAACATTACTCTTTTGCGCTCTCCCCCCTTTTTCTGTAAGCAATATTCTGTTCAAGTGATTAAAAACCGCAATGGACAGCATATGCTTTGCTTCGGACTGGCCGACAACATATTTTGAGAGCTCGTTGAATATAGCTTTTGGGCCGGAATATTTCTTTAAAAGATTTTTTATTGTTTTTTCAGCTGTCTTTTTATTGTGAGATTTTCCGGAAGCAGTATGCTTCATACCTAGTAACTTTTCCCTTGCTGTGGAAGTAAGGGTATATGATGATGAAAATAAATTATCTTCTGATATTCTTTCATATCTGGAATTACAACATTTTATAAGACGGTATTTTATTAGCGATTTTATGCAGGAGACTGCAGCAATCGCTTCTGCATTAACCGAAAAGACTGCGCGCAGTATCCTGTAACCTGTCAGTTTTCCGTGAATTACCTCTTCTGAGACTTCTTTTGCAAGAAGAAGAAATATTATCTGTCTTTCAGTTTTTGAGATCTTTTTGCCGTATAAGAGTTTCTTTGCCGGCAATTTCACGCTATCGGATAAGGATACTTTTTTATCAATAGAATCAGCAAGCTTTTTTATTTTCTTTTTTATTATATCTTTCGCATTTTCCCTGCCGGTTTTCTCATTCAGATAATTCATCCTTAATTCAGCAAGTTTTACTACATCAGCAAGAAATTCACTATTTGTCATCCTTATCCTCCATTTTAATTATAAACTACCACAGGGGTGTGACAAAAAAAGAATCCCATATGATTAAATTCATTGACTAAGGCAAACCTAGTTTTTCTGCCATAGCAAGGTCTTCTTTTCTTCCCTTAAGATCTCCATTAGCAAATCTTATCTTTGCCCTATCTTCGTAAATAATAGCTAAAAACAAATCTTCCTCTTTTGGCTGCTTATACAATTTTATTGATTCATCCATAGTCTTAAGAGCTTCCTTAATCTCTCCCTTTTCATATTTAGCATTTCCAATATCATGTAGAGAAAGGGAGATATGGCCAGGATCAATCTTTATAGCTTTTTTATAATCCTTTATTGCCCCGTCATAATCTCCTTTATCACGCTTGGCATGACCTCTATCGGAATAGGCTAAAGAATTTTTAGGATTAATGGAGATAACTTTCGTCATATCTACGATGATATCATCAAATCGGTTAGCACGAATGTTTTCATACCATCTATAGAAATAAAAACTTTCATTATTAGGTTCTAACTCTATTGCTTTGTCAATATCCTTAAATGCACCTTTGGAATCCCTTTTTAGTCCTTTTATATGTGACCTGTCTGCATAAGCCTCAGCATTACCTGGGTTAATTGAAATAGCTTTATCTAAATCCTTTATAGCTAAGTTAAAATATTTTGGAATCTTGTTTCGTAAAAGAATAAATTGAGTATCCTGCATTTGTTTTCCACTATATGTTCTTGCTCTTAAAAGGTAAGCTGTTATGTTTTTTGGATTCATTTTTAAGACCTTTGAGAAGTCTCTAATTGCTTTATCGTAATTCCTCTTTAAATGATTTGTTTTACCTGAAGTTAAAAGCTTTCTTTCTAAAAGATAGGTATTATTCATGCTTTGCCCTCTTCTAACAACTGATTAGTTTGTAGTTAAATCAATTTTACTTACAGCGCTTTTTAAATCTTTATTGTTTATATGAAGATACCTCTCTGTAGTTCGAAGGTTACGATGAGATAATAACTCTTTTATAGTCAGGATATTCTCGCCTTGTTTTAGAAGAGCAGTTGCAAACGTATGTCTCAAGGTATGAGGAGAAAGTTTATCCTTTTCTATCTGAGCTTGTTTCAGATATTTCTTTACTAAATAGCAGACAGAACCATTGCATATTCTCTTATTACGCTTGCTTAAAAATACAGGCGAGGAAACTGTTCTATCCTTCCTTTCTCTTAAATAACGCTTGATAGCAATCATTACTATGTCATTTGCCGGCAATATCCGTTCATGGTTTCCTTTTCTTGTTACTTTAATACTACCCTCATCGAAATTAACATCACTAATATTTAATTCTACTAATTCACTTAACCTCAAGCCCATACCAAGTAAAGTGGTTATAATTGCTGTGTCTCGTGCTTTAAAATATTTTGTAGCATTCTTTTTAACAATACGTAGTAACCGTTTATATTCCTGCTCTGTTAAATACGAAGGCTCTTTTTGTTGAATTTTTGGTATTTTAACTTGAGTTGCGAAATTAACTTTAATCTCACCTTCTGAATTCAGGTATTTGAAGAAGGACTTTATTGTCGCTAGCTTTCTGCCTCTACTGACACTGGAATTAACTTTCTTGTAACCTACCTCTGAAAGAAACTGCATGTATGCTTTAATTATATACTGATCTACATCGCTCCATTTCCAATCTTTACCAAGTTCTTTATCAATAAATTCACTAAATTTGCTTAAATCGTATCTATAAGCTTCTACAGTTTTAGGAGACAATCCTCGTTCTGTGCTAATATAGACTAGAAAATTATTGACTTCTTTGTTCATTGAATTCCCATCTTTTTATCTATTTGAATGATAACATAATTTTAGCAAAAATTCAAGTTATTTTTAATTAAATAATATATTTAACTTAAAATATGGGGGATACCAATGCGTAGAAAATTTACTATGAATTATAGAGTTAACTATTTGTGATGAATACGGTTATAAATTTATATAATACAGCCAATTCTCGCTTCCATTATAAAATTTGTATGTTTAATTTAAAAAAATACAGGTAAATAGAAGTGGGTAATTTGTGGTAGTATATGTATTATTTAGAGTGGTGTTTTTAGCAGAATTGCTATACTAGAGTAAGGGTTTTTGGATTATTAGCTCAATTGAATAGTAGAATACCAAGATAATCTTTCGCCCTTGAATAAAGCTTACTCTTGCTTTCTCTAGGACCTGTGATATTTAATGTCTCTATGTTATTTCCTTACTTCCACAATCCCCTCTTATTCTCTCTCGCTTCTTTCTCTTATTTTCTGAACTGCTCAAGATACTTAAAAGGATACTTAATGTGTTAATTTTTTTACATAATTTGTTGCTATGTGTTTTAAATCTCTTCCAACGACCAAACAGGTTCTTCCGCCAACTATTCCATAAGCACAAGAAATAGATAACCCATTTGTTTTTATAACTATTGTTCCTGTATCGTAAACTGTCCCTTTAGCACAGTAATCTAAAATATAAATTTGATTTTTATTAACAAATCCCAATATGGGCAGGTCAATCGTCAATCCACCTTTCCCTTTTATTTCTCCTCCGGCTATAATGAGTAATTCAGCGTCTTTGATAAAGCCTGTAAATCCAATATTTCTTAAAAACTCTTTAGCTTCATAATCTGTATAAAAATAACTTAAACAAATTGATGGAATGAAAAATAAAAGTGCAACAGTCAAACTAAGTAAAAGTAGTTTATGTCTCACTGGTTACAATCCCATGCATTGATTCCCCTCTTTACTTCCACAACCCTATCCTGTTTTCCCTCGCTTCTCTTTCATATTTTCTGAACTGTTCTAAATATTTAAAAGGATAGCGAGTATAAGCGTGACCATATCCCTGCTTGATCAGTTCAGCGTTAAGCATTAACTCTATACTAGCTCTATCCTTGAATTCTGGCATATCTCTGACATCGTTGGTCATAACATATACATAGGCTAAAGTCCGCCGATATTTGTCTTTCTTCTGCCAATCATACTCAAGCCTGACCTTCTTCCCTTCTACCATTCTTTTTGTAAAATTCGAGGCTTCTTTGCCGAAGTATTCAACTGGCTTTTTGGGATGGACTGTCTCTGGAGTGTCTACGCCTATTAATCTTACTTTGCCAATTCCTTCAACAACAATAGTGTCTCCATCAACTACTCGGGTGCAGGTATAATAGGATGTAGTTGTTTCAGCTTGAAGTGTGGTACAGGAGCAGAGAAGTAGTGGAAGTAAAAAGAGTAAGTGTTTTCTAAATAGCATTTTTTTAACCTACATCTTTAATATTTTCTCTTATTGCAGATTTTTGCTTGTCTGCTTTGGTCTGATCGATAGCATCTATTCTCACTAGTTCATCTACTGAAGCATCAAATAATTTTAATAAATCTTCTCCTAGTCCAACAGGATTAAGCAAACCTCTATAAACATGGAATCTTCCACTTTCAACAAGATCTCCAGAAATATTTGCCATAATGCTATAAATCCATTGTCGTGGTGATGTGCCTTTTTGTACGAGTTGAACGAATTCTTGGGTGCGAGATAAAATTAATTCTTCAATTTGATTTTTTACCATTTCAAAAGCAGGGGTGTTAAATGTACAGCTTGCTTCATCTAATATTCCAAGTGCTGCTTTGACTTCTTTTGATGCAATTAATTTTTTGATAAATTTCATTTTACTATGAGCATAACTATTTCTAAACATATAACTAGAGATAATCCACCAATCAATAAGATAAATCTTTGCCTATTTTTTTTGGCTAGTTCTTCTGCTTTCTTAGATATGCTATTGGTCTTCTCATCAAGTTCTCCTAATTTTTCAAATATACTAGCACTCCCAATATCATTTATAACTTTAATGATTTTATGAGATTCCTCTGTAAGTTTTTGAGTGTCCTCTATAAATGCACCTAATTGTGTAGTTGCCTTTTCCAACTCATCTCCGGCTTGCTTATAAGAACCGACCTGTTCATGAAGAGATTTAAGATTTTTTACTAATTCCTTAGCATCTTCCTCGATTTTTACCATTTCTTCTTTTGTTGTCATTTCATCCTCCTTTTTACGCATTAAAGATATTTACTGCCTCTGTTGAGACGCGACTAAACAAATAGATACCAGGCTCATACAACATTCCATCTTCTGTATCTGGACTTTCTATTATGGCTTTTGCGAGTCTATCAGTATTAACAGTATGTAACAATTCTGTGACTATATTTCTGTACAACTGTTTTCTCTTTTCATAAACCTTTGAAATAAGCCAAGTGAGAGTTTTGTAAAGTGAATCCTCTTTAATGTTATATTTTTTATATGCAAACTCAATTGCAGCTGCAATATTTTGTATTACAATTTTCGTGTCAGAATTTACACAATAAACTTCTGACAAAGACCGCAGAAATAATAATCCTGGATGATCTGGTGTTGACTCAAGATACCTAGCAACTTGTCCTCGAATCTCTGCAGCATTTTTTGGAGACCTTATTCCACCAATTACTTCTCCTTGTTCTGTTTCGTATCCATCTACAAGTTTTTTTAAAACTTCAAATCCTGCATCTTCTTCCGATTTAATCAATTCCCCGATTTCTTCTGCATGCTTAGATTCCAAATGTCTCAAAATTCCTTCCCTAAGTAGCTTATCTGAATTTCCCTTCAAGCTGGTTCTTGCTATATTTAACATTTCCTCTAATGCTCTTCTTCGACCTTTTTCAATTGTTTCATAAATAAATTCGATTAAAACTCTAACAGTTGACGTCACAAATTCGTTAAACTCTTCGTTAAAATGTATCCAAAGCTTATCTGTCTCAGTTTTGACTCTGCCCTTGTTATATCCAGCCACATATTTCGCATAGTTTTCTATAATCTGTTCTTTATCTGTCTCAACTAAACAAATAGAAAATTCCTTCGTAGAATAATTTATTGTATAATCTCTAATCACTCCTAATATCAAAAGTCTATGAATCGCTTTTTCTACAGAATTTTTATCTTTCTTGTCGTGTATATCTGTTGCTTTCGATATGCGTTTTTGCCTCTCATCAATCACAAAGTTCACATTTCTACTTTTTGATAAGACTCCTAACTTATCAATTACATCTTTCACGCTATCCATTTCACTTTGCACACCTTTGAATGCTTTAGCATGAAAAAACATCGCCCTGGTTATATCATCGTCTGTGTCCCAATTTCTTTCATTCTTCATTATGTTAGCAATTTCTTCAGGTGAAGTTTTAGGATCTAGTAATTTCGTTGTTCTTTTTGGGAAATCATCCGCCAGTATTATTATACATTTGGCTTCACTTTTATCTCTACCTGCACGCCCTGCTTCTTGATAAAAAGATTCTATAGAGCATGGGATACTAAAGTGAATTGTATATCTGATATTAGGCTTATCTATGCCCATGCCAAATGCCTTAGTTGCTACCATTAAAGGAAACTTATTATTTTTGAAATTACAAGCTGTTTGTTTTTTGTATTCATTCCAATCGAGAGACCCCCTCCATCTTTTAGGCTCCTTTCCAGCGTAAAACTTTATCAGCATACTTAAGTCTGCTGATATATTGTCTGCAACTTCGACAACTCCAAAAGTGCTACCAACAAACGGACAAAAAAGTAAGCCACATTTTGTTTGCTTTCCTTGCGACTGATAAAAAGATGAAAATGTAACACCAAATTTCCCAGGTAAAACCCTTTTCAAGATACCATTCAATATATCTCTTTTTTCTTCTGATTTGCATTTAAAAATCAAAAAATGCAACTCTGGGCGGTCAAAAGTTTTTGGTGTTATTATTGCATCAAAGTCGTTAATCTGTAACTCTCTTTGAACATCTCGCAACACTGAATGTGATGCTGTGCCAGTTAGTGCCAAAAGTGGAGGTATCCTCCCCTTAAACTGGCAGTAATCTCTACTAATTCTACCAATATTTAAATAAGAAGTCCTAAAATCATGTCCCCATTCAGAAACACAATGAGCCTCATCAATAGCAATTAATGAAATCGGGGAGCTAATCGTCAAAGCTTTTGTTGCACTTCTAAAATTTTTCATCTGAAAACGTTCTGGAGTAATATAACAAAATAGATACTGCCCCTGACCAAACAATTGAATTAACTGTGTCTTTAAGTTTGAATCTTTAATTTGGCTCGAAATACCTACAACCCTATCTATCCCCATTCTTTCAAGATTATCTATCTGGTCGTTTATTAATGAAATTATCGGGTCAATTACAATTGTAACACCAGGTAAAATCATCGAAGCCAATTGAAAAGCTAATGATTTCCCAGAACCAGTTGGAAGTAAGACCACAGCATCCTTGCCTGTCAATGCTCTACAAATTGTCTCAAACTGCCCTTCCAAGAACTTCTCTTTCCTGAAAATATATTGCAAAAAATATTCCAAGATAGATTCTTTTGGAGATACAATTTCGGCACAATTCGTTGGCCTATCGTGATGTGCTATCACTCCCGGAAATGATATATCTTGGATTATAAACTTTGGAATACTTGACACTAGATTCTCATCCAAAGAAATTACTATGGAGTTATTTTTTGTAATATTTTCAGAAAAAAGACTTATGTGAAATTTTTTGAGACCAATTTTATAATTGTATAGGCTTGATATTTTATCAATTAACTCTAATAAGTCCTCAAAAGTCGCCTTAAGAATAAAACTTGCTTCTTCTTTATTAATTTTTATTGATTTAGCATCAAAATAAATAACTCCCTCTTTTCTAATGTCTATAAATCCTGCCAAAATTGCTTCGATAATTGTTATCTGGACTTGATGAACAATCTTTATTGCATTTAAATACCTTTCTTCATTAGATATTTCAGTAAATTGTTTAACTTTATAATACTCTAACAAGTTGTATAACTTTTCTATATTTGGACCCACTTTGCTATGAACTTCTTTGTTTTTAATTCTAATTACCTCAAATCCCGCATTTATTAACATATCATCCCTGCTCATATCACGAGACTTGTGTAAATCATGCTCCTCTTCATCAATTTCCACGACAATCTTTTTATCAGGTAACGTAATAAGAAAATCCACACGCTGCTCTTTAATGGCTTCGTCTGCAATCTTAGTTGTTAGGAGACTTGAGAAGTGAACTTGCGGTATAACGAATTTCCTAAAATATGGTCCTAATAAGTCTGACAACACGCTTTCGTAAAACTTTTTCTCAGTGCCATGTCCATCAAATCGAATATTGGAATTTTCTGTAGTCGTTAACGGCCTCAAATAAGAAATTTCATCTATTTTCTTTACACTTTTTATTTTAAAATAATTTTTTAATTTATTTTCTATGAAGCGCGATAGTAATGTGATTCTTCCTCTTGTCAATATGTTATATACAAGTAAAAGTAGTTGTGTTGTGTTTTCGTCTACTAATTGGTTCATTCCAATAGGATAATCAAGCCTCCATTGATTCAATGTATAGAAATTATCACGGCTAATATTAGCCATATTAATTTCTTCTAATAACTCGCTTGGAATAGCTAATGTTTCGTAGAAATACACCTGAGAGTTCTCGTACTTCTCACGTGCTTGTAAAAAGACTGGCAATTTTACATCTTGTTCCATGAAAACTGGAGGATTATCTATGTCCCGAATCTCACTTTTGCCATCCATTTCAGTCAAATCAATTGTATTTTTGCATTTAGGATAATTTGTGCAGCCATAAAATTTCTTGCCTCTATTTTTCCCCTTTCTGGCAGTTCGCAAAATCATCTTTGCATTACATCTAGGACATCTAATTTCTTCAGTTTCATCAGAATTTACTTCACCAAACAAATCGCTAAACAACGGATTTGAGCTAATAAGATTCCATTCTTCTTCGTCTTCTATGGAGATATAGTCTCCAGCTAAAACTCTTTCTTCCTGAATCCATCTGCGTAAAGTTTCTGTATCGGCTGGACCATAAATAATCCCGTCTGCCTTCTTTACCATCCACATGATGTTCTCATTATTTTTCGTTGTCATTATTTCCCTTTTTAGATTTCATTGTGAAGAAATAAATAGAAAAAATAATTGCAATTACAATATCAATTATAACCCAAATCTCTTTACCCAAATGTATAGGAAATATAGGATTGAAAATAAAGGCAACTATTCCCATTGTCCAGGCCCATGCAGTATTTTTACCTTTGTATGATATTACTGCTAAAAATGCTCCTGTTCCACAAATAACAAGACGGAGAAGATTATAATAGCCATAAGGGAATAATCCTTTTGGGATTGCCAAGAGAAGCATAATTATAGATGCTATCGGTAAGATTATTTTAAGTTTTTTCATATTCTGTATCAGTCGAGAAGACGTCCCTGGTAGTGTGACCTTGAAAGAGTCTAATGCTTGATTGTTGCGGTCCACCCTTTTTACCGTATAGAATCGTACTCCCCTGTGATAATGAACGATTCTCCTTTTGATTTAGCATCTTCAACCTCCTGTTTTGTTATTCCATGTTCTTTTAAAATTCTCTGTCCTGATTCACTTTCTGTATCTAATGTTTTTGTTTCGTTTCATTCTGTCGTGCCTAGAAAAACAAAACCCCAGAAAATAAGTCCAACAATAATACCGATGATATTCCAGACGGAAAACTGTCTATTAATCTTAGTCTTTTGACCAAGTTTTATTTGAAGTTCATTAATTGTTCCCTGTATAGGTAGAAGGAATAAAAAACTAAGCTTGGTAATTAACCACCAATAATTAGGAGCTTTGTATGAAACAATGGATACTATATATCCAAAGGCAAGTAATCCTGCCCTGAATCGACATTTCACATTATTTTGATTCGCATATTCTTGAACCGTTTTGAATAGACGATAGCAGTAGAAAATTGAAAACCATGCTCGCCAAAACGGGCTAATGTCTATTTTTTCTTTTTCTTTTACAAATTGCCAATTTTTGTAAAACCAGTACAGTTCGTATATACCAAGTGTACATAAAGACATTACTACCAATTTCGTTTTTGAAGTAGGGAAAAAATATTTTGAAGAATTAGACGGTGTGGAAATTTTACTTGAGATATTACCAAACAAATCACTGAATGAGTGAATTGATCTTGCCAAATTCCACTCTCGTTTCTCTTTTATCCAAACATAGTCATTCGCTAAAACTCTTTTTTCTTGAATCCATCTGCGTAAAGTTTCTGTGTCTACGGGGCCATAAACACTACCATCTTGTATTTTTACCGTCCATTTCTCATTCTCATCATTCCCGTCATAAACAGGTTCATAATTTTCTATTGGCGGTTCTTTGTCTAGAACCCCTATTGGCAACTTACTCATTTCGTCCCTCAAGTGTCTCTCGCTTTCGATTTAGTCTTTGTAAGAGATGTCATCTTCTAATGAAGTTTTTTTGCCTTCGGCGATATCTTTAATTGAGACATTAAGCTTGGTATCTCCTAAGCTTATAACATCTCCATTTTTTAATTTAGTTTTTCCGTCAGTGCGGGTATTATTTACAAACGTTCCATTTGTGCTGTCTAGATCTTCAATAAAGCAAACATTCCCTTCCCAATACAAAAGAGCGTGCCTTCTTGAGCAAAAATCATCATAGCCTATACGAATATTAGCTTCTTCACTTCGTCCTATTAAAATCTTAGAATCTGATTTTACAAAATATTTATGCCCTTTTAGGGGGCCTGAGACAACAAGTACAACGACAAGTTTTGTCACATTATTATCCCTTTTTTCCAATTATTTAATGTTTCTGTGTATTTTCCCATTAAATAGTGTTGCCGTTCCTTTGGTTGTTGAGCTATTGAATTTTCCAACAATGCAATTGCTTCCCTTAGCTTTGAATATTGTTTTCCCATTTGAATGGCTTTTTGTATATTTTTATCAGGTGTTTTAAATTTTTTGACCTGATATTGGTCTATTGCATTATAAAATTCTGCAGCAGTTGGATAGCGCTTTTTCATATCAGTGGCTAAGGCTTTCAAAATAATTTCATCAATCTTATCATCTAAATCTGAATTGAATTTAGAAGGTGGCTCTGGACTTCTATTTCTAGAAGCTTTTATGGCAATTTTTATTTCATTCTTTTTAGTCGCTTGACAACCACTCGGCATTTTATAGGGAGACACACCCGTTAACATAATATAGAATATAATTCCTGACGAAAAAACATCACTTGCTGGTGTTTCATAGTCCCAAAAACCTTCTGGTGGTAAATAAGCTAAAGTTCCGGCTGCTTCTGTAATTCTAGTAATCGGATCAACATGTTTTGCTAGGCCAAAATCTAATACCCTTGCAACAATATTATCTTCTTCTACAGCCAACATAATGTTCTGTGGCTTAACATCTCTATGAACTAACGGAGGAGTTGAAGAATGCAATTTTGCTAATCCAGAACATATATCCTTCTGAATTTTTACAGCTAATTCCAGAGGCAATCTTATCTCTGAGGCAATATAATCTGCAAGAGTGCCACCTTTAACATATTCCATTGCAATATAGCAAAAGCGGTTGTTGCTATACTTAAAAGTGTTGGCTTCGTATACCCTTACGACGTTTTTGTGAGTTATTTTCGATAAAATATAGGCCTCATTAAATAACTCAGGCTCTTGTTCTTTCGATATGCTTCCCTGATGAAATATCTTAAGAGCTTGTATTCCTAAATACTTATGGCGGACTTTATATACGCCTCCAAAAGTCCCCTCGCCAAGGAAACAATCGATGGTATAAGTATCACGTATTTTAGTATGTTTAGGAAGTAGAATTTTCTTTATCGTCATATTTTTCTTATTCCTGCGTCACTCGCCTTTTTCTTACTTCTTTCTTCATCTTCTGGTGGCATCAGACTCCACAGTTCCAACACAATGCTTTGCAACGAATCTAATATATCTTGACGTTGCAAGGCTATGCTTCCTTCTTCTATTAATTCTTCGGCTCTTGCTTGATTAGTGAAACTGCTAGGCTCTCTTTTTATTTCTTGAAAAGCAGCTATCCAGAAACCTGGCTGCCTAGATAAAACAGCCCACCTAATTTGAATTATTTCTTCTTTAATTTTATTAAGACGATTTATGTCCTTGCTTTCAATTGCCTTTTCAGCTTCTTTTTTCAGGCTAGCTAGTTGATCTTCATCGTCATTATTTCCATAAGAACTAATATTTTCTTCACAGCACGCAGTAATTCCCTTGTATTCGTTTAAAGTCACAGGCCATTTTGTTAGATGTTCTATTGAGTCTAACTTCTGCTTCATTTCTTTTAAACGACTGTTTGCTTTCCCGATAGCATCAGGATCCCCACCTTTAGCAGCATCAATATCTGTTTTAATCTCCTTTATGCCATCAGAAATAAACGCTTGAGATAATTCCCTCTCTACTGTTTTGTCATTTGATTGCCTGACCTCTTGTTTTAATTTTGTAAGCCGTCTTTCTTCACTGCTTAAATCAGCTTCAATATGATCTGGTTCAATTTGGGGGGCAATTCTCTGAGTAATTATGTCACTAATTTTTTTATCTAATAAAGGTATAAAAGCTTCTGCAGAAACAACCCTAGATTGATCCACTTCAATAATTATCTCAACTTCACTATTCTCAGGCAGAGTCCTTTCCACGTCTGTTCCTTTAATAAGCATTGTTCCTACATGCCTATTCCTATCGGCAGTTTCACTTTCTCCTTCCCAAACATGTATATTCAATCCTTCTTCATCTTTGCCCGGATGAACCGTTTTTGTCGTGTGATATGTGAATGATTTACTTCTATGAGGCAATGCCGTCCCTTTTTCTATATGTTTACTAAATGCACCGTCTTCCAATTCAACTCCAATTGATCTTATTAACGGCGGTTGAGCTACAGATATCCCTTGGTTGATCATAAAAGAATCTGGATCAACGGGTATTTTGTTCCCTGCGATGTCCATTAGGGAAAGGATAAAACCATTAGCCTTGCCTTCAAGAAGATTAACGTTTGTAACAAAAGTATTATCTTTAACCTCAAGCAAACCGCTTTCCCAGTCACCGCTAGTTCTACTAATCTGTACTTTTACATTATCTGGGATGCTCTTGCTATTTTCAGCAGGATAAAATTTACCACCAACCATAAGGACAGTTTCTGTCGTCATAGGTGAGTAAGCTAATTTTACGAATACCTTAGAATAATCTCGCTTAACTATTATTCCTTCCGGAACTAATTGAGAAGCCGCAAAAATTGCTGCACCCTGAGCAACTACCGTGATAGGATCAATTTTATACTCAATTGGTATCTTAAAAGCGTCTTTTAATCTGCTTCGTATATATGGGATTTGAGTAGGCCCTCCGACAAGAATCAATTGACTTATATCAGAAGAAGATAGTCCTTGTTTTTTCAAAACTTGACTGAAAAAATCGATGGTTCGGTCAATATATGATTCTATTAAAGGAATAAACTGATTTCTTGTTATAGGAATATTGATATGTATTTCTTTTCCATCTCTATCTCTAAGATGTGCTAAATCTAATATGATTTCAGATTGCTCCATTTGTGAAAGCTCTATCTTCGTCTCCTCAGCTCTTGCTTTTAAGACAGCATTTAACGGTTTGTATTCCTTCTCTTTCCTTCCTAAATTAGGCAAATTATATTCTTTTGACAATATCGGATAAACAAAGTTTTCAACGATTTTCCAATCAAAATCTTTGCCTCCTAAATAGTTATCTCCACAATGATCAACAACGCTTAGGCTCCCTTCTTTTGCAGACATAATAGCAACATCAAAAGTGCCTCCGCCTAAATCATAAACAATCCAATATCCTTTAGGCATCTTTTCAAGAAATCCGTATGCTATTGAAGCCGCAATGGGCTCTTGAAGCAAAGGTGCAAACTTAATCCCTGCAATTTTAGCGGCTCTTTGCGTAGCTTCACATTGAACTGTTTCAAAATTGCATGGCACCGTAATAACCGCACAACTCATTTCATCTTCTTCAGGAAAATACTTTCTAGCAGTTATCTTTAAGTCTTTTAAGACTTCTGCTGAAAGATCTTCAGGGCCCATCTTTTTATTGCTTAGAATGAATTCTTTAACTTGTTGAGTTCCCATCCATCTTTTAAACTCTCCAACTGTATTATCCGGATCATCAACAAGTCTTCCATACGCTTTCCTTCCAACTCTAATTGTTCCCTTCTCATCGATGCGTACAACTGAAGGAGTAGACTCTACTTGCGCGAAATTCTTAAAAACAAAAAGCTTCCTTTTATCCATACATGCGACCTCTGAATTTGTCGTACCTAAATCAATACCAAAATCTATTGTTCTTCTACCCATGTTTAACTCCTTTTTCTTTTGATTTTCCGACAAGAACTTCACCGTGAGAAATTATCTTTCCTTTGAAGTATATGGATGGCTTTACAGTTTCAATTACCTTCATCTTTCCGGCAGGAATATTATCAACTTCTTCGAAATGCAATGCTTTTATCGACATTCCATCATTGTAATCATTACCAGTGTGTTCTTTTATTTCGATTTCTTGCTTCTGAAAAATATCTTTAATTCTTTGAATTTGATCAATTATAGAGACATCTAGATTTTGCGTATTATTTGCGTTCTCAATTCTTTTATCAAGTCGCCACATTTCTATGGCCAATGAAGAAACTAGCTCGATGGATGATACGAATTCTGATGCATCGTACGCATTTTTTTCAGATACAAGAGAACATTTGCTTTTAACGCAATTTTCAAACTGAGTTTTATCTTTAAAAAAATACAGCAATCCACTTTTGTTTTTATTTATAATCTTTGGTCGTAAAAACATGAACTTACCTCCTCTCACTGAATCTTTTTATTGTACTCTTTAACTAATTTATTACGAGTATTCAAATCCCGCTCATACTTACTATATAAACTTTGATAAGCGGAATAATCCTTTTGGTATGACTCTAAAATAGAATTATGGCTATTTATTACCTCATTGTATTCATTTGCGATCTT
Organism: uncultured bacterium; assembly: GCA_964437505.1. GTDB lineage: Bacteria > JAHJDO01 > JAHJDO01 > JAHJDO01 > JAHJDO01 > JAHJDO01. The sequence continues at coordinate 35,675 of CAYTGU010000008.1, forward strand.
ATCCTTCCTAAACTTGGCTTCGTTGTGCCTTGTTTTTAAACTTCCGGCTTCTCTTTTTAATCTCTTCATGTCCTCATTCTTTGATTTCATTGATGACTTCAAAACTAACAATTTAGCTTCTTTTTCTTTAATAGATTTCGCAAGTTCATCAATTCTTGTTTTTAATTGATAAGTGCTAGAAGTTGTGCTTTTTTTGCTTGAATAAGAAGATGTGCTCGATGACGAAGATTTGTTGTTAGTTGTATCATCAGACAAACTAACCATAAAAATTATAAACCCAAAGAATACAACCCATCCAATGATATACTTCCAATTTGAACTAGAAGGTGATTTAACAGGCTCCTTATGGCCTTTCGAGTCTGAGGTTGACTGTGTAGAGGATACTTGCTCATAGTAACTTCTGCTTAAACGTTCCATTTCCATATTGCGTTTTACAATCTCTTTATCTTTCGCAAACTTTTGTTTAGTATATATTGATCCGGCATACTCAAGAGCTTTTTTTATCATTTCATACGCACAAACATGACCAACTTCTGTATCTTCTTGTGAAAGAGAATGGTCAGATGCTAAAATATTATTTAGGGCGATTGCACTATCTCTTATAACATCTGCAAGGTCATCTTTTGCTAATGCAAAATCTGAAACAGTGTTGATATCGACTAAATTACCTTCGTAAAGGATATCTGTGATATTACTAACTAACTTATAATAAAGATTACATATGTCCTTATCTGAACCCTTCGCATCTCTTCCAATTTTTAAAAGTTCATTTGATGCAATTTGCGAATGTCTTTTAAGTGAATCTATATGTGATGTTAGTACTCTATTAAACCCTTTTCTTAAAACATCAGAAGGAAAAGCAGAACCATTTAATAATCCAGAATGTTGTTTTGTTTTTTCGTAATCTTTTAAACCCAATGCCTGAGATGTAAACATGAAATTTGGTTTTGCTATGTCCTGAAGAAAGTTATCACATATTTCATCAACTTTCATTGTTGATAACCTTGGATCATTGATTCTTTTTGCTTTTTTATTAACTATAGTCCAAAAATTTTCTTCTGATGTAATTGAAGTAAATCTATTAATAGCAAACCTCCAATTTTTCCAATGGGTTTCATTTAACTTAATATTTCTCTTTTTCTTTTCTAGTCCAATAACACTACTATGTGCTAGAATCGTCTGATTCATATAAGCAGATATGGATTTTTCATCAAAAGTATTTGATGTGAGTAATGTTTTCCATGTATTATGTGCAGCCTGTCTGTTATTCTGGATTAAATAATTAATAGCACGTTTATCACAATCCGTATCAAACCAGAACCAAAATATCTCTTCCATTAACCTAGTAATGGGATTTTCTAATTGTTGCAAAGCATTTATGACATTTTGTTCGCTCCTATCTATCGGACCCATCCATGGAAAATCATATTCATATGCTACATCCATCCCTAGAGATTTTTTTACCTTGATTTCATTAACATGATGCACTATCTCTTTCATCGAAGCACTGGGTTTGAGGCCTAATATTCGAAACGCATTATTTTGGTATCTGAGCATTTAATCTCCCGTAGAACAAGTTTGTTTTTTTAGGTTTATATTTTCCCAGTCACCTTAAAATTCTTACAATTACGGCAATTCCAACCAGTAAAAGGTTCTTTTATCTGGACTTTTTTGGGAATACGAATTCGTGGCTCATAATCCGGACAATCTGGAATATAATAAGATCCTTTCTTGATTTTACCTATTGACCTGGGAGTAATCTCTTTACCCTGCATTTTCTTACCCATACATTTATACGTGTTATTAACTCGATTGCTCAGTAAAGTGCCGAGATAGTCTTTTGCTATTAAATAGAGAGGACTCTTACTTTCCCGAGGACCTGCAATATTTAATGTCTCTATACTATTATCCTTAATCCAAGAATTGAATTCTTCTTTTGTTTCTGCAGTTATACTATCTAGATCAATAATAAATAAAGTTTTTTTATGTTTCTTGCAGAGGTTTGCTGTAAGTAGTGTTCCTCCGCTTAATTCGCCTTTATTGATTATAAGCGTTCCGTCTGATTCTATTAGATTTTTCTCTGTTCTCTCTTTATAATTTGAAGTGGCCGTTTCTATTAAGTTATAGTTACCGGAGATCTTGCCGTCTTCAGCTTTTCTTCCCTTTGGGCAATATCCGCCATGTGGTATTCGATTTTCTATTGCAAAGTCGAGACCTGCTCTATCTACTCCTGTTTGGCCACCAGATATAATCTTTTTTACTTCCATAACCCCCTCTTATTCTCTCTCGCTTCTTTTTCATATTTCCTGAACTGCTCAAGATATTTAAAAGAATAGCGAGTATAAGCATGTCCATATCCCTGCTTAATTAGCTCGGCATTGAGAAACGTGCCATCTTTCAGGTAAACATAGGCTAAAACCCTGCCATATCTGTCTTTTCTTTGCCAATCATACTCAAGCCTAACCTTCTTACCTTCTACCATTTTTTTAGTAAAATTCGAGGCTTCTTTGCCGAAGTATTCTACTGGTTTTCTTGGATGAACAGTCTCCGGGGTATCAACGCCAATAAGTCTGACTTTACCGATTCCTTTGACAACGATAGTGTCTCCATCAACTACTCGTGTGCAAACGAAAGTTTCAGAATAAGCTAGAGTTCTAGTTAAGCTGCATATCAATAGTAATAGAAAAAATATTTTTATATTTTTTCTTACCCTATTCCTTAGCTTGATCGGGAAACTCAGTGTTTTATGTGTTTTACTGATGTTCATAAAAGGAGTATGTTTAATTTCACCCATTTTTGGGGGCTTACTCAGACTTTTCATTTACTTTTGATAGTACCCATGCAATCAAATTAATTCATTTTTGTGAAATCGAAGTCAGTTAACCTATATGTGCAATGTTTCCTGCTATACGAATAAACTAAGCTTCGAAACTGAAGTACCTCGGTCCACTCTGAAAGTCCAAGGAATTTAGGGATACTCTCAGGAGATATGAGGTTTAGAACGATATTAACAAGACCATCGCCATCCACATCTTTTAAGGAATAACGTCGTTCCCATACATCTGGTTCAGGAGCTAGTCTACCATCCCCTGGTTCTCCGCCAATATACCCATTCAAGTCTATCTCAAAAATACATCGAAATTGCTCTGTGCCAACTTTAAATACCGAGAGTTTCTTAACATAAACACAAGTCCCTCTTCCTTCTCCAGATTCAATGAAAACTTCATCTATGCCATCAGAATCAATATCCATACCATAGAGAGTAAATATCTCATAGGATGCGTTTATGTATTTCCCAAAGGTGCTAGAGCCATCGCCGTTAATTACAATTTTAAACCCATCCTTGCAACAGTAATATATAGGAGCCTCATCTTCGGGATTGAGCTGAGTAATCGTTAGAACTGACTTATAATCTGAAGAAAGCCAGTGGCCTTCTATGCTCCCTGGCTCAGTCAAAAGAGAAGTAGTAGGTTTCTGGGAATTTGCCATATCGAAAAAGGATCTGTTTGCATACACTCCGCCAAAAGCAGATCTATCCCCATAAGAAATGGTTTTTTCCATGGTATAATTTGTTGCATGGTTACATGAAACTAAGAAAACTAGAAAAAAGATCGGGCTGATATAAAAGATTGTAATTCTACTCGATAGCTTCATAGTGTTCTTTCGTTCAATGTAGGACAAGTTTCAATTTTTTCACATCCTTCCTTCTTCACATCCTTCATAGAGGTTATTGACCATCAGTCTTTTCTAATGGTCTCACAACTAATGCAGTACCCTGCTTTACATCAACAACAACCACTTGAGTGCCCCGTGGAATAACGGCCCCACTATATGCCATGGCATTAATTCTCTTTCCCTCGATCTCCACTTTGCCAATAGGTCTTAAGATAGATACCGCTTTCCCCGACTTTCCTATGTATTGCTTGATGTTCATCTTTATGGTATCGACTCCACCAGCAGTATAAGATGAAGTCAGGTTATTAAGCTTGTGATGGGTCAATATCGCGCCCTGGACAGCGACAAATACCCAGATAATACCAAACAAGCCAAAATCCATAAAACTTACTACCAGACTAGACATTATGAGAATGTATCCAATAACTACTAGGATAATACCGCTAAACATGTATGGTGATTCGTCATCTCGAATAATACAATTTGAAAGAAAGAGTAATCCTATTCCAACTATATAAAACAATAAGGTTCTCATATCAGCTCCTTTCTTAGAATATTAATAATTTCTTTTGTCCTTTCTATTCTAGGATCAAAAGTAAAAATATAACCATTTGGAACATCTATCAGTGGAGAATTGTCACGACGACGCAGTTCAAAAGATTTTTTTTCGTTTTTTGATGATTGACCCTCAGAAGATGACACTACAAGGACTTCTGTAATGTCTGAGTAATCAATAGTGGCAATGCGAACATTGTTAGCGTTCGACGTGGCATCAATATCATTAATAATTCTTCTGCTTATATGAGCTCCAGACTTAACTGTTTGACCAAGCCCCTTAATGCCCTTACCTATTTTCCTTTCCTCAAAGCTACTAATTGTTTTGCCCAAGTCAATCATACTATCAGCTAGTTTATCTAAGTAATCCAAGTAGTTAAATTTCGATTCATATGCTATAGCAATTATTTTTTCATTAGTGAAGATCATCATACGATAATAATTATTCCACTTCAGTCTGGAGGTGGAATCTCTGTAATGGCCGAACAAGCGAAATAAAATTTCTTCATTTTCATTGAGTTTAGCTCTGATTCTCGGTTCGTTAGCAAAATAGACAGCTTCACAGACATTCTGAAAGTGTCGTTGGGTTGTAGACCAATTATTCCACGATATATTATCAGCTCTCTCCCACGCATGCCTCACATCTGTCCACTTTCCAAGACGTAGATTAATGCTCCCCAGACATCTATACGCTATCGAATTATCTTTTTTGATTTGCAGGCTTTGCTGGAGTATTTGTGACGCTTCCTTGATCATGCCAAGGATAATGTAAGTTCGGGCTAACTGATTCATAATGTGCACGTTATCAGGATCAATCTCTAATGCTATTTCATACTCCTTTCGAGCCGAGTTGACCTCGTCTAATCCTGAATATGCGATGCCTTTCTCCAAGTGGAACTCTGCGACGTGTTCGCCAAATTGTTCTGCTGATTTTATTTCCTGCAGGGCAAGGGCATATTGGCCACGCTGGTTGTAAATGCGTGATAGTTCGTACCGAGCATCATAATTCCGCGGATTGATCTCAAGAGCTTTTCTAAATCTAATTATTGCCTTATTGATTTTCCTTTCTGAAACATACAAGCGACCATGTTCAAGATATGTTTCGCTAAGAATTGGTTTTAATTTTAATGCTTTGCGAATAAAGAAAAGAGCTTTCAAGTGATTATTTTGCAAACGGTAGGCACGAGCAATTAGCACATATGCTCTTGCATCAGTCTTTTTTAGCTCAACAGCCCGCCTGGCCTCAGTTATCGCCTCAATATATCTCCCTTCAGTAAGCAAGACTTCAGCTGTTCGAATATACCGTGATAACTTGAACTGTTTAGTTATCACAACGATTCCAGTTAGTACCAGTATCGTTAGTAATACACTAATTAGAATTAAAAGATGCTTGTCGATTTTCTCTATTATCAATGATATTTTATGGATAATTGGATAACCTTTCATCTCATTAAGTTCTAATTGTTTGCCATTGTAATCGATGTGCCTTTCAAATAAAATATATATGCATTTTATGATTACTCACGTTCAAAGTCAAACTATACGTGTGATTGGAACTGAATACGTAGATCATAACCCACCCATATGCAAACCATTAGCCAGCAGAGAAAGTGGCTTGTACATGCCTCTGCATGGCTAGATGGAGCTATAATAGCGGGAATGAGTAAACGAAAGTTCAATGTTTGGCATCACCAGTCGACATGGAGCGATAGAGGAATGCCAATCGGGTGCATGCCATTGTTGGGCAATCAAGTATTCAGTTGCTTGTTCTGGTCGAACATGTCACGGATACTTCCGACAGAACCAATGAGAGCTGATGCTTCGTAAGGCATGTAGACGACTTTATTCGCTTTTCCACTAACCATTTCCTTCATGGTTTCAATGTACTTAAGAGCGAGCAGATATGTCGTCGGATTACCCCCTGATTCCGTGATTGCTTTGGTCACCCTTGTAACCGCTTCAGCCTCGGCCACGGCCACCTTTACCCTCGCTTCCGCTTCACCAGTGGCTTTCAAAACCAACGACTGTTTCAGACCTTCCGCCTTGTTGATCTCAGACTGCCTAATGCCTTCGGCTTCAAGTATGGCTGCCTGCTTCCGTCCCTCGGCTTCAAGTATAGTTGCTCGCCGATCACGCTCAGCTCGCATTTGCTTTTCCATGGCAGTCATCACATCTTTTGGCGGAGTGATGTCCTGAAGCTCAACCCGATTAACTTTGACTCCCCATTTGTCCGAAGCTTCGTCAAGAATTGTACGGAGTTTGTGGTTGATGGTGTCACGGGAAGTAAGCGTATTATCCAGATCCAGTTCACCAATGACATTACGAAGAGTTGTCTGGGTCAGTTTTTCGACAGCATCCGGCAAGTTGGCAATTTCATATACTGCACGCTTAGGGTCTGTGATTTGAAAGTACAGCAGGGCATTGATCTCAATGCCTACGTTGTCTTTTGTAATTACGTTTTGACTTGGGAAATCATACACAGTTTCGCGCAAATCAATACGAGTTACGGTGTCCTTCCGTACGATTGTATTGCCATCTACATCTGTCTTAATAAATCTCCACTCAATCGAACGTGGAACGTCAAATATCGGCCATATGACGTTGATACCTGATGAGAGAGTTCGGTGGTAGCGTCCGAGTCGTTCAATAACCATCGTTTCCGATTGTCGGATGATCTTGAAGCCCTTGATTGCAAAGATGATCACGAAGACAACCAACGTTCCGATAATGACAAGCGGCATATTCATGATACTGCACCTCCTTTTTCTGTTGTTATTGCTTCGACCACGACCTTGCACCCAATCACTTCCCGGACAGTTACCTTCTGCCCGACATCAACTCTTGATTCATCTGGCGTGGAGGCACTCCAGATTTCACCACCAATCTTGACCATTCCAGTTCCAGATAGAAGGTCAATGACTTCCGTGACTATGCAAGATTTGCCGACTAACGCATCGGCGTTCGTCCTTATCTTTGCCTCTCGTCCATAGAAATGCCGGATTATCAACGGTCTGATGACAAGGGCTGTGCCTCCAGTGGCTATTCCGAACACCAGCAACTGTATTTTGAACGTTACGTCTGCGCCTGCAAACGGAGCCACTATCAAGCATGCAGTGCCGAAGACTCCAACCACAAAACCGGGTGTGAAAATTTCAAAGATCCAGAGCACAATGCCAGCGATAACCCATATGTGCCATAGTTCAAGCATTAGCATCCTTCTTTCGTTATCTTGTCGCCCAACATATATCATTGAGCCGTTACTATTCTTTTGATAAAGATAGCATACAATTATGTGAAATATCAAGAAATATCCCCTTTTTATAGAAAAATTCTGTGCGGAGCGGAGATATACAAAATAAACACCCCTAATCCTTCTCCCTAGGGGCGTGAATTCAGGTGATTTTAGGGTAAATTAGACTTGAGATAGGCTCTCAGTAAGCTGAAATTCATATGTCGTATTGCGTCCATGTTGTAAGAAGATTATGCCCGCCCCCTATTGCAATCTCTATTGCTCTCTTTACATGCTGCTGCCCTTTAACATCTGAAAAATCAACATCATATACAGAGTTCATCCTAAAAATCTCTTCAATATCCACTTTAAAAGGCGGAATATCTTCTACCTGATTTATGAAATCTACTGTTTGCTGAAGATTTTCCAACGGATATGTATTTATTTGATCTACAACAGCTGCTTCCTGAATGTTATTTACCGGTACGCAAAGAGAATGACCGCTGTTCCCCTTAATTGTTAGCGCCATTGGCAAGACTCCCTTAACAGGCCTAATGTCACCATCCAGCGAGAGTTCTCCAACAAAACAATGTTTACTCATAGTTTGACTGCTTATATAGCCGGAACATGCAAGTATTCCTAAAGCAATAGGCAGATCAAACGCTGAACCCTCTTTTTTGAGTTCTGCTGGTGCCAAATTAATTGTTATCCTTTTTTGAGGAAAAACAAATCCTGAATTCTTTATCGCAGCTTTAACCCTGTCACGGCTCTCTTTTACAGCATTGTCAGGAAGCCCGACAATTGTAACTGATGGCAAGCCGTTAGCTACATCAGCTTCTATCTCTATTAACTTACCGCCAATTCCAACAACTGCACAACCATAAACTTTTGCAAACATATCCCCACCACATAATTTATCGTTATTCTATTATTATGGAAGTTGACAATCAAGAGCTATTCTTTGCCTACCACAACATAAGGACGAATTTTTTCGAGTTTCTTTGGGCTAATTCATCCAACAATTCGTAACGCAAAATACGGGATAATATTAAAAACAATTATGGCAATCTTGTATTGTGCCAAATATCGGAAATAGGCAAGTGATATATCGCTTTCGTTCAAATTAAACATTTTGGCGTGGATACGCGAAATTGGGCCGCGTAAAAAGACCATGAAAATCGCCGAAAATATCAATAATCCAATATTGATTACAGCACACCATCCTAGTACTTCACGTAATATATCAATAGTCATTTGCCACCTCCTTTTTTTGTAAATATTTTATTATTCATTTCTTATGCTTCTTTTAGTTCCGAAAGAAGTTCATGGATAAGTTTCTTAACGGTAGTGATTTTGTCAATGCGATACGCATTCTGCCCGCAGAAAATGAGGCCATGATCCACATCACCAAAATAGGAATTCACAAGAGCCTGAGCAATACAGTATCGCGCTTTCTCAACTTTACAGGCTGTGAGACATCTATAAGGACAATTTATTTTCAGCTTTCCTTTAACTTCCAGGTTCTTTAAAAAACGATTATTTATCGCTCGTCCAGGCATACCAACAGGACTTTTAATAATAACAATATCCTCTTCTTTGGCATCCAGATAAGCTTGCTTGAATTCCCGGGACACATCGCATTCTTCGGTACAGACAAAACGGGTTCCCATCTGAACACCTGAAGCGCCCATAGAAAGCATTCGCGCAATATCTTTTCCGTTATAAATACCGCCTCCGGGGATAATAGGAATTTTCTTTCCGTATTTATCTTCATAGGGTTTAATAGTTTCCAGGATTTTGGGCAGAAGTTTTTCGAGGGAGTAATCCTCTGTATGTTTTAGCTGTTCTTCAGAGAAACCAAGATGTCCTCCGGCCAGAGGTCCTTCAAGGATTAGCCCATCTGCTGTTCTTTGGTATCGTTTGTCCCAGGTTCGCAGGATAAATTCTGCAACTCTGGCAGAACTAACGATAGGCACAAGGTTTACACTGGGATCCTGGACTAAAGCAGGAAGTTTAGTTGGCAATCCGGCGCCGAATACGATCATTTTAATTCCTTCACGTACAGCAGTTGTAACCAGATCATCTACGTTGCTGAGCACTCCCATAAAGTTTATTGCGATGTGGCCATCTGTCATGCTCCTGGCTTTAGAGATCTCTCTTACTAATGCTTCTCTGGATATTCTTTCATATTCCCGTTTTGAATCATCTAAATTTCCCAGACCAATACTTGATATAGTGCCTATGCCGCCTTCGTTTGCAACTGCCGAAGCTAGCGAAGAAAGTGAGACTCGGACACCCATACCTCCCTGAATTATTGGTATGTCTGCAGTAAGACTTCCAATCTGAAGTTTAGGAACTTTCATGTATATCTCCATATTTTTTAATTATGAGGCAAGCGTTGCCTCCACCGAAACCAAACGAATTACTCATTGCCGCATTTAAATCAAGTGATTCGGCGCCATTGGTAACATAGTCAAGAGAACAATCAGCATCAGGTTCTTTATAATGAATGGTTGGCGGGATCATACCGGTAAACACACTCATTACAGTCGACACAAAGTCCACAGACCCCGCAGCTGCCATAAGATGCCCAATCATCGATTTTATTGAGCTGACCTTTAAGGTTTTTGCATATTCGCCAAATACTTTTTTAATAGCTGCACTCTCACATTTGTCATTTAAAACAGTGGATGTGCCATGCGCATTGATATATCCTATTCTTTCAGCATCCATATCAGCGTCCTGCAGCGCTGCTTGCATAACTCGGATCATCCCATCGCCCTCGGGTTCTGGTGCCGTAAAGTGATAGGCATCGGACGTATTGCCGTATCCGACGATTTCAGCATAAATTCTTACTCCTCGCTTGAGAGCGTGTTTCAGATTTTCCAAAACAACAATCCCGGCTCCTTCTCCCATCACAAAACCATCACGATTTTTATCAAAGGGTCTACAGGCATTTTCAGCGCAATCATTTGGAGTCATGGATCGTGTGGCGCAAAAACATCCATAGGGTAGCTGGGTTATACATGCTTCGGAACTACCTGCAAGCATGATGTCGGCATCTCCTCTCTGAAGAATCCGAAAAGCATCGCCAATGGCGTTTGATCCTGTAGAACAGGCCACAGAGGGAGCAGAAAGGGGACCTTTTAAGCCATATTTAATGGAAACCATACACGCTGCCATATTGATAAGCAGCTTGGACACAAAAAACGGATTTAAACTTTTGGGGCCATTTTTTTGAAGACTGGAATACCCGTCTTCGATTGTCTGTGAACCCCCAATGCCGGAACCGATGATGACGCCTGCCCTGTTTTTGTCAAATGAGAAAGATTCCAATCCTGCGTCTTCAATTGCCATTGCAGATGTAGCGATTCCAAACTGTGTGAATCGATCCATACGTCTTGCTGATTTTTTGTCAATCCATTCTTCAGCTTGAAAATCTTTTACCTCAGCTGCGAGCTTGGAACGAAAATCTGTCACATCAAAACGAGTAACTCTCGCAATTCCGTTTTGCCCAGTCTTTAATCCCTCACAAAAATCCTGTACACCTATACCAATCGGTGTTACAGCGCCCAAGCCTGTGATAACAACCTGATGTTCGTTCATGACACGAAATCCCTTATAAAATATATTGCAAAGATTAAGCCAGATCTTCTTCAGTCATTCCAAAATGATGCCCAAGTTCGTGCATAACTACTTCCTTAACTCTTTTCTTTATTCTATCTTCATTGCTGCATAACATTTCAATAGGTTCTTTATAAATAGTTATCATATCAGGAAGAACGTTTGAATAATACACTCCCCTCTTCTTTAGCGGAATGCCTTGATACAATCCGAGAAGAGTCATGGGACTCTTTATTCCCTGTTTCCTGAGTATCTCCTCAGAAGGCCTGTCTTCTACCGATATACTCACATTTTCCATTCTCCGCTGAAACTCATCTGGTAATCCGTTAACAGCTTCTGCTACGAGCTTTTCAAATTTATTCATACATTATTTTTACTTGTTTAAAGTAAAGAGGAGTTTTATCAGAAGAGAGAACCCTTTTAAATATAAGCTTATTTTCTTTCGCCACTAAGTCAGATATATCGAAAATAAAGAAAGAATAGTCTCTGGATTTCGGCACTTTCCAGAGCCCATAACTTGTAACACTTGATTCGCAAGTTGTGCTCTTATTTAGCAATCTTTTTGTGTCTTTTATTTGAGTACCGTTAATCTCAATTACCAAAGCACTTATATAACCTGTCGGTTTTCTCGACTTAGCCCTTACCAGAAAAGAAAGATGTGCCTTTTTCGCGCTTGGCAGAGCAAAGGAAAAGCTAACTGGTTCCAGAGCAGTTGCTTTGACTTCCCTTTCCTTATGAGTTAAGTTAACTTCCTTCTTAGGATGCTCGGTTTTAGCCTTCGTAGCAGAGCTAATTTCCACTTTTCGAGGTTTAATCTCTTCTTTTTGAGATTTACTTTCTTCTTTAGCAACTACTGTCTCTTTGTCTCTTGATTCATAGATTATCTTTACTTCCTTAAGAAAAAATGGAGCTTCAGACAAGGAATGCGGAACTCTTAGAAATATGATCCTGTTCTTATTTTTAATTAAATCAGTAATATCAAAGACAAATAAGAAATAGTCCCCGGAAACAGGAACAGTCCAGACGCCATGAGCATTACACAAATCATTTGTTTCTTCCGTTACCTTGAACGGTTCATTTATCAATCTTCCCGAAGTCTTTATTCTATCTCCGTTAACGTGTATTACTAAGCCCTTTGTGTATCCATCGGGTTTTTCGGAGTCTGCTTTTATAAGAAACGATAGATATGTTTTGCATGTATCTTGCTTGGTGAATGAAAAAACAGCCGGTTCATCAACTGCCAGTCTTAATTCCTCAACTCCTGGACTAAGAACAAGTTCCTTTGCCATGGAAGGATTTCCTATCAGAATAAAACTTAAAACAAGCATTAAAATTCTTAGTATCATTCTACTTCCATATTTGTTTTTACCTTATACATAACAGGAACCTCTCCACAATCAGGAAACTTCGGACACTTAATACAATCAGCCCAGACTTTGTGAGGAAGTTCTGATTTGTTAATCTTAAAAAACCCTTTTCTCTCAAAAAACTCAGGTTTATAAGTAAGAGCAAATACCTTATTCAGCCCTATATAGCCCATTTCTCCAATACATGCTTCTATCAGTTTGGCACCTATCCCCTTTCCTTGCTTTTCTGCTTTCACAGCAAGAGACCGTATCTCACCAAGCTCTTCCCACATAACGTGAAGAGCACAACACCCGGAAACCCTCCCTGATTCCTCAAACACAAAGAAATCTCTTAAGTTATCATATAATTCACTCAGAGAACGCGGAAGCATTTCCTCCTTATTTGCAAATTCCATAATCAGGTTGTAAATCTGTTTTATATCAGCTATTTTCGCTTTTCTTATCACTATTTCTCTTTGCTATCCTCTCTAAAATTGCAATAATTATAAATATACACACAGTTTGAACCAATATTACCCCTGCTCCCCATATATTAGCAAAGCAAAGCAGTAAAGCATTAATCCCTACACAGAAAGTAACCAGATAAATAAACCATACTGCCTGTTTCTGTGTCATTCCCAATTTAACAAGCCTGTGTGAAAAATGGTTCATATCCCCTTGAAAAATAGACCTTTTATTCTCAATCCTTACAATTATCACAGATATTGTATCAAAGATCGGCACTCCAAGTATTAAAATAGGCATAACCACAGGAAAGAAAGTAGGACTGCTCTTTGTGTAATAAGAGCTTACAACTGTTAATACAGCCAGTATATAGCCTATAAACATACTTCCTGCATCGCCCATAAATATCCTTGCAGGATGCATATTATAACGCAAAAACCCAAATATGCTTCCAGCAAGAACTAAAAGTATTGTTGCAGTAAAAACCTGCCCTTGGAATGCTGTTATTACAAAAAATATCATAGAGGCAATAACCGCCACACCTGCCGAAAGTCCATCCATATTATCCAGCAGATTAAATGCATTCGTAATTCCAATGATCCATACAACTGTGATAATACTGCTAATGAAATTATTTTCTATAAAAAGCGTTATTCTTATTCCAAAACTAATAAGCAATAATGCAACCATTATCTGTCCCATTAGCTTAGTTTTGACAGATAATTTATGAATAGTATCGTCAACCAGTCCCAGCACACATATAAATATTCCGCCGACTAAAATAACAGCTAATTTCGGTAAAACAGCTTTTATTAAATGGATTTCACTGAGTAAAAAATCAGGCATTAAGTGGATTAGACAAAAAATTTCGGAACAGCAGAAGAGTATCAACAAGTTTATAAGTACTGTTACTATAAACGATATGCAGATCGCTGCTCCTCCAAGCAATGGCTTAGGTTTTAGATGTATCTTCCATTCCCCAGGATGATCAAGCATGCCATGCTTTGTTGCAAATTTTCTAGCAACAGGAACCAGGATAAGACTCAAAAGAAAAGACATTATAAAACAGCAAAAATAAACTATATACCACATAAAAACTCCCCTTCTCAAGGATTAAAAACTTAATTCTTATAACTTATCACTAAGTAATAGATTATCGTATATTTCTTTTATTTTATCAATCATTGTTTCTATGCGAAATGCCGGGTCTACAAGCTTTCTACCATTCATACCTATTTTCTCTGCTTTTTTTGTATCATTCAGCAAATCTATTACTCTCTCTGATAGTCTTTTAGTGTCTTTAGGAGCAACAAGATAACCTGTGTCGTTATTACGTATCAGTTCCCTAGCTCCATCAATATCAAAGCTCACTACAGGCTTGGACATTGCCATTGCCTGAGGTATAACTCTTGCTAGTCCTTCTCTTAGCGAAGTGTGCACAACTATATCCATTGCAGCAATAAATCTTGGTACGTCATTATTCGGGATAAGTCCTGCAAAAACAAATCTATCTTTCAATCCCATTTGCCTAACCCTGTGTTCCAATTGTTCCCTTAAAACTCCGTCTCCTATAATTAAAAAATATACATTCTGCACGCATTCCGAAATATATTTCGATGCGCTGATAAAATATTCATAGCCCTTTAGGGGGAAAAGCCTTGCTACTTTACCTACAACCTTAGCGTCAACAGGTAGCCCGATATTCCTTTTTGCTTGACGAGAACTTGTTCTATCATCTATAAACTTATCTAAATCCATACCGCTATAAACCGTTACATATCCACTAACAGGTTTTATGCCTGCAGCCTGCGCTTTTTGAGCCATGCTTTCGCAGACAGTAATTATCTTATCTGTGTATCTCCCGGCCAGTCTCTCAAGACGGATATAAAGAAAATTTAAAAATTTGTTCTGATACGGGTGAAACGGTAAACCATGTATTGTATGTATGATTACACTACATCCTGCCAGTTTTGCTGCAAGTCTTCCAAGAATACCCGCTTTTGAAGAATGCGTATGCACTATATCGTACTCGTTTTTCTTTATTAACTTATACAAAGACAAGAAAGCTGAGATATCACTAAAAGGGTTTATATTCCTTGTCAGACTGTTAATGATTGTTAATTTTACTCCGGATTCTTTTGCCTTGTTCACGATACTTCCTTCAGGACCTGTGGTATGTCCTGAAGCCAGTGTAATATCATAGGCAGGATCCTTCATCAATCCTTCTGCTGTGTACAGTGTATTTTCCTGCGCTCCGCCCAGAATCAGGCGAGTAATTATGTGGAGAACCTTTACTTTTTCCATAACAATCTATCTATTCCTACAGAGCCTAGCACAATAACAGCAGGCATTATGGGAAGTCTGAATCTCATGGTACCATAAAATATCATACAGAAAATGCTGGTATATACTATAAGACAGTACAAAGGTAAAACAAGTTTCCAGTTTCTTATACTCAAAAATAGCCCAATAAGAAAAAATGGAAGGATCAATCCATAAGAAAACATGCTTATTAATTTGTATTTTATATCTGTAAATCCTGACGTGTAAAAGGGGAAAACCCTCCACAATCTCCCCAACTTTTTTATGCTCACTTTAAAGAATACCCAAGGATTGTCTCTTGTGAATTCCAAGCCCTTCTTAAACATATAGTTCGATGCTTCAACCTCTCCCATAGATACTGTCTCTTCTGGTTCTATAAAATCAATATCTCTAATGCACCCACCTGTTTTGTTCATCGGGTTATTTCCACTGTAAAAAACTCGTCCTACTTCAGTAGTAATAGGAACAAATTTCTCAAAAACAATATAGTTTCTTATAGTCCATGGCGATACTACTAAAAACATAGTTGCTAAAATTATCACTACGCCTTTAAGTCTGCGTCTAGACACAAAAAAATAACACATTATAAAAAACAGTCCAAATCCCAGTGCAATAGGCCTTGTAAGCGCTGAAAGCCCTAAAAATATGCCCGATAGCCATGAGTCTTGATAGGAACCTGTTTTTATAAATCTGATTAAATATAATAAGGATAAACAGGAGAGAAAAACAAACAAAGTCTCTGTAAGAACATACCCGCTATAGAAAACATAAAAAGGATAAAATATAGAAATGTAGGCTGAAACCCTCCCAACTCTTTCATGGGCAATCTCTTTGCCAATGAGATAGGTAATAACTGGAACTAGAGAGCTTATACAAACTTGAAAGATTCTTGTCGGCCAGTAACCTTGTCCAAAAAACTTAAAAACTCCTGCAAGAATAAATGGAAAAAGTGGAGCTCTGTTTGCTAAAAGGGTTGAATCAGGTAACATGTTGAATCCATTACCTGAAGCAATGTTTTTTGCAATCAAAATGTACTGAGCCGCATCACCAAAAAGCGAACGTTCAATATGTATTATGTCCTGAGAAAAGAAATATAGATATATGAATCTGACAATAAAGGAAAAGAGAAAAATAAGGAGAACGTAAAAATTTCTATTCTTTATATCAAATTTCATTCTTATTACTTGAACCTTTTTGTGCTAGTATACTTAAAACAGTGTTTAGCTACAATCTTATTATCTCGAAAACTTTCGGCATAAAGAAAAACTCTGGGATACAAAATGGTAGCATCTAAAAAATCAGAAACAAGTAAGATTTTCATCATAGTATTATCTTTCTTAATACTTATTTCTGCATATGTATATACGAGAGGGATAAGATTTGGACTTCCCTCTCAAGCCCTGAATAATCTATATTTTGCAAACAAAGATAGCATTCAAACCACGATGGCAAAGATTAAGAGTTATCCTCCAGAAGCTACATGGAAAGGGATGAGAGTGCATTTAGCTTATCATCCTGAAGAAGCAGGGGAAAAAGCGCCTAGAAATCTGTACAATTCCATAAGAAGTTACCATCCGGATGAGTATTATCTGATAAAAAGCTTATCTACCATGAATCCAAAAGAATTGGATTTTAATCCTAATCAGGTTACAATTGGCGGAGTGTATCTATACATGATAGGACTTTTGCTTTTTTTGCTTTCCAAGTTTAATTTAATTGCTGTTACTTCTGATCTGGCTTTCTATTTTCTTCACCCTGAGGAGATTGCTAAATTTTACATGGTTGGAAGATTCGTAACAGCGTTATATGGAATCGGCCTTATTGTTTTAAGTTACCTTATATCTAAAAAGGTTCTTAAAAATAACATTGGTCCATTTATAAGCAGTCTCTTAATTTTATTCACGCCTCTAATGTTATTAAATGCCCATTATATGTATGTTGACGTTCCCGGTTTATTCTGGATAATGGCGTGTCTGTTTGTTACAGCCAAATTCATTGAAACATTTTCCTTTAAAAAAGTTTTCTTGGCAGGTCTGTTTTCCGGTCTTGCCTGTGGAACAAAGGTAACCTTTGGCGCATCCCTGATAATACCTGTAATCGGAATTCTTCTTAGTCATAAGGATTTAAAACAGCTGTTTAAAGGACTTACCTTAACCGTTGCAGCGTTCTTGCTCTTCTTTTTTGTAACAAATCCATATTTCCTCATAACTTTCCCCAAACCTTTGATAATCCTGAGTGAGCATACAGGATTATCTTTTAGTTGGAGGTTCTATATTTCCAGCTTGAAATATGGACTAGGTATTCCTCTTTTTATTTTTGCTTTAATTGGCATTCTAATTAAAATACTGTCTTTAAAAAAGAATAAACTCTTTGAGAAAAGAGTGGTTTTACTTCTTTTATCATGGATACTTTTTTTCTTTGTTTTTATTTCTTCCTTTTCCATAGCATTTTCAAGATATATTCTTCCCATTGTTCCTCCGCTTATTATTCTTGGATGTAGCGGATGGTTTGAACTATTAAATAAGCTGAAATCCGTAAAAAAACACATCGGTTACTCTATAGTCACCTTTGTTCTGTTATTTACATTCTGTTACGGGATGAGCTATGAAAAACTTTTGGTGAACAAAAACATACGTACTGAGGCAGGAGAATGGATTGCAAAAAACATAAAGCAATCTTCAACTATTGGAATGACAGAAATTCCATGGCAATATCAGATGCCACCAATAGATGGAAATAGGTATAAACTGGTTATAGTTGGCAATGATTATTCTGCATTACAGAAGAAAAACCCTGAATATTTTATAACATCAAACATACAGTATGGATTCAACCATTTATCCGAGTTCTTTCATAATTTACTTACATCTCAAGACTATGAGATATACAAGGTATTTCATAAGCCTCTTTCTTTCATGGGAATTACGTTTAAACAGTTTGGCGTTTCAGAGGATCTCTGGTATATAAATCCGATTATAGTAGTATTAAAATACAAGGGATTGTAATCTAGGAATACCTGTTAATGAAGCGTAAAACAGCACCTAAAACAACGATTACATTTTAATTAATAGAGTTATTTAGTCTGTAAATAGATATTTCTTTAATTTCTTTCTCTAAGGTATAATTATTACTAACAAATTCGTATATTCTATCAAAATGTTCAGTTGGCAAAATCCATCTGTAAGTTTTTAAGAACATTGATGAGTCAACAATAAATTTAGGTCTGTTTTTTCTTAAATCCTCCATAAATTTATCAAAAAAACCTGGCACAACAACTTTTTCTATTGAATATACACTGGGAGATGTCCCCCAAGCAAAAACTAAACTGATAAATCTAGTGGGACATTTCTGATGAGCGAATATATATAGCTCTGGATTTGAATCCAATACTAATAATGAATTCTCTTGAAATTTAGGCAGGTTTAGATATCTAACTACCTCTTTTAAAACAGGCTTGTAACTACTTCTCTGCTTTACAGCAAATAGATATCTATTATATATATCTACACCATGGACAGTTACAACGGGGCCAATAAATCCATATACCAAAAGAGATATTGCTACTAAACGAACTGTTTTAGCTTTAAATGCATTTATATACTTTGTTAAAAAAAGTAAAAAACCAACTCCTGCTAATATACAAAATGGTGGTATAACCAAAGCATAATAGTGCGGATATGGGCGACCTGTTATTGAGGCAGCAAGGACAGAGGTAAATGCCCAGATAACAGCTAAAAGGCAAGCTTTATCACGAATATTTAAGTTATTCTTAAACTTAAGCTTTGCATATATCTGAGTAACGGAAGATAGTACTGCAAAAATGGCAAATATCCAAAACATCATATTGGGAATTAGAAGCCTTATCCACATTGCCCAAAATGCCCGAATGCGTCCAAGAAAACCAAAAGTTGTGAAATATATCCTCCCAAGTTTAATACTCCAGAAAATATAATCATTAAGACAGTGATGCAGGGCGAAATAAATAATAGAAACAAGAATAGGCAAAAGCATTCCTGCAAATACTATAGTAAAATTCTTAACCAATTTAAGTTTAGATTTATTTTTAAAGACAAATAAAATTATAAAATATATAACTATAGCAAGAAATGTTGCGCCTCCTGTTTGTTTAAATAGCATAGAAATACCACACATCAATCCAGACATAAAATACAGAGATAGGCATGATTTTTCTTCAGCTCTAAGGAAATAAAACACTGAACATACCATAGGTAAAAGCATTAGCATTTCAGTGTTTGCTCTATTCATCAAATCTGGATAGAAACTAAAAATTGCATAAAATAAACCTATGTATACTCCTATTTTTGAATCCCAAAAACACATGCCTATTCTAAAAAGGAGCAAGAGTATCAAAAGTGAGCATATAAGGCCAGCTATGTTTATAGCTAACATATTATACATGCCGAATAATTTAAAGATCAAAGCATAGAAAATAAAGAGTAATGGCCCGCGCTCTTCACCAACTTCTTTATAAAGAATTTGACCATGTAAAATTTTACAGGCACCCAAACTATATATGGATTCATCACGCATAACTGGAGGGTAGATGACATATGATAATCTCAAAATTATAGCTAGTAGAAGAACTAGAACAACTTTTTTAAAAACTATGAATTTATCTTGCATATTTTTGTGTGCTTAAATTAGGCTGCCTTCGACAGCAATTTTTTCTTTAATAAAGTGATTTCTAAGTGTAATCTTAACGTATTATGGAATATGCAAGCTGAAAAATCAAGTTCAGAGATATTTTTTTTGACAATAAAAGTTTTCGTTAAACATGGTAATTTAATCAGATACAGTATCGCAAAAACAAGCAACAAACCTTTTGTTAAGTTGTATCTTGTAGAACTCATTTTTTAGCCACACATATTAAAGAAAGACCAAAAGGGAGTTTCGTCTTCTTTATTAATTGAGTTTCAATGCCATAGACTTCAATAAAAATTTGATTTAAAAGAATCGGCACGGAACCAGTATCTGAAATTGTCACAGATTTAGTAACGAATTTTTTAAATTTGCGGTAAGCAAAAACAAACGGAAAGAGAAAAAAATTGCTATAATTAATTTTTGATATTTTAAGTCCCGTAGAAGTAACTTTTTTCTCTAATTCTACAAAAGTATATCTTCTCTTATGACCCAAGGATATATCGTGAGAACTGCATAGATTAGGAAAAGCGGGAATAGTAATTATTGCCAAACCATCTTTCTTCAAGACCCTTCTGATTTCTCTTAAAGCCAATCGATCGTCTTCTATATGTTCAAGTATATCTAAAGCAGTAACTAAAGAAAAAGTTTCATCAGGAAACGGTAAAGAAGTAGCTGAACCAAGAAATAGAGAATTGAGACCGCGCTCTTTGCAAAAGGAAAGTGCATCCTTAGAAATATCTAATCCACTTGCTAAACCATATTCGTTCAACATTTTTAAAACAATTCCTGTGCCACATCCAATATCTAATATTCTATTATCTTTCTTATTAGAAATGAATTTTTTAAGTAAGGCAGAAACTATTTTTCGTTTTCCCACATACCACCAGTGCTTCTCTTCTATTTCAAACATCTTCTGATATTCAAGAAAATTCATTTTTTAAATTTACTTTTAATGTCTGAGGAAAATTTTTATTAGAGTTATTAACATTCTTAATGAATCAGATAATAGGTGCACTTTACTCTGAGGGGAATTGATCCAATGAACAGGAATTTCTTTGACTGAATAACCAAAGCTCTTGGATAAATAAATGATTTCTACGTCAAAAGCAAGATTAGAAACTCTTTGCAAATGGAATAAATGCTGCGCAATCTTCCTTCTAAATAATTTAAAACCACATTGAGTATCAAAAATTTCGGGCACAACTAATAGTCTAACAAATATATTAAATATTTTCCCCATTTTTTCCCTGTACCAAAGTTGAGGAATTAAGATTTTAGATTCCGGTAGACCCCTGGAGCCTATAGCTATATCATAATCTCTCTCCTTTACCCAGAAGAGCAATTTATCTAATTCTTCAATTGGCGTAGAAAGGTCACTATCGGTGAAGAGAATATAGCGACCTTTTGCCGAAAGAACCCCTTCTTTGACGGCTGCCCCCTTTCCCCTATTTTTTAGAAAATGAATTAAAGATATGCGATTATCTTTTTCTTTTATCTTCTTAATAATCTTTGATGTCCTATCTTTACTTCCATCGTCAACTACAATAATTTCATAACGATAGTCTTCCTTCTCTAGATAATCTTTTATCTTCTTAAGAGTAGAAATTATTCTTTTCTCTTCATTATAGGCAGGAATAACGATAGAGATTTCAATCATTTTGTTTTTCGCCGAGAAAATATTTGCAATGCAGATGTAGCATGAACCTTATTCCTTTTCCTTGCCTCCTTAGCATAAATCTCCTTTCATGTCAAATTCTCCAGTTCTCGGATTTGCATATGTTCTGTCATGGATGCAACTTTCTGCTGCGCCTAAATTAAAAATTAAAAATTGACAAGATTAATAATAATGATATATCCTCCTCAGTAAATGGATAAAGCTCAATAAATATGCACCAACAGATATACACAAGGCAATCAAAAAAACCATTACGAAAAGCACAAAATATTTTACAAGGTATTTTCCATATAGTAAATGTATGGATAAATCGCTACCTTGAGAGACCACCAAAGTATCTGCCTATTCTGTTCATATTTATTACAGATAGGTGCAACCTTCAATGTTCGATGTGTGGTGTATGGAAATATGGTATTCAAAATAGAAACGCTAATGAAATGACCACAGAAGAATGGAAAGCAGTTATCCATTCTGCTGTAAAATTACGAACAAAACTTATTGTCATTACTGGTGGAGAACCGCTTCTTCGGCTTGATCTATTTGATATTATCAAGTATGCACGGGAAAGAGGAATAGCAGTTCATTTGTGCAGTAATGGAACAATTCTAAATCCTTATAATGTAGATCAACTGAGGAGATCTGGAGTTAATACAGTCTCAATCTCCGTGGATAATTTAGTACCTGAGATACATGAATCACTTCGAGGAGAGGGAACATTCGAGAAAGCTGTACAAGGAATTCGCCTTCTTCGGGAACAAGCTCCGTCTATTAGAATTGGTATCAACTATCTCATAACTCGTAAGACTTTCAGAAATATGGTAGATATGATCCCTTTTGCAGAACGCCTTGGAGTTCACCAGATCAAGTTTGCTCCAATACATACGAACCTGCAACATAATAGGAAACCTTTAGAAGAGTTCAACAACTTGATATTCAGAGAAAGTGATACAGAGGAATTGGAGGTTGAGGTAAAAAAACTAATGCAGACAATAAAAAATAGCAAGCTTCAAACAACCTCCAGGACTTTCTTTACTGGTATTGCCGCCCTGTATAAACATCCCCGTAAGTTTCGTTGTTTTGCTGGATATGTTGCCTGTGCAATTAATCCCTATGGTATGGTAAGTCCATGCTTTGACATAGAAGGAACAGTAAGCGTGCAGGATAAGCCCCTTGAAAAAATCTGGAAAAGCAGTGCGTTTCAGAAAAGCAGACGTCTCGTGCAACACTGCAAATCTCCTTGCTGGGACACATCCTTTACTGAACTCAGCATACGCCTCACAATACGAGCCTTATTCAGTGAAATAATTCAAACTTGGGATGACTTGAAATTCTATACCTGGAGTAAAAACTATTGATACCACGACGTAGACCATACATATATTCAGGAGAGTTAGCTGACATTGATCACTGGAAGCACGTAAACATGAAAAACAATGTCAATATAGTTGATATGTGGGAAAAGACAATTGCAAGTTATGTAAGAATGCCATACACAACAGCTGTTAGCTCAGGACGCTTTGGAATGACACTTATTCTAAAAT
The DNA here is from genome assembly GCA_964437505.1 of uncultured bacterium. Classification (GTDB taxonomy): domain Bacteria; phylum JAHJDO01; class JAHJDO01; order JAHJDO01; family JAHJDO01; genus JAHJDO01. The sequence goes on from CAYTGU010000008.1 coordinate 58,769, forward strand.
ACCTGAATATTGGATTAAATGATGAAGTTATTATTCCTGCATATACATTGAAAGACTTGATACCTCTTATCAAAAATATGGGTGCTCAGGTTGTTCCTGCAGATGTTGATTTAAAAACGTTTAATATTTCTCCTGAGACTATTATGAGGAGGATAACAGCCAAAACCAAGGCTATTCTTGTATTGCATGCCTTTGGCTCGCCATGCTCAATTAAGAGTATTGTTAGCTTGGCTGAACAATATGGAATACCAGTAATAGAAGATTGCGCCCACTCTCTTGGCGCTTTGATTCAACACAAACAAACCGGCTCATTTGGTTATGCCTCTTTCTTCAGTTTTGAGACAACAAAACCAGTAAATACCTTTGGTGGTGGAATGGTAACAACAAAAGATGCTGGACTTAGCAAATTTATACATTCAAAGATAAGCAACAGTATAATAGATGTCTCCTCTGTTATGAAAAAGATAAAAGCTATAAGAATGGAGCGTTTTCTATTTGCAACTGGGCTTGGATTTCCCTTTCTCTATTTGCTTGCCACTCCATCATGGAAGCAAAAAATGAATACGCTTTATAGAAAATTTCAGCAGGCTTCACAAGAAAATACAAAATATCTTCCAATTCAGGCATCAATAGGACTAAAGAAACTGAGCTCCCTGAAGAAGAGAATTGCCTTGCGCAAAGAGAAAGTATCTCTTTTAAAGTCTCTCCTTGATCCATGTATTAGAATTCAATCAGTTGAGAAGGGGTATAAAGCAACATGGTATTTCTGTGTTGCTATTCTTCCTTGTAAAGCGTCAATAGTTAGAAAAAAAATGTTACTACATGGTATTGATGCTGGCATTGAGGATGAAATCGCAGACAACTGTGCAACAATATTAGGCTATAACGACTGCCCTAATGTAGACAGTATATTTTCTCGAGCTATCGCATTGCCGATGTATGAAGACATTTCAGAACAGGCAATTCAAAAGGTTGCCCGAGTCCTGAATAAAATAATACGATGAAAATACTTTTAATAGATGTTCCGTTTGGAATTAGGGAAATAGGAGGTAAACGCGCTGCGTTTGCCAGTGTAAGGAATGTTATCCCTGCTCTTGGCCTGGCTTATCTAGCTGCTGTTGCTGAAAAAGAGGGTCATGATGTGTGCATCTTTGATTACGCAAAGAAATTTGATGATAACTGGGACGCAATCGTAAGGAAAAGCATATCGTTCAAGCCGGACATTATAGGAATTACAGCAACTACGCCAGCATTTAAAAATGCGCTAAAGACCGCTACACTATTACGTAAAACTATGCCTAATGCGGTCTTTTTAGCAGGAGGGGCTCATCCTACTGCAGCTCCTGAACATGCAGCAGCGGCTAGAGTTTTTGACTATCTGATTCTTGGTGAAGGAGAAGTAACTTTTGTAGAACTGTTGCAACATTTTGAAGGGAAAGGAACCACAAAACCAGAAGATATCCCGGGACTTGCCTTCTGGAGGGATAAAAAGCTGATATTTACACAACCTCGAAAGCCTATTGAAAATCTGGACTCCATCCCACTTCCCGCAAGACATCTTCTCCCACCTCTTAAACTCTATCATCCAACCCCTGCTTCATACCGAAAGCTTCCTCTTGCACATATCATTACATCAAGAGGGTGTCCATCAAAGTGCAACTTCTGTGATAGGTCTGTCTTTGGTGAAAAATACAGAAAACGAAGCTCAGATAATGTGTTAGCTGAAGTAGAAGAGGTTGTGAGCAAATACGGTGCACGCGAAATACGCTTCTTTGATGATTGCTTTACCATTAATAAAAATCGCCTTGAAGAAATCTGCCAAGGACTGAAAAAAATCCGACCACGGTGTATATGGACATGCCTTACAAAGGTAAATCTCGTAAACCCAGAGATGCTTCAAATGATGCATGATGCTGGATGCTGGCAAGTCTTATATGGCTTGGAATCAGGCGATGACCGTGTCTTAAAAACACTCGGCAAAGGAACAACGGTGAAACAAAACAGATTGGCAGTAAAGTGGACCAGAGAAGCACACATCCGAGTTCGCGCTGACTTCATTGTAGGCACTCCAAACGAGACAATGGAAACTCTTACTAATACATTAAATTTTGCAAAGAAACTTCCTATTGACTTTGCTCATTTTAATAAATTCGTACCATTCCCAGGCACTGAATTTTACAGGCAACTTATAAAACAGGGATATTGGTTTGATTTTTCTCGGGATTCATCAATTATGGATCATGACGCTTTAGTCTTTGTGCCTTCAGCAATTCCTTCTGCAAAATACCGGGAGTTTCTGGACAGGGCTTATAAAGAATTTTATCTTCGTCCGAGCTATATTCTACGACGTCTCTTTGCTATGCGAACATTCACAGAATTCTGCGGTAATATTAAAGGATTTTTTTCAATCAGGTCAATATAAAAACTAGCTGGATTTGCCTTTTAAGATAAATAGGACAATCCTTCTCCATAAGACTAAAAATAAAGAAAAAAAATAACCCAAAAGAGAGTCATCCTATAACCACACACTTTAAATCAATTCCTAAATCTATAAACATCCCTCAACGTTCTTGTCAAAACAAGAATTTCTATATTATCTGCTTCATTGTATGTTGGTATTACAATGGCTAATTCAGAATTTCTATTTGACATAACGCAATGAATCTCTTGCTGCCTGATATACAGTTTCAACAGAAATAGCATCTACCGCCTCTGAAATGTAATCTCTCCTGTAAAAAACTTTTTCCAGAAAGGGACTTGTTATTTTAACCATTCTTCCATAATCATAGATTTCAGATGGGCTTGTACATATAAAAATCGCAACAATTCTCTTCTTGAGAAACAGAGCAATGTGCATAGCAAGAGTGTCTCCGCAGATTACTAAATCACATTCATTTATATCTTGAACATAATCAGCAATTTTCTGCCTTTTCCTGAAGAATCTTATTTCGCAACCATCTGATTCCAAAGTACTGGCAAGTTCCTGCCACTTATTCCATTGTTTCATAGGCCACCTGTCCCCTGCTCTTGCCTCAATACCTATAATTGTCCTGCTTTCTTGCTTTCTAGGCTTCAGCAGATTTTGATTCAATAAATATTCCTCACCATTAAATTTCTTTCCGCACATCCTAAATATTATTTCCTGATAAGTTTTTTTATTCGCCTTCTTAATAGTGTCTGCTTTCTCTTTACCCAATCGCGATATTAGCCCCATATCAAACCATTCTCTTGAAGAATCAGTGTAGGTTAAAGAATTGTTATCATCAATATATGAGCCGATAAGCATTTTCTTTTTTAATATTGTTGCTAAACGTACTGCATTGTAGTCGTCATCCAAACATAAAATTAAATCAAAAAATTTTTCTCTTAGAGCTTTTGCTGCTTTATTTATTTCAATAACTTTCAATTTGCTAGTAGGTAATAACGGCAAAGAATCTTTTGCAGTTGCCCAGAAGATATTGCCCTTCAAAGCCCGCAATAGCGATGTAGTTCGGACTACATCTCCTAAAGCACCAAGTTTTATAATAAGTATCATTTCTTTTTTCGTGCTTTAATTATAAGCTCAGAAAAGCATATATATCTATGACTTAGAATGCGAAATTTATTATTCAAGAGAATTCTCTTAAGCATTTGGTAACTATATCTAGTAACATGTTCATCTGCGTAACCATCCGGATGAAATAATTTATATAAAAACTCAATAATAATCCATATAAAACTGGCATAGTCAGGAGTTCCTATTACAAGAATTCCATCCTCTCTTAATACTCTAGAAAGCTCTTTAAATATTCTTTTGTTTGCAATATGTTCAATAACTTCAGAACAAATAATACAATCAATTGAACCTTCCTTGAATGGTAAACTGCATCCATCGGCATTTAAGAGCCTTTTATTGGTTTTTTTTATGTATAACAACTTATTTAACCGAATATCCAAGCCAATCGCTTTTGGAGTATCTGTAATAATTTTGCTAGACCCACATCCTATATCAAGAATTTTCCCTTTTCTTTCAACAAAATTCATTATTATTTTGTACCTTCGTCGCTGCCAATATCTTTGGAATGGGATTCTGCTATAATATGCTCTTTCATCATAGTCAGCAGACTGAATAGAATTTCTCAATCTCCACTGCTTTAATTTATTCATAACTTCTCTTCATTTTATTTATAAGAACCAAAACCCCATAAGAGGCGATAATAATTACAAACGGCATTATAGGCACTCTATACCGCGTTATTCCAACGATTATCATATGTATTAAAGTATAATAAACAATTAACAAATGGAATAATAAAAGCTTACGCCACATGAACCGAGAAACTATAAGGCCAAAAATGAAGAAAGGAAGAATCAACCCAAAAGAGATTCCTCCAATAATCACATACTTTAAATCAATCCCTAAATCTACTATTACTCCCTTTTTTATCTCATCCCTCTGATGAGGATATATCCGCCAAAATCTGAGGAATTTATTAAATGACAGTTGAATAAATCTTGAGGGGTTCTTCTTTATAAAATCAAAGCCCATTTTGTAATAGAGTTTATCTCTATCCACTTCAGAAAGTTTATCAAATGCAGTAGAGTCCGAGCTATAACAATGTCCGCCTCCAGTGGCCAAAGGATTACTGCCAATCCAAAACGAATATCCACCCTCTGTAGTGGTGGGTACAAAAGCGTGATGCAGCCTATAATTTCTTCCAATCCACGGAGACATTGCTAAAAGAATAGTAAACGCAAAAATTAAAAAATGCATAAAAGCTTTCTTCTTGTCTTTCATTCCAACTACTAACCAGATAAGAACCAAAGGGAAAAAAGCAAATAATATTGACCTGGTAAGAGAAGCCAGCGCAAAAAATATTCCAGCAAGCACTATATTGAAAAGAAAAAGATGACGACGATATTTAATGAGAAAAAGAAAACTTAATACAAGAAAAAACATGTATAACGTTTCAGTGCACAGGTGGGCACTATAATAGACAAATTTTGGATAGATTACAGATATTCCCATTGCTATAAGACCTGTACTTTTACCAAAACTCTCTTTGCCAAGCCAATAAATCAAAAGGCAGGTAAAGGAACTTATAACAGCCAGAATTATTTTAGCTGCTAAATATGAGTGCCCAAAAAGAGAATATACCCCAGCTAAAAACAAAGGAAAAAGACACGGTCTGAACGAATATCTTCCCTCTTGAAGTACCAGCCCCTTTCCACTTAAGAGATTTAAAGCCAATTTATCGTAAGTGCCTACATCAGGACCGATAAGTACTGTATTATCTAAGGTAAGAATATAAGCTATACGAATTAGAAAGGCCAGAAGCAGGATAAAGACAATTATTAATTTTGAATTTTTAAATTTTAATTCCATTTTTTTAGTCAAGTCCGTCATTATACTTACTGAGCTAGTGTAATAGTTCCATAAACTAAAATCAAGAGAATTGAAAACGCACATAGAACTGTCAGTTTATTGTATTATAAGGTAATTTGATATTATTTTTATACAAAAACAAACTTTTTCCTTGACATCTATGTATTTCGATGTTAGAATTTCGCATATGAGTGAAATAATGACTATAAAAGACGTAGCTGATTACATTAAAATGAACGAAAGAACAGTTTATAAGCTTGCCAATAATGCCAAGATTCCTGCTGTGAAACTTTCAAACCAATGGCGTTTCAAGAAAAACACAATAGATGAGTGGCTTGAAGCGCAAATGTATAAAAATGTGAGGAGGTGAAGTAAATGTATATATGTGAAACATGCAAAAATGAAGTAGACTCAGTGTATTTTAAAAACAATAAGGAAGTATGTGAAAAATGCTACAGAGGACATAAAGCAGAAACAAACAAAGCAGAGATTAATTCCTCGCTTATAGAAGAGCATGCTGAGCCAACTGCTGTTGCAGTAAACTAAGGGGTTGGAATAGGATCTCGTTTATGCTGTGAACTTGATATCATACTCGTTATTTTACCGAGGTTTTGTTTATCTATATCTCTGATATCGTTGCTTTCGATTGCCTTTAGAATACTGTCTGCTTCGTCATATAAAAGGCCCATTTCATCTTCATCAAATTGATCTGGCCACAGACCTGCAGATGGTCTTCTTGCTATAACGTCTGGTGGTATGCTCAAGTCCTCAGCCAACTGTCTTACCTGAGTCTTAAGCAAATTACCTAGAGGAAGAATATCTACCCCTCCATCTCCATACTTTGTATAATAGCCAAGTTTTATTTCTGTCTTATTTCCACATCCACAGACCAGATATCCATAGTTAGCTGCATAGTAGTATAATGTAAGCATCCTTAATCTTGGTTTCAGGTTTGCTCTGGCTATATCATTTTCGAAAGCTGGTAAAACCTCCAGAAGTTTTTTAAATGACTCATCAAGAGATATTTTCTTAACTGGAATTGAGAACTTGTTTGCAATCAAAAATGCCATATCTTCATCATCTATATGGCTCTCACATGGCATTATTAACCCAAGACAATTATCTCCGAAAGCCCTTTTTGAAAGCACTGCTACACAAGCAGAATCAATGCCTCCACTAAGACCAAAAACCAAACCCTTTGCTCCTGACTTTTTCACTTGCTCTTTGAGCCATGAAACTATATTTGTTGCTATATTATCCATTATTGCACAAACAGCATCTCCCTGTATTTTGGCAGGTCCCAATGCTCATCAGCTACAACACATTCAAGTTCATCAACATGTTTTCTTATATGCTCCATCAGCGGTTTTAATTCTTTAAAGAATAAATCAGATTTTTCCTCTACTTTCAGATTGCTGACTTTCTTCAGAAGCCCCTCCATTCTACGTGTATGCTTCCTCACATAATATATCTTATCTGTTACATCAATTAAGTGATTTTTAAGATCTTCGAAAACTTTTTCTTTAACTCTTAAGCCTGCACTCTTCTTTAAACTAACCAGATCTGTAAGATTCTTTGCCAAAAGCCCCTGATAATCAAAGCCTGCTGGTACTACATTCGAGTCCACCATTTCACGTAAAGTATTGGCTTCAATCTCTAACTTCTTACAATACATATCCATCCATATATTATACCTTGAAACTAATTCTCCCCTCGTAAGCACACCATATTTTTTAAACAGAGTTACGTTCTCCTCCTTAATGAGAGCCTTCAAGGCCTTAGGTGTTGAAGGTTCATTAATTAGCCCTCTTTCCCCAGCTTCTTTTATCCAGCTTTTAGAATAATTATCACCCTCAAACCTGATTGGTTTAGTTTCTTTAATGATTTTTTTCAATACATACAGCACCTTCAAACTAAAATCCTTGTGATTAGACTCCTTTTTTATTCTATCCGTAATATAATCTATGGATTCCGCGACAATCGTATTAATAACCATAACAGGCGTTGAAATATTCTGGGAACTCCCAACTGCTCTAAATTCAAACTTTCTACCGGTAAAAGCAAAAGGAGAAGTCCTGTTCCTGTCAACTGCATCTTTACTAAATGTCGGTAATTTACCAATGCCAAGATTTATAATATCCTGTTTGCTGAACTCTGCCTTTTTACCTTTTTCTATTGTATTGAGAATCTTTGTTAACTGATCACCGACAAACACTGACATAACTGCAGGTGGAGCTTCGTTAGCTCCAAGCCTATGTTCATTACCCGCTGAGGCTATACTGGCATTTAACAAATCAGCATGTTTATAAACAGCCCGGATTACAGCTATTAACAACACCAGAAACCGCAAATTGTCTTCTGGCGTATTCCCATGATTAAAAAGATTATTTCTCTTATCATCTGACAGAGACCAATTAATGTGCTTTCCACTTCCATTTATACCTGCAAACGGTTTTTCATGTAAGAGGCACACCATATCATGTTTCAAGGCGATCTTTTTGATAATATCCATAAGAAGCTGATTGTGGTCTGTTGCAATATTGGAGTCCTCAAAAATAGGAGCAAACTCAAATTGGTGAGGAGCAACTTCATTATGTCTGGTCTTTAAAGGAATACCCAATTTATAGGCCTCAATACTTACATCATTCATATAATTTATAACACGCTCTTTAATTGAGCCAAAGTATTGATCCTCCAATTGCTGTCCTTTTGGAGATAATGCTCCAATTAGTGTGCGCTCTGTCATAAGTAAATCCTGGCGCATTCTATAAAACCGCTTATCTATTAAAAAATATTCCTGTTCAGCGCCACAATCTGAAAAGACCCTTTTTACATCCTTATGCCCGAAAAGCTTTAAAAGCCCAACCGTTGCTTTGTTAATAGCCTCATCAGAGCGCAGTAGAGGAAGTTTTTTATCAAGCGCTTCTCCATGATATGAAACGAATATGGATGGAATACACAGAGTTTTTCCAAGTTCGCATTCTATAATAAACGCAGGGCTTGAAGGGTCCCATGCTGTATACCCGCGCGCTTCAAAGGTAGTTCTTATCCCTCCGCTTGGAAAGCTGGACGCATCAGGCTCACCCTGAATAAGCATTGATCCGCTAAACTTCTCAATAGCCCTGCCTTCTCCATCAAGCGAAATAAAACTATCATGCTTCTCAGCTGTAAGACCTGTCATAGGCTGAAACCAGTGTGTATAATAAGTCGCCCCCTTTCCAATTGCCCAATCCTTCATTGCCTTTGCTATTTCATCTGCTTCCTTCATGGTGATTGTCTTCCCTTCATCAAGCCAGCGTCTAAATGATGCAAAGGTCTTTTTACTTATGTGGTTTTTTATCACAGAAATACTAAACGTGTTTTCACCAAAGTAGCTTGATGCTTTTCTAGGTAACTTCTCCATGCTTAACTTTACACCACCAATCTTTTCTAATATATTTTGTCTTATGCTCATCTTATCCCCTCTCTTGATATAATCTGCCCTGAAACGTATTCATTTGTAGAAACTTCTCTTCTATTTTACCCAGCGCTTTGTTTTTGTCAACAATCCACATTGGCGCTATAAGTAATTCCCTTGGACAATCTGCAGTTATTCTCTGAATCACAGTCTCTGACCAGATACGTTCCAAAAACCCTACAGCCAAATTCACATACGCATCTAATTCCAACGGCTTATACTGTCCCTTCCTATAAATCTCTTCCAGTTTTGTTCCTTTTATTATATGAAGAGGATGAATCTTTATGCCATCTAATTTAAGCCTGCCTAGGATTTCTGCGGTTTCTAAGATATCTCTCTCAGTTTCATAAGGAAGTCCTATAATCACATGAACACATATCTTTATGTTTTTTCTTTCCCTCGTCAGATTCACAGCTTCCGGAAAATCCTTATAAACATGCCCTCTATTTATAAACTCTAATGTCTTATTGTGTATACTTTGAAGACCATACTCAATCCATACTTCGTAGTCAGACGTATAGCTTTCAATCAGATCAAGAATCTCCTCATTTATACAATCAGGACGAGTACCAATGGATATGCCTACAACGTTTTCAAATTTTCTGATGATATCATACTTTTTCTTCAAAACTTCTAAAGGAGCGTATGTATTTGTATATGCCTGAAAATACACTATAAATTTCTCTGCTTTAAACCTTCGCTTACCAAACTCTATGCCTTTAGCAATTTGCTCTTCTATTGGCAGCGAAGCAATACGGCTGTTAAAGCTGAATCCCCTATTATCACAATAGATACAGCCGTTTTTACTCTTGGAGCCGTCTCTATTAGGACAGGAGAACCCAGCATCTATACTTACCTTATAAACCCGAGTCCCAAAACGTTTCCTGAGATACTTAGAAAATTTGTAATATATCTCCCTTCTTGCTATTAGAGTCATCTTAATATTTAATTTTGCACTTTTGATTTTGAATTTTGAATTTTCTTAAGAAACACCATTAGAATCATGATTGCTGCAGGGGTTACACCAGAAATGCGGTTTGTCTGCCCTAGCGATACAGGCTGGAATTTTTTTAGTTTTTCCTTAATCTCTAGAGATAATCCATGAACATCTGCGTAGTCTAAATCTCTTGGAATCCTTATATTCTCAAGATCCTTAAATTTTCTTATATCTCTGACCTGTCTCTGAATAAACCCTGCGTATTTGACCTCTATCTCCATTTGATTTAGCACATCATCAGGTAAATCAATCCCAAAAGTATTAATGTTAACTTCCGGACGTCTAAGAAATTCCTCCAGAGAAATAGTCTTTTTAAGAGAAGAAACAGTGGAAGGATTTATTTTCTCTCTTTTGAGATACTTTAATCCTTGTTCAATTTTTCTTTGCTTCTCAACAGTCTTATCAAAATCTTCCATGGAAACAAGCCCTGCTTCATATCCAATTTTTCTTAATCGTAAATCCGCATTATCTTCACGAATAACAAGGCGGTGCTCAACGCGCGAAGTAAACATCCTGTATGGCTCATTTGTACCCTTAGTTACAAGATCATCAAGCAGTACACCAATATAACTGGTAGAACGACCCAATATAAGCGAAGCTTTTTTTCTTATCTTCAACACAGAATTTACTCCCGCAATCAGTCCCTGTGCTGCGGCTTCTTCATATCCTGTGGTACCGTTGATCTGTCCTGCCGTGTATAAGTTGGAAACAAGTTTTGTCTCTAAAGTCGGATAAATCTGTGTAGGATCCAAAACATCGTGTTCTATTCCATAACCCATATGTGTGGGCTTTGCCTTCTCCAATCCTTTGATTGAATGTAAAAAATCCAGCTGAATATCTTCCGGCAGACTTGTAGCAAGCCCGTTAGGATAGAATTCAAACGTATCCAATCCCTCTGGCTCAATAAATATCTGATGACGACTTTTATCAGCAAACTTTACTATTTTGTCTTCAATTGAAGGGCAGTATCGCACTCCTGTACCATGAATTACACCGGTAAACAAAGGTGACTTACTCAGCCCGCTCCGAATAATCTCGTGTGTCCTTTGATTGGTATAGGTAAGATAGCAGGGGACTTGTTTTTGGTCTATGCATTGCGTTGAAAAAGAAAACGGAATGGGATTCTTATCCCCCTCTTGAATCTCCAGTTCTGAAAAGTTGATTGTTCTTCCATCCAGCCTTGGACACGTTCCTGTTTTAAAACGAAGAAGTTTAAAGCCCAAATCCTCTAAGGAATTCGAAAGTTTTGTTGCTGCTTTTTCCCCCATTCTACCGCCCGGAAAATGTTTAAGCCCTACATGAAGCAACCCATTCAAGAATGTGCCGGGAGTAATAATTACTGCTTTAGCGAGAATCTTCCCGGAACTGGTTTTCACTCCAATAGTAGACATATTTTTCACAACTAATCCTATAACCTGGTCTTCATTTACCTCAAGATTTTCCTGCTTATCCACAACATTCCTCATATAAAATTTGTACTTTTCCCTGTCTATCTGTGCACGTGAGGAACGTACTGCAGGCCCTTTGGAAGAATTGAGCTGACGGAACTGTATACCGGCGTAATCAGCTGCCTTTGCCATTTCGCCACCAAGAGCATCTATTTCTTTAACAAGCTGCCCCTTGCCTATTCCACCAATTGCCGGATTGCAGGACATAAAGCCAATATTATCCCTGTTCATTGTAATAAGAAGCGTCTTAGCAGCCATCCTCGCGCTTGCCAGAGCTGCCTCGCACCCTGCATGCCCCCCACCAACAACAATTACATCATATTTCATTTTACCTCGTTCATAACTTTACTCACTTCCGATGGCTGCTATTATAGCATTTTTTTAACCAGTTTTTCTCATACATAAAAAGCACAGCAAGAAAAACATGGAAAAAGGAGTTTTCTTGCCTTCTTCATACCATAAAAAATACTTATAGAATAGAACAGAAATAATGAGAGAAACCAGTTGTTCACTGTCTAGTTTATATGCTCAATTTCTTCTTTAGATATTCTTCTACAACTTTGGGGACAAATTTGCTGATATCTGCATTCATAGATGCAATCTGTTTTATAGTCTTGGAACTAACATAGGAAAAAGATTCATTCGGCATCATAAATATTGTCTCTATGTCTGAAGATAATTTCCGATTAGTCAGTGCCATCTGAAATTCATACTCAAAATCTGAAAATGCGCGTACGCCTCTTAAAACAACATTTGCTTCTTTCACGTGCACATAATCAACAAGAAGGCCATTAAAATCATCAACTTCTACATTCTTCATACTCTTTGTGATTTCCTTTAACATGTCCACTCTTTCAAAAACTGTAAAAAGAGGATTTTTATCAGGATTATGCGCAACTGCGACAATTAATTTATCGAATATTTTAATACCTCTTTTGATAAGGTCAACGTGTCCGTGAGTTACGGGATCAAAAGTGCCTGGATATATTGCTATTTTATTCATTGTGAGTTTATAAAAAACTTTGTGTTTGCTATTTCCTTGCCATTTATGTGTGAACCAGTGATATATTTTTTTGCTTTTGGCATGACTTTCTCCAATGTCTCCACATGTAACCTAAACCCTGTAATATCCTCTGCTTTCTTATACTCCTTTAATATCTTCAAGAATTTACGAGTCTCTCCCTGCGCATAGGCTATCTTCTTTATCTTATATGCCTGTGCCTGACTGATTGCTTTTGCAGCCTCTGCCTGCGCATTTGGAATGATCTTGTTAGAATATGATTCTGCGTCGTGAATCATGGTTGAAGCGTCTTCTCTGGCATTGACTACATCTTTAAACATTGGAAGAACTTCTGATGGAGGCTCTATATTCTTAAGTTCCACTGACTTTATCTCTAAACCAGTTCCTAGAAAATCCAATCTTTCCTGACATAGGCGCATAATATCTTGCTGAAACCTATACTTAGCTATAGTAAGAATATCATCGACATTTACTTTAGCAATCGCGTCGACCATAGCTGCATACATTGAATTTTTAAGGATCTTCTCTGAATTATAAATTTCATATAAAAAGCTCTTTGGCTCTTTTATTTGATAATTAACAATCATCTTAAGATGCACTATATTTTTGTCCCCTGTTATACAATAAGATGGCAATGTATCCTTTCCTGTTTTATCCGACCAAAATGAAAGCTCCGTTCTCATAACTTCTTTAATCTTCACCTTATCAACTTCGTCTATTGGCCATGGCATACGATAGTGAATACCAGACTCAACATTCTCCCTGATTAGTTTTCCAAATCGCTTGATAAGTCCAACTTCATTTGTTTTCACAGTATATATGCCCGAGAGCAAGTATATTCCAAATAGCAATATGGCAAACCAACGACATAATTTATGAGTATCTGCCGAAAAAGCAGATAGAATATCCTTTTTTAGCTCAATAAGATTTCTGCTGTCTTTATGCACTATTTGCCAACCTTATTTGTCTTTTTATTGAGATATTTGAATAGATCGGATTTAGATGAAAGAACGACCGTAGTTTTATCATCAATTATCCTCTTATAAGATTCTAGAGTTCTTATAAACTTGTAAAATGCCGAGTCTTTCTCAAAGGCTTCCGCATATATTTTTGTAGCAGCAGCATCTCCCTCTCCTTTTATAATCTCAGCATCTTTATAAGCTTCGGACAGTATGTCGCTCTGAATTTTGTTAGCCTCAGATCTTATTATATCTGCTTTCTCTCTGCCTTCTGCACGGTATTTGTTTGCAATTGACTCTCTTTCAGACTTCATTCTTTTATATACACTTTCAACATTATCCTGCGGCAACGCAAGCCGACATATACCTATTTCTTTTATCTTAATACCATAAGAATCAATAGTTTTTTTGTTGCTATTTTCTGTTATGGCTTTTTCTATCTCCTTTATCTTCACTGAATCCTTTTCTATTGATATTATTGATGCCATTTCGTAATTACCAAGAATACTTCCAAGCTGAGCACAAACAATGTCATCAATCTTTTTTGTAGCACTTATATTATTTCCTACTGCCTGGAAAAATCCTAAAGAATTATCAATCCGCCAACATACGAAACACTGCACAATTATATTTTTTTTATCCTGTGTGAGATATTCAATCAATCTGGTTTTATAAAGCATCAGTCTTTTTTCAAATCTGTTAACTGTCTGAACAGGATCAGGCCATTTATAGTAAAGTCCCGGATCAGTAATAGTTTTAACAGGTTGTCCAAACTGAGTAATGATAACATGTTCTCTCTCATCAACTTTGTAGAAGATTAGAAATGATAGACCTACAATAACTACAAGCATTATTATTAAAAACTTGTTTCCTGTTTTCATTTGTTATTTCTCCTCTCTAATTATTGTAGAAATTTCTGCTTGATTACCTTGAAAAAACCAGATGTCCTGAATCTTTTCTCCTTCTTTAGGACATATAATAAACTTTTGAACATCAGGCAGAATTTCCTCCATTCCTTCTATATAAAGACGTGTTTCTGTAATATCAGGATTTTTTCTATATGCAGCCTGCTGATTGAGAAACCTTCTAGATTCCCCCTTGCTTTTTGCCAGCATATCATTCTTATAAGCAATAGCCTCATTCTTCATCTTAACCTTTACAGATCTGGCATGAGGGATTACTTTATTTTCATAGCCTTTTGCTTTATGAATGTATGTTTCATAATCTTCCTGAGCACTTACAACATCCTCAAAAGCAGGAGCAATATCTGTAGGAGGATGAATGTCTCTGAAGTGTATGCCTTCTATCCATATTCCAGTTTTAAATTCGTCAAGTTTTCTCCCGAGAGTTTCTAAAATGTCCTCTTCAAGTTTTTCTCTATTAACAGTAATTGTCGGAAAGAAAGCTCTTCTTGATAGAGTGTTCGTCAATATGGTATTGGCAAGCTGTATCATTAGGTCCTCTGGAGATGAATTCTTGTATAAAAAGTTATATATATTCTTAATTCTGTAATGAACATTCATAGTTAGGTCTAGAAAACTATTCTCTCCTGTTAGAAAAGGCAATTCTTCTTTATAATGAACATTTGTCCACAAGATCAACTGATAGTCTTTACTAGCTTTATAGCCAATGCTTATTCGCCTTATTCTCTCAGTATCTACTCTGTTAATCCTGTCAATAGGTAAAGGAAATGCGTAATGAAGACCAGGCAAAACGGGTTTTGTAATACTTAAGGGCTTCCCAAAGCGCTCCACAATTGCTTTTTCATTTGGCTTCAGCATATATATCCCTGAAGAGAAATATATGCCAACAACAATTATTAAAACTGTAATTACTATAACCCTATTTAATATTTTTTTATTTTGATTATAATTTTCGCTATTTAGATGCAGCTTTTCAGATAAAGCTCTGTATAGGCGATCCATCAGTAAAGGCAGTTTCTCTTTAATAAATACTACCAACATGTCCTCATGCTGTTGAGCATTCCTTAAATAACTTTTTTCCTGTGGATGCAGATATGCCTTTAAAGCTGTTGTAAGCACATGTAATGCATGGATAAATATAATTCCACAAATCACCACTGCTGCTATTCTGTCAATGTGGAAACCAAGATGTTCGCTTAGGAGCGCAACAACAACTAATATCGAGCCGAACATATCAACCTTGGAGTGATAACCATCCGCTATAAGTCCTGGTGATTTGCTTTTTTCTCCAACATATACCTCAAACTTAGATAAAAGATAAGAACCCAATGCCAACAAAGACATAACAAAAGCTGCAGAAAGAGGGTTTTTAATAACAATAGAAGAAGGATGAATTATTTTCATAAAGATTTTATATGATATAAAAATAAGGGAAAGTCCGATTCCAACAGCCACTTTTTCTTCTAGTCTGGATATAAAGAGATGCCTGGCTGCTAAAGACTTCCTCTTTTGAGGTGGGATTTCATCCTTAAAAATAGAACCTGTATCTCTGTAGTTTTCTTGAGAGTTAACTGAATTCTTCCTTAAGGAAACCTCTGCTCTGTCCATTCTAAGCGCGCCAAAAAGCACAAATGACGAAAGGATATCAAATATTGATGCCCATGCCTGAGCAAGAAGAGCTATGCTGCCTGAATAGGCTGCCAATATAAATTTCGCAACTGATAATATCAGATTAATAAAAGACGATATAAGAGCTGTTATTTCTTCTTTAGTCATAATCATCCGTTTTGCTTTACATCTCGTTCATCATTATACAAAGATTGAAAACAACTTTAATACCATTGTCTTTGCAAAATTCTATAACGGTTTTGCTTTCAGCGCCGGGTTGAATCCACACCTTGCTTATGCCCTTCTCTTTACATTCTCTTACTATCTTTTCCGTTATTTGCGGCGGTGTCACTATATCAACAACATCAACAGAGTCAGGAATCTCTTTTATGTTTGGATAACATCTCAAGCCATCAACTTCTCTCAGACTAGGATTTACAGGATAAACTTCGTATCCTTTCTCTTTTAAAGTCTTTAAGATACGATAGGCATATTTTGACTCGTTCCTAAAGGACCCTACAACTGCGAACCGTTTTTGCTTTAAAAAGTCTTTGACCAAATCCTGCACTTTTATCTTTGGCCCGTACCAAATTTTGAATTCACACTTGGCCCCTGGGTTGATTTAAGTTCACCTTTGTTGTACTTCTCTATTGCTTCTCTGATATTGCCTGATACACCTGTTATTATCTCTATACCTGCTGCCTGTAACCCTTGAAAAGCATTTGGGCCGACATTGCCTGTTAAAACTGTCTTTATCTGTTTTTCTGCCATAAGTTGGGCTGACTGAATTCCAACTCCGCCCATACCAGATAAATTCGAATTCTGGACTGCTTCAAACTCTGAAGTTTCTGTATCTGCAATAATAAAATACTGACATCTCCCAAACCTTGGGTCAACCTGCGAATCTAAATTATCTCCTTGTGAAGTTATACAAATTTTCATAATCTCATCTCCTTTATTGGTTGCATTTATTTATTTTCATCAGGATGGTCACATTCTTCTTTATCAATACCATAGCTTTTGCCAACGCCAGGACTGCACAAGCTTTCTCCTCCCTTAAGCTCACCTTTGATCAGCTTTTCAATGATTTCATCTATTCTCCCCTGCACACCTACAATTGGCTTAATACTGAATTCATCAAAAAATCCCACAGCTCTTGCTCCCATTCCTCCGGCTATAATACACTCAACACCTTTTTCATGAAGAAACTGCGGTATAGCACCAGGCATATGCCCAGGATTACCAACAACCTCTTTCTTAATTATTTTCCCATTTTCAATGTCTACAATTGTATAAGA
>CAYTGU010000009.1:0-73300 GCA_964437505.1 uncultured bacterium
CAAATCCTGACCGGGCAAGACGCAATGCTATTGCCCGTCCTATACCACGGCTTCCGCCAATAATCAGAGCAGTTTTTGTGTTGCTATTTTTCTTGTTCATGTCTTACCCAATCTCCAATCTCCATTATCAATAAACTTTCTTGTTGTGTCAATGCAAAATAGGAACTGCTACTGTAAGGCATTAGTTATTGCGGTTTTTTATCCATATTGCCATTGCTGTCAGATAGCAGAGGCAACCTATTATTCCAACTAGTCTAAATCCTAACATACCAGCCAGGATAGGTGCAGCAACTGTACTAACTACTGAGGAGAAGCCATTATATCCCCATGCAGCACCAGTATTCCTCTCTCCGGTTATTGCTATCTTTTGCATGCCAAAAGGAAACGGCATTCCCATGAAAAAAGCGAGTGGTGCAATGAGAAAGAAAGAGATAAGAAGGCGTAAGTAAATATGAGCCCATACAAACTTGCTGAATATGAAATCAAGACTAAAACTATAGAATATTCCGACACATATAACAGCAATAAAAGGGATAATTTGGTATCTGATGTTCTTTTGCAAAAAGTTCTTGCTTAATAGACTGCCTATACCAGAGAGTAGAAGAAATGAGGCTATTACTACTGATGAAGAATAAATGGGGTGATGCAGGAAAAGAATGAACTTTTGGATTAAAGCCATTTCTAAAAGCATGTATGAGAATCCAAGAGCTACAAAATAGAGCCATACAGAGGAGCTAAAAGAGGAACTGGAAGCTTTGTTTTTTTTGAGCAATATTCCAAGGGGCACCAAGATAAATAATGCACCGAGTATCATGGCCTGAATAAAAGTGGCCAGCAGTACAAGATATCCGTGCTCCGCAAATGGCAGCCATTCCCTTCCAAGAGTTTTTATAAGATGAGGTAATGCTGCCCAGCGGAAGAAGTTAGAAAAATACGGTTTATCATCAGTTGCAGGATTTACCCTAAAAACATATCCTGCATAAAATTTAGCGCGTGTTAATGGGTTTATAATATTTTTTGCTGCATGATAATATACAGGCTGAGGTAATTTATTAAATTGGTTTACCTCGTTTTGACTTATGCCCGGGACATAGCATATGTCGAAATTTCGTATAGAACAGAAGTCTCTCAGAGTTTCAAGTTCGTATGTGGTAAAAGGCGTCTTTTTCATAAGAAGCATAACAATATCCCATGTTCTAATAAGAGCCAGGTTTTTTTCTGGCTGCTCTACACCGGATTCTTTAAGGGCTTCAAACCCAGTTGCAAATAGTTTGAGACCATCTCGAGCTGGTGTTTTCATCCATGTACTGGCCATAAGGATACCTTGAGAAGAGAGTCTCTGATAAAATAATTGATAAGCTTCCACAGTATTCAGGTAATCTTCATTCTGGGCATATACTCCTGATCCGGAAGCTACAAAAGACCCTCCAGGATTAAGCTGAATGAGATCAACTTTTTCTTTTGTTTGCTCCAGATATCCACGCGCTTCCTTTGTAATTACTTTAACATCAGGCGTTTGATAGATGTGCTTAAAAGATATGCCTGAAGTATCTTTTATTGCTCTTATTACTTTGGGATTCATTTCTAGTAGGATTATGGACCTGCTTTGATAGGACTTTGCCAGTAATACATCATTCCCCCCACGCGCACCGATTATTAATACTTTTGGATTTTTGGTGAGCTTATACGGAGCAGAATAGATCTCACAGTCTAGAAATTGAAAGTCTTTGAAATCTCCGCGAAAATCGTAGAGGGGAGAAGGTGAATCCGCATCAATAACCAAAGCCTTTTGTGGAGGAATATCTCCTTTAAAGTTTATGCTCAACCCATGGGCTAATCTGATACTTTTACCCTTAACAACATGAATTAACCCAAGAGGACTATACAGCTTGTGGACAACTTTTGTATTCTGAAGGCGAAGAAGCCATGAAAGTCCCTTATATTCCGATGCACTCCCAGTAAGTGAAGACGGAGAGAAATAATAGTGCGTACAAACAACTGCAAGGAATAGTATTAGTATAGATGTTCTTTTAAGTCTTGATGAAGAGCGCATGCCCCAGAAAAGACCTGCTAGAGCGGCTAAGACTGCACTTATAAAGAGATATTGCTCTGGGGGAATAATATACATTACGCCTACAGCCAAAAGAACACCTATGCCGGAACCCAAAAGATTAGCTGCATAAACCTGACCGGAGTTTTTTGTGTAATGCCTGAAAAACAGCGCTAGAACCATAGAACCAATGACAAACGGAATGCTGTAGAGGAAATAATGTATTCCCAGATAGATAAATTGACGCCAATCCCAGAGAAGATATAAGTAATTCAAATGCAATCTCTGATTTATATAAAAAGTAAGAGGGATAGTAACACTAAAGACAAAGCAACCAGTCAGGATTATTTTCTCCTGCCAGCGTTTGAAAAAATTCGGAAATAACACTAAGGATACACCGCTAAGAGCTACTCCCAGCATAGACAGACTTACTACCATGTACGCGTAATGGCTCCAGCTTGTGATGCTCAAAAGACGCATAAGAAAGATTTCATAGCTAAGCAGGGCACACGCAGTAAAGAAGATTGTTGCAAAAGAAAACAGCATTTCTATTGAGTTTCAGTAGCGCCGGTTAATGGGACAAATCGTACAGGACAGATACTTTCACTTATAAGAGTTCCGTCTGAGTTTTTTCTAATAAACATCAATCTCTGGACTTGAAATACGCCGCCTATTGGAGTTACCATCCTTCCTCCAACTTTTAACTGCTTAATCAAGGGTGGCGGAATATGTGTCGCTGCTGCAGTAACAATAATAGCATCAAAAGGAGCGTACTTTTCCCATCCATAATACCCATCAGCAACCTTTTTCTTAATATTAGTACATCCCAGATTCTCAAGCAATTGTTTAGCCCTTTTCCCTAACGATGGTATTATCTCTATTGTGTATACATCCTTGCATATTTTTGAAAGAACAGCTGCTTGATACCCTGAACCTGTTCCTATTTCCAGAACCCTATCTGTTGGTTTTAAATCCAGTTTTTCTGTCATAAGAGCTACGATATAAGGCTGGGATATGGTTTGTCCCTCTCCAATAGGTAACGGGCGATCAGCATAAGCCATAGATATATATCTTTTAGAAACAAATTTATGCCTTGGAATGGCAAGCATAGATTGCAATGTTTTTTTATCTCTAATGCCTCTTTTCTCAATCTGAGTCTTGACCATTTCCAGACGCCGGGAGAAGAATTCATCTGCATTCAATGGTTCTGCTTTAGATAACAGCAACCCAGAAAACAGAAAAGAAAATATTTTATTTTTATTTTAGTGTTCATGTGTTACCCAATCTCTATTATCAATAAACTTTCTTATTGTGTCAATGCAAAATGGAGCTGGAGTGAAAATGAACAGGAACAGAAGTGAGAAGGATTGTATAATTACTCACCATAACGCATTTTGGCTGGTTATTTCAATAAGATAGGAACTAAACTGGATTTTCTTTAGACTTTAAATTTTTTTTATCCAGCTTGCGTTGTTTTTTTTCTTCCCGCTTTTTCTTTCTTGCTAAATCCTTCGCACGCTTTTCATATTGATAATTAGGTCTAGCCATTTATCCTCCTTTTAGATATTTAACATTCTCTCTGATTTTTTTAATTGCTCCAACAATATCATCCATATCCTCTTTAGTTCCAAGAAGCATCTCCTGCCTTAGCCACACAGCCTCTTTTTTGGAAATTCGTTCTGTAACAGGACAGAAACTATTTGAGAAATCTATTTCCTTTCCATAATACGGGCAGGATAAAGGACAAAAGCCAGGCCCTTTTCCTTTTTTTTGAAATAGTGGATTTTCATATAATGGAAATGGATAACCGGGTCTGCACGGAACCCCCTCTGCTTCAAGAGCTTTTAAGAAGATATCTCTTGAAATACCGCAAAACTTGTTTTCAAGATATTTGAATATGTAAATATGATAAGGTCTTTTTGTTACTCTCGAATCTGTTTTCAAGGGTTTTATTCCGTCTATTTGTGAGAGCTTTTCATCCAAATATTCCGCATTTTTCCTACGTTTCTGTTCAAGTCCCTCAAACCTAGTAAGCTGAACAATTAAGAGCGCTGCCTGAAACTCTGTCATACGGTAATTCCCTGCAAGAATATAGTGCTCATACCACCCTTTGCCCTTTCCTCTACCACAATTTGTGTATGATCGGGCAGCTTCTGCAAGTTCGCTATTATTTGTTAAGAGTATTCCTCCTTCTCCAGCATTTAAATTTTTGCTGGCCTGAAAACTGAACTCCCCTATATCTCCAATAGCGCCTACTCCTCTATCATGCCACTGCGCGCTCCACGCCTGCGCAGCATCTTCTATAACCCTTAAGTTATGCTTGGACGCAATATCCATAATCCGGTCCATATCAGCAGGATGACCTGCTATATGCACAGGGATAATGGCTTTTGTCTTTTTCGTAATTAGTTTCTCTATGCTTTCAGGACTGATACATAGAGTATCTTCGGAAATATCGGCAAAAACGGGCACAGCATTTGCTTTGAGGACAGAGCTTGCTGTTGCAAAAAATGTATAAGCGGGAACAATAACCTCATCTCCTGCTCCAATCCCGCAAACAATTAGCGCAATTTCTAAACCAATTGTCCCGTTACATGTCGTTACAGCATACTTTGCCCCCTGAAAATCGGCAAATTTTTTCTCAAATTCTGCAATCTTTTCTCCATACCACCACTTGCCGCTGTCAATAACATCACAAACAGCTTTCTTTTCTTCTTCCCCAAAAACAGGCCATTTGGGGAAAGATTTAGTTCTAGTTGGCAAGCCGCCGTTAATCGCAAGTTTAGTAGAGATTTTTCATGTCCTCCAAAGTCTTATGCTCATAGTCGGAAGCATGTCCAGCTGTTCCAAAATCAATCATCTTGCTCTTTACCCATTTTTTAATAGCTTCCCGCGCTTCCCCAAGATACTTTCTTTGATCAAATACTTCAGGATGCTCAGAAAAGTACTTTCTTATAGCTCCTGTGCAGGCAAGCCGCCCGTCGGTATCTATATTTATTTTTCTAACACCAAGCTTTATGGCCTTCTGAATCATATCCACAGGAACTCCCATAGCTTTCTGTACACTGCCGCCATATTTATTTATTTCTGCTATTAATTCCTGAGGAACACTTGAGGAACCATGCATGACAAGAGTTGTATCAGGACAATTACTGTGCGTCTTCTCCACAATATCAAATGCTAAGACCGGTGTTGCTTTGAACTTGTGAGCTCCGTGAGAGGTTCCTATGGCAAGGGCCAGTGCATCAACCTTTGTCTGTCGAATAAATTTTATAGCGTCTTCAGGATCTGTTAGAATAATTTTATTTGCAGCTATTTCGTCTTCAATTCCACCAAGAGTTCCAAGCTCGCCTTCTACTGTAACCCCAAATTGATGCGCATATTCAGCTGCTTTTTGTGTAATTTCAGCATTACCCTCATAACTTCGTGGTGTTTTCCCGTCTTCTTCCAAAGAACCGTCAATCATTACAGAAGTAAAACCTAAATCTATAACCTCTTTAACTAGTTCAAGACTGGGCCCATGATCCAGATGCAGAGAAACAGGAATATCCTTATATGTGTCTGCTACCACATTAACCATTGCAACCAACAACTTTTTATCCGTATATTTCAACGCTGTTTTTGAAACCTGAAGTATAACCGGAGACTTAGTTTCAT
Source organism: uncultured bacterium (assembly GCA_964437505.1). GTDB lineage: Bacteria > JAHJDO01 > JAHJDO01 > JAHJDO01 > JAHJDO01 > JAHJDO01. The sequence continues at coordinate 5,708 of CAYTGU010000009.1, forward strand.
CCGCAGCCCACATTATTGCCTGCAGCTGCTCCATATTGTTGACATTATAAGCCCCTACTCCGTAATCCCCTTTTTCTGCTTCATCCAGAATCTGTCTCATTGGTACCAGTGACATCTTGCTTCTCCTTTTAGTAGTTAACGATTATTAGTTTAAATTTGAGTCTGCATTATAATACACAAAAGAAGAAAATTAAACTGTAAAAATTCACTGCTTCTTTCCAATTGGTATTAAAGAATGTCCATGATCTTGCGCAATCTTTCTGCCAATTTTCTTTACTCTGTTTTCCATATAGTATCTGCATGTTATAGGATCTTCGCCCGTGTACTGTTTATCAGGATAAAGCCTATAGTTCTGTTTGTATCTCTGCGGCGTAATATTTGGCATTACAACATTAGCTCCTGACTGCAGTATTATTTCTCTGGCATCAAAGCGCAATACATCCATAGCTGTAGTAGCAGGCAGAAGAACCTTCGGACAAAAGATTCTAACTAATGCAATGAATTTTTGAACGATAGAAAAATCTCCATTTTTACTACCAGAAAGAGGAGTGTCATTATTTGAAATATAAGGACCTACTCCTACCATATGAAAGTTCCATTTCTTAATAAACAGAATATCGTCTGCTATATCCTCTATTGTTTGTTCCGGTAGTCCTATCATAGAACCGCTGCCAACCTGATAACCAAGCTCAAACAGCCATTGGAGACATTTTAGCCTTTCATGATAGTCATCATCAGGATGCAGCTTTTTGAACAGGTTTTCATTACTTGTTTCAAATCTAAGCAGATACCTGTCTGCGCCCGCATCTTTGAATGCCTTATACTCATCAAAACTTCTCTCTCCGATACTTAGAGTTACAGCCAGGTCGGTATGCGTTTTGATATCTTCTATTAATTTAACTAATACCTTTTTTGTAAACCAGATATCTTCGCCTGACTGAAGAACTATTGTTTTAAGACCATGCTTATCTATCAGAACAGCTGTTTGGAGAATTTCTTCAGGAGACATTCTGTAACGAAGAATCTTTTTATTTGATTTGCGAAGACCGCAGTAAAAGCAATCTCTTCTGCAAAAGTTTGAAAATTCACATATACCTCTCAGATGAACTTCATCACCAACATTTTCTTTTCTTATATGATCAGCTTGAGCAACAATATCTGAAAAATCGTCTTTTTTTAGTATCTCAAAAATATATGTCTCTTTCTCCATTCTCAACTCTTTTGTAATCTTTCATAAGTTTTGGGTAAAATTTAGGTATGAGTTTTTTAACTTCTTCAATCTCCTTGTTTATGATTTTTTCTCCCGAAATCTTTGTTTCTTTACTGCCAAAATCATCCAGCCATTCTCTGAAAGTAAGAACAGCGTTTAATTTACAAAAACGTCCTTCTTTTCCCGTTCTCAGAAGATTCATAATACATTTGCCTGTTCTGCCGCAGCGATATCCTGCGGTGCAGAATGAAGTAATATATCCCATTTCGGCAAATTCTCTTATTACCTCATCAAGACTGCGTGTGTCTCCTAACAAAAACTGCTGACGTTCCTTTTCCTGCTTGACATATTGGTCGCTGTAGGCACCAATTCCTATACGTGATGAGGCGTCAGTCTGCGTACATCCCAACGAAAAAGCCTCTCTTCGCATTTGAGCGTTTTCCCTTGCAGTAACAATCATTCCCGTATACGGCACTGATAAACGTATTACTGTTATCAGTTTTTTAAAATCATCGTCACTTACTTTATACTTTGGATTCTGCGTAATCGGCGCATTTGACGCAAGATTAAGGCGCGGGAAAGAAATAGTGTGAGGACCTATCCCAAATTTTTTCTCTAATTCTATCGCATGATATAGAAGCCCCATAACCTCAAATTTCCAGTCATACAAACCAAATAAAACTCCTATTCCAACATCATCAATTCCAGCTTCCATTGACCTGTGCATGCAGTATAGTCTCCACCTGTAATCTGATTTTATCGTGCCTTTTGGATGAACTTTCTGATAGGTTTTGTGATGATAGGTTTCCTGAAATACCTGAAACGTTCCTATACCAACTTCCTTTAGTTTTTTCAAATTCTCTATTGATAATGGAGCAGCGTTCACATTAACTCTGCGTATACTTCCGTATCCGTTTTTCGTTTTAACATTAACATCGTATATCTGCTTTATACTAGAAGTCATATAATCTATATCTGTAACAGGGTGTTCGCCATAAACAACTATCAATCTCTTGTGCCCGATTTTACCTGCTAAGACCTTTATTTCCTTTTTTATCTCTTTCAATGTAAGCACTCTTCTTTTTTCTTCTTTATTCTCTTTTCTAAATCCGCAGTATAGACAGCTATTTACACACAAATTTGCCAGATAGAGAGGAGCAAAGGTTACAATCCTGTTATCATAGACTTTTTTCTTAATCTTAGCTGCTACGCTTGCCATTTCCTCCAGCATATTTTTATCAGTTACATTGAGTAATGCAGCTGTCTCATCGGGTTTTAGTGTTTCAATAGACATTGATTTTGCAAGAATGTCTCTTATCTCTTTTGAGTCTACACATTTATTATTTTCTAGTTTCTCTGTAATGACTTTATCATTTATAAAGTCATTGTCTTCATCCATATATTTTGCAATCTGATCTCTCTTAATTCTGCTTGCTATCCATGATTTTGTATCAGCTGTTTCTGCGCACATTTTTTAACTCCTTTAGTTTTTTTATTTCTTTTCTAAATACATCCAAAGCTGCAGGAAACGGAGAAAGCACTCTTTCCAATACCCCATGCAGGAAAGAAATACACACGCCGTAATTGGTTATAGAAATACCTTTCCGTCTCGCTTTCTGGACTCTGGATAACATTTCTCTGCGATTGAGCATACATGCTCCGCAATGAATGATCAGCTTATAATCTTCCAAGTTTTCAGGATAATCATGCCCCGAATATACATCTATATTAATTTTCTCACCTACGTATTGTCTTAACCATCTCGGGATTTTTATTCTTCCAATATCGTCTTCAACAGGATGGTGTGTACATGCCTCACCAATGAGAACTCTATCCCCTGAAACCAGTTTATCTATTGCGCATACACCCTTTACTGCTTCTATTAAATCCCCTTTATATCTAGCAAAAAGGATTGAAAACGTTGTACATCTAACGTTATTGGGAGTATCAGCCACCATTTTTGATACAACTTGAGAATCACATACTGAAATGTCAGGCGGTTTCTTTAGATTATTTAATACACGAGGATACTCTCTCTCTTTAACGATCAATGCCGCAGAATCATTATCTAAAGCATCTCTTATTGTCTGAACTTGTGGAAGAATGATTCTTCCTTTAGGAGCTTCCAGATCAATAGGAACAATCAATACAGCTAGCCCCCCTGAAGGAATAAGATCCCCTATAATAGGGGGAGGATTTAGAAAATCATTAGGGCAGATTTCAATAAGATATTTCTTTAGCTCGTTCACACAGATATTTCTATTGCCAAAATCTATGCTGGAGCAAAAAACAATCCTTTCTGTTTTATCTTTTATCTTTTCTATAAATTCTACAGAAGGCGACTTTAGGTCAATCTTATTTGCAATAATAATAAAAGGAGTGTTTCTTTTTTTTGCTTCCAGCAAAACAGTATCTTCGTATTTTCCCCATATGTCTGCTTCAATAAGCAGTAAAATAATATCTGCTCTGTCAAATATATTCTTTGTTTTTTTGATTCTTAACTCTGCAATTGACGATGTATCATCTATTCCCGCCGTATCCAGAAACACAACCGGGCCAAGCGGCAAAAGCTCCATAACTTTTTCAACCACATCCGTAGTTGTTCCCGGGATAGGAGATGTTATTGCTACATCCTGATTAGCAATTAGATTCAAAAAGCTGGATTTGCCGACATTGGTTCTTCCAAATAATCCGATATGAAGCCGTAACGATTTAGGTGTTGTTTTCATCTACTCCTCTCTTTTTCAAGTGCCGATTTTACTGACACACCCTCAATAGCACCTAGTTTTCCTGTTAAAGATCCAAGCTCATCTGTGGTGGCATCAACTATAAGTGTAATGACACAACATGATTTTTCTTTATAAGGAACACCAAGTCGTGCTGCAATAATATCTCCGTATTCCGAAAGCAAACTGTTGATTTTTAAAGAAGTTTTTTTTCTATCCTCAATTATGATTCCAACAAAACCCAGTCTTTTACCCATTATCCCCTCCCTTAAATAAAAACTCCCGACCTCTATCCTGCAAGAGACCGGGAAAAATCATCAGCCCCTTGGTTTCAGGAAGAAAACCCTCCCCGCAGGAAACAAGTTTTAATTATATTTACATCTAACTTACCCACACTCCATGGATGTTACAGAATATTCTTGCCTTTAATCCTTCAGCATGTAAATGACAGAATTCAGCAACCGGTTCATCATCAAAATTCAACCTTTTTCCAGCAACAACCTCATCACCTTTTATAAGCTGGATAAGTTCTATGTAATGCTTCTCTTCCATTGGATGAGGAACAGAGCCAACTCTTACACGAATCCCCTTTTCAAAGTATTCTACTATGGGAACATGTTTCTCTTTGCCTTCCTGCTCAGCGGTTTTTTCTTCAAGGAGATTCATCGGCTGTCCACAACACACAAGCTCTCCAGCATGCGCTTCCAGAACAGATACAACGTTCCCGCAAATGTCGCATTTATAGATCGCATTTTGTTTTGCCATTTTTTAGCCCTCCTGTTTTTTGTTTTTATTAATAATTCTTATTCAATAGTTCAAAGTATGCCTTTGGATGTTTACATACAGGACATTCCTCAGGCGCTGTAGTCCCTTCATGAATATGTCCGCAGTTTCTGCATTTCCAATATTCTTTACCATCTTTTTTGAAGACTTTCCCATCCTCAATATTCTTTAATAGTTTTTTATAACGTTCTTCATGTTTCTTTTCTACCTCCAAAATACCTTTAAACATCTCGGCTATTCTGTCAAATCCTTCTTCTTTTGCTTCTTTTGCCATTCTGGAATACATACTTGTCCATTCATAATTCTCTCCGGCAGCAGCAGCTTTTAAATTCTCAATAGTATTTCCTATGCCATCCAATTCTTTGAAGTGCAGTTCCGCATGTTCTTTTTCATTGCCAGCAGTTTCAAGAAATATCGCAGCTATCTGCTCATACCCTTCTTTTTTTGCCTTTGACGCAAAATAGGTATATTTATTTCTTGCCTGTGATTCTCCTGCAAATGCCTCTAATAGATTTTTTTCAGTTTTTGTTCCTTTTATCGACTTACTCATAACTAACCTCCCCTTTTATTAGATAATATTCTATGCCTGTTATAATTACTTAGCAACTGTTTTTTAAACTTTCTTTATTTGAATATGTATCCTGTTTGTTTTGCCCAAAATAAAAGATCAAGTTCATCTATTGGAATATGTATCTCTTTAGAAAACATTCTCATCTTATTTTCAATATCGATATAGGCTTTCCTGCTTATAGTCTTTGGAAGTTCTTTTATGACTTTGTATTCTACAAGATTACGCAGTATATGCACATCCAGTATAGCTAAATCCTTACCAAGCCCTATATTCCTTAAGAAATGACTGGCCTCCTTATGTCCGATACCCTTTATGTTCTTAACAAACCATTCCCTTGTACTGAAAATATCTTTTTTATCTATTCCGGACTTTATGTCGATTCCTTTGCTGTTAGTAAGAATGTTTCGCGCATTGACTAGGTATATTGCTTTATTATTGTGAAACCTAACGCCGCTTATATTGCGGCTTATTTTTTGAGCATCTGCATGAAAAAGAAGTCCTTTGCTTTTAAGATTCTTAACTGCTGCATCGCATGAAAGGGCTTTTGACTGAGGAGTGAATATGCAAAACGCAAGTTCAGCAAATATATCGCTATCAGTCATATGATATATTTTAGCAAACTCTTTTAAGCGTTTTTTTATTGCAGATTTGCGCTTTTGGTATTCAAAGAATAAATTTTCCACTTTTATTTAAGTTCTACTGATGCATTTTTATCAAGCGGGTTTGTTCTCATTGCAAGAGAAAAAAGATAAGGATAATTATTTTTAAGATGTTCCATATAAGCTAACCATTCTAATATAAGAGAACGATACGCTCTTTCAATATCTCCGGCTAAATGCTGGTAATCGATCTGTGATAGAGATTTTAAATCTTTTCTGTGAACTAACTCCTCGGTTAAATGGAATATTGCCAAAAGAAGATTTGTAAAAGATTCATTTTCTAGCAAACTGGGATTCTCGATAAGATTCAATAAAAACTGTCTTCTTTTCACTAAAAATGTCTTTAAATCTTCCATGCTTGCTCTTTTTATATCTACGCTGTAATCATGAGCTTTAAGATCTTTTGAAGTTTTAGCAAAATCTTTCTTAGACCAATCGTTTGTAACCACTATTTTATCAGTAATCTTAGAAGCGTCCGTATCGAAAGAAGTCATGAAGCCTAGTAATTCTGTGCCGACCTCGTTAAAAAAAGCTCCGATTACCATATTCAATTTTTTTAACAATGCTTTTTTCTCTCTGTAGTGCAGTAACTGGTGTAAAATCATGGTAACCAATAAAACCTCAAAAAATACAAAAGCAATATCTCCAATGAGATATATAAAAATATGATGAGCATCTCGAAAAATAAAGTAATGGATAAAATAGATAGAAACAGACAGAGATATCAATAATAGCCCTAAATAAACTTGCCAATTAAAAATACGCTTCATTATTCCTTTATATAGGTAGGCGCATTTTTGGGCGACCTACCTCCTTTAATCTTATGATAATAGGCATAAGTCATTGGTTCTCCATCTTTTATTACTTCAGCTTCTGCGACTTTGCCAATAAAAACAGTGTGCGTCCCTACATTAATACTGTTGGCCACCTCACACTCTAAATAACCTAGGCAGTTTTGAATAACTACAGGTGCTCCTGTTACTCCCAGCTTATAATCTATACCTTTAAATTTCTCTACTTCTTTGCCTGATTTAAAACCGAAGCGACCGATAAGTTCCATAGGCACATCGCGTTCTAAAATAGATATAGTAAAAACATTGCTTTTCTGAATGAACTGATGAGTTAAATTCTCTATGTTAATACATACGCTAATCTGAGGAGGCTCTGCAGTTACCTGAAAAACAGTATTGGCGATCTGTCCGTTAAATGTGCCTTCTTTTTTAGAGCTCACTATATACATTCCGTAACTTAATTTAAATAACGTATTAACGTTCATTTTTTGCCCTCCAGTTATATGCTTTTTTATTTAAAAACAACGCTTTCTCAATTTCTTATTGCATTCATCCTTCCCACAGTGATAACAAATTTCGTTTTGCAAATACCCATCATTATAAAATTCAGTAATATTATCCAAAGTTGTTTCTGCAATATTAATCAATGCCTCTCTTGTGAAAAACCCCTGATGTGAGGTAATGAGAACATTTGGGAAAGTCATAAGTCTCGCTAATACATCATCACTGATCACAGTAGATGAATAGTCTTCAAAGAAATATTCACTCTCTTCTTCATAAACATCGAGCCCTGCCGCTCCGATCTTTCCACTTTTAAGACCATCAATTAATGCTTGTGTTTTAATCAATTTTCCTCTTCCTGTATTTATTATCATTACACCTGTTTTCATTTGACCTATGCTTTTTTCATTTATCATGTAATTTGTTTCAGGAGTTAACGGACAATGAAGCGATATAATATCTGAAGACCCATACAGTTCAGAAAGCGTAACATAGCTAATTTCGGAAGCTTTTGCATAAGCTTCATCAGGGGCTGTATCGTAAGCGCATACATTCATGCCAAATCCCTTTAAAATTGGAACAAGGCATCTTCCTATCTTTCCTGTCCCGATTATACCCGCTGTCTTACCGTGCATATCAAATCCTAACAAACCGTTAATAGCGAAGTTTCCATCGCGGGTACGATAATATGCTTTATGTGTTTTTCTATTTAACCCCATCATAAGCGCTGTTGCATGTTCAGCAACAGCGTATGGTGAATATGCAGGTACTCGTACAACATGGATATTCTTATATGCGGCATTCAAATCAACGTTATTGTATCCTGCGCATCGCATAGCAATAAGTTTTATGCCGTTTTGCTTTAAAGTACCGATTACCTTCTTATCCAAAATATCATTAACAAAAGCGCACACTACCTCATATCCCTGAGTCAGCTTAGCAGAATCATGATTTAAATGGCCTTTAAAATACTTGATTGAGAAACCGTACTTATCGTTTACCTTATCAAAAAATTCCTGGTCATACGGCTTTGTATCAAAAAATACTATTTTAATATTTTTCATTTTTTAACTCCGCTAAAAAGTCTGCTGTAAAAAATGCACAATAATAAAACAACGCTTGCTGATACTTCAATCCATGGAGGTATCATCCTGCCATGCTGCATCATGTGTGCTGTTACGTCAACATTGAAGAATTGCCATGCATAGTTCAAAAATACTCCTAACCCTATACTGCATATTGTTATAGATCCAAGGAAAATAATAACAGCTTTTATTCCCAGTTCTTTCGTAATAACAGTTAATGCGGCTGAATTTGTTGCAGGACCAACCATAAGAAAGACAAATGCTGCCCCTGGGTTCAGCCCTTTTAATATAAGTGCTGCAGCTATTGGAATTGATCCCGAAGAACAAACATACATAGGTATTCCCACAATAAGCATTATTAACATAGATTGCCACGTAGAACCCATGTATTTTGTGAAAAAAGTTTCAGGTATAAAGTATGATATGGCACCGCCTGCCAGAATCCCTATAAGAATCCATGCCCCGGTGTCTCTTAACAAATCAATAAATGCATATTTAAAGACTCCCTTGACCTTGTCATAAAAATTATGGCTTTCCGTAGAATGCTTACAGCTACTGCATGCTTTGCAGGCGCTTTCGTTCTCCACATAAGAAGAAGGTTGTTCTCCACGAAAGAATATATTTGCAACAATTCCTGCGCATACACCTGTTACAAAAGCGGCAATAACGCGGTAAAACGCAAAAACTCCACCCAATAATGAATATGTAGCAAAAATTGAATCAACGCCTGTTGTTGGAGTTGAGATTAGAAACGACAGTATAGAGCCTTTGCTCGCTCCATCTTTTTTCAATGATAACGCAGCAGGAACCACTCCGCATGAACATAATGGTAGAGGTATGCCAAACAAAGATGCCTTTATTACTGACATTATATTATTTTTGCCTAAGCTTTTTGAGATCATTCCTTCTTTTAAGAAGATATGAATAATCCCCGCAAAAAGAAATCCGAATAACAAATAAACGGACATCTTGTTCAGCAAAAAATATGCCTCTTTTAAAATCCCTAAAATCACATTCATACTATAAATGATACCAATATGGTGTCTTTTGTAAAGCAAAAAGGGCGAATGTAGGATTCGCCCTTACAACACTGGATTCCCTGATTAAATCGGAGAATCCAGACGTTTAAAGATTTGATTGGGTCTTATGTCTATTTTCCTAATTTCAAGAATAACTCCCGGATATATAGTTTTTCATGTGTTTGTTCTCTGTAACAGCATCATTTAAAAGCATCTTGACAATATCCCCAATAGAGACAATGCCCAGCAGTTTCTCATTATCCATTATAGGAATATGCCTAATCTTGCTATTAGTCATATTTTCCATAATTGCTTCGATTTTATCTTCTATTGTAGCAGTGATAAGTTTGTCTTTTGGTGTCATGATGTCCTTTACAAGCATGTTGCACATTTGCCCTTTTGTATCAAACGCTGCATGCAATATATCTCTCTCGGAAACAATTCCGTGAATATTGTTCTCCTTGTCAATAACCATTAATGCGCCTATACATTTCTCATTTAACAATTTTATGCAATCACACAAAGGTTTATCCGGCTGGATCTGGAAAACAATACTTCCCTTTTGCTCTAGTATAGATTTAATACTCATTTAGAACTCCTTTCATTTTATTTATTTTTTCGGAGATGCGTCTTTCTTATTTGTGTATGTCGTATGCAGAAGATGATGAGATTTTTTCCCGAGCGGCTTTATAAGAAATTCTTCATATAGCTCCTTTACTGCAGGACTTTCGTGAGATTTTCTTAGTTTTCTGCCTTCATCTTCTTTGTATATTGCCTTTATTCTTGCCTGTCTTACTTCGTTAGTTGTCATTCTCGGCTGTCCGCCTCCACCAATACAGCCTCCGGGACATGCCATGATTTCTATAAAGTGATAGGATTTTTTGCCGCTTTTTATTGATTCTATTAGTTTCTTTGCATTTCCAAGACCATGAGCAACAGCAACATTTAATGTAACACCTTCAAGAAATCTCCAATCTTGTGTTGTGCCTTCTATCTTGAGAGACGCTTCCTTTAGGCCGTCAAGCCCCTGAATGGGAGTAACATGCAATTTATTAAAGGGCAATTCTTTCCCTGTAACAATTTCATACGCCGTCCTAAGAGCTGCTTCCATAACTCCGCCGGTATTTGCGAATATATCCGCAGCACCTGTTGATATGCCAAGAGGAGCATCCATTTCCTCATCAGGAAGATTCACAAAGTCTATGCCAGCCTGCTTGATAAACCTACCTAATTCTCTTGTTGTCAGCACATAATCAACGTCCTTAACTCCGCTGTCGTTCATCTCCTCACGATTGCACTCAAATTTCTTGGCAGTACACGGCATTATAGATACTACAACTATCTCCTCTTTTTTCTTGCCAATTTTATTTGCATAGTATGTTTTTGCAACAGCTCCGAACATCTGCTGAGGAGACTTGCAGGTGGATATATTTGGAATTAATTCCGGATAGAAATTCTCCATGTAATTTATCCATCCGGGCGAACATGATGTAAACATAGGCAAAGCCACATTTTTATCTTTATCAACCAATGCCTTCTTCAATCTTGTAAGAAGCTCTGTTCCTTCCTCCAGAATAGTCAGATCAGCAGTAAAGTTAGTATCAAACACCTTGTCAAAACCAAGCCTTTTGAGAGCTGCAGTCATTTTACCTTTTATCAAAGTACCCGGTTCTAAATCAAAACATTCTCCCAGAGCAGCCCTGATTGCAGGAGCAGTCTGAACAACCACAAACTTGTTCGGATCATCAATCGCTTCCCACACTTTGTCAATATCGTCCTTTTCACTTATTGCTCCGACAGGACAAACAGCGGCGCATTGTCCGCACTGAACACAAACAGCCTCTTTAAGCGTATCAAACTGCCCGGGAGCTATAATCGTATCAAATCCGCGCGCTCTTGGAGCTAATGTATCTACTCCCTGGACATCCTGGCATACACTGACGCATCTTCTGCAAAGAATACACTTATTAGGATCTCTGACAATGCCGGGAGTGCTTTCATCTAGAGGCATTCTCTCTCTTACGGATTGAAATCTGACTTCCTTAATACCATATTCATCTGCTAATTTTTGAAGTTCGCAAGTCTGATTGCGGTCGCAAGTATTGCATTCCCATGGATGGTCGCTTAAAAGCAGCTCCAATATTATCTTTCTGGCATCACGCACTTTTTTGGTGTTAGTGTGGATCTTCATGCCTTCAGAAACCTTTGTTACACATGAGGGTTGAAGCGCTTTAGCTCCTTCTACTTCTACAACACACATCCTGCAAGATCCGGGACTCTGAAGATTCTCCAGATAACATAAAGTAGGTACTTTTATTCCTATCTTTTTAGCAGCATCCAGAATCGTTGTATCTTCTGAAACTTTCACTTGGGTATTATTTACTGTAACGTTCAGCATTTCTTTTGTCTCCTTATCCATTTTTAAGAATAGTTTAATACTATGTTAGGGTTTTCTCTGGTTACTGGTTCATGCTTTTTATCAGGATTTACTCCTCGGGCAAGTTCCTTTCCAAAATACTTTAGAGCAGAAAGAACAGGTGAAGCAACAGACTGCCCCATAGGACAAAAAGCTGTAAGCTTAAGTTCCTCAGCCAGCACTTTTATAGTTTCAAGCTCGTCAAAATAGGCTTCCTGTTTTTCCAGACGTTTGAAAGCGTTATACATCTGTTTTGTACCAATTCTGCATACAGAACATTTCCCGCATGACTCATGAATAAAGAATTTCATGCAGCAAGTCAATAAATCCGCAATTGAAACTGTCTCGTTCATGATCAATATTGCGCCTGAACCCAGATTATGGCCCAGTGCCTGAAGTGATTTATACTCAAGCGGTTCATCCAGAAGAGCTGATGAAACAATATCCCCGGCAGTTCCTCCTATTTGAGCCATTTTAAACTTACCGGAAGACATACCTCCTGCATAATCATAAATAATCTCTCGAAGAGTGATTCCCATAGGAACTTCAATCAAGCCGGGACGTTTTATATGGCCCAATATGGTATAGACTTTAGTTCCTGGAGTGCTTTCTGTTCCAAACTTTCTAAACCAGTCAGATCCATTTAATATAATAGGAGCTATATTAGCAAAGGTTTCAACATTATTTACGTTTGTTGGCTTGGATAAAAATCCTGATTCAGCAGGGAATGGTGGCTTAAGCCTTGGCTCGCCTCTTAATCCTTCCATTGAATTCAGAAGAGCTGTTTCTTCTCCGCAAACATAAGAACCTGCTCCAATCTTAATCTTTACATTAAAATCAAAATTCGTGTCGAAAATATTCTTGCCTAATAGTCCTAATTTCTCAGCATCCTTTATGGCTTTTGTTAATCTTTGAATAGAAAGCTGATATTCTCCGCGAATATAAATGTAAGCAGTATCAGCTCCTATTGCGTATCCGCAAAGCGCCATACCTTCCAGAACCTTATGAGGGTCTCCCTCCATAATCAATCGATCCTTAAAAGTGCCTGGCTCTCCCTCATCTGCATTGCATATAACATATTTTTGAGTCTCTTTCGATGCTCTGGCAAATGACCATTTCAAACCTGTTGGAAATCCTGCGCCTCCTCTTCCTACAAGTCCGGAATCCTTTACTATCTTAATAATATCTTCGGGCGTTTTTTCCTCTAGAGCCATACCTAACGCTTCATATCCGCCTGCTCCAATATATTCCTCAATATCTTCAGGGTTAATTTTTCCGCAGTTCTCAAGAACAATTCGACCGTGATGCTGTGTCTTTCTGGAGTCGTAATCTGTGATATCTATTCCCGAATTAAGTTTTTCCACCAGAAGTAATTTTTTATAGGGTCTGCCCTTAATAAATCTCTCCCGAATAAATTCCGCAACATTCTCTTCAGTCACATTTCCGTATATCTCACCCGTAGGATATATTCCGAGAACAACTCCTTTGTTGACAGGTCCAATGCTTCCCGTCTCTACAACCTGGATTTGAGAGGAAAGATCTTGTTTGTTTATTTCAGCAATCAATTTGCTTTTTATTTTTCTTGCCCCCAAAACGACGGTGTCGCCATCTATACCAACTAAAATCTGAGCAATGTTTACTTTTGACATAGATTATTTCCTTTCTTTTTTTTGAATTTGGCTCAAGATTTCACATATTTTTGCTTCGTTTAAATTGCCGTAAGCTTCCTCGTTAATCATCATAGCAGGCGCAACTCCGCAAATCCCAAGACAGCTTGTTCCCTCCAATGTAAAAAGACCATCATCAGTTGTTTCTCCGACTTTAACTCCCAATTTTGATTCTATAGCTTCGAAAATAGTTTGCGCACCTAGCACATGACATGGAGGACTCTCGCAAACTCTAATTACATATTTACCGCGTGGAGTGAAACTAAACATGGTGTAAAAAGAAGCAGTCCCCTTAATTTCGGATACAGATATAATCATTTCTCTACTTAGCGTATTAATATCTTCTTCCGTAATGTAGTTCTTCGGATTTTTGCTCTGAATGTCATGCAGTATCTGCAATAAATTCTCTTTTTTATTCCCGTATTTTTTAGCAATTTCTTTTGTTGTCATAGTTCTTCCTCTTCTTTTTTATACTCACAACGCAGACATCTCTCTGCTTCTTTGCAGGCAGTCTTTTTGCTCCATGTTTTTTCAACTTCAGTAAAAGATTTTCTCTCTTTTAAAGAAATTAAAATGTTATTTGCTCTGTTATGACTAACAGGTTCTTCTTCCGGGTCAAAGTCAACTTCAATTGGATCCATAATATTCCATGGATATTCTTCTCTGCCGCCGGTTAAATATTTATCAATAGCCTCTGCTGCTATCTGAGCCTCTCCAATTGCCTCTACTACTGTAGAAGGACCTGTTACCACATCACCACCGGCAAACATATCTTTCATTAACTCTTTATCGAATAAAGCGCCGTGAGACGGTTTCTGCCCGATAGCCAAAATTAATGAATCAATTTTCTTAGCAAAAGAAGATGCTTCTATCTCAACAGGTCTTCGTCTGCCTGATTTATCAAATTCGCTAAGTCTCATCTTTACAAACTCAACTTCTAACCTATTATTAATTGACCTGACTGATTTAATATTTTGAAGAAGCTGTATTTTTATCCCCTCGTTTTCCGCCTCCTTAATTTCCTCTATTTCTGCAGGCATTTCTTCTCTGGTTCTGCGATATACTATAGTCACATCTGCGCCAAGTCGTTTTGCTGTTCTCGCAGCATCAATTGCTGTGTTTCCTCCGCCAATAACTACTGTTTCCTTTCCTACTTCTACTTTTTCCTCGTTATTTACTTTATACAGAAAATCCAATCCGGTCATAACTTTTCCATTATCTATTCCTTCAATGCGAGGCATAATGGAATTTCCTGCGCCGGTAGCAATATAAAAGGACTTAAAGCCCTGTTTCCTAAGCTCATCAATGCTGATATCCTTGCCTACGTTCGTACCAGTTTTTATTTTTACCCCATATTCACATAAAGCCTGAATTTCTTTCTCCACAATATTATTAGGTAGTCTATAAGAAGGAATAGCGTATGTAAGCATTCCTCCTGCTTTGGGCTCAGATTCAAAAACAGTGACATCATATCCAAGCATAGTTAAAAAATAGGCATTGGATAGACCCGATGGGCCTGAACCGACTACGGCAACCTTTATTCCATTAGAATTCTGCTTTTCAGGAAAACATTCCAGGTAATCTTCTATTGAATCCGCCATAAAACGCTTTACAGAACGAATGCTTACCGCTGAATCAATATCGTTTCTTCTGCATTTAGATTCACACTGGTGAGGACATACACGTCCGCAGACTGCAGGAAACGGATTAGTTTTTAAATGAACCTTTAAAGCCCGCTTAAAATCACCCTCTTTTGTATATGCGAGATAAGCCGGTACATTTACTGATGCGGGACAGATATTAGAGCACGGAGCATATACTAATTTTGAACATACTCCTGCGCGGCACTTTTTATCCCGGATATGTTCAATATATTCTTCTCTAAAATATCTTAAAGTAGATAAAATCGGATTAGGAGCGGTTTGACCTAAACCACAAAGAGCAGTCTGTTTTATCTGATAGGATAATTCTTCAAGGATATTTAGGTCATCCATTCTTCCTTTTCCGTCACAGATCCTTGTAAGAATGTCCAGCATAATTCGTGTTCCTTGACGGCATGGAGTACATTTTCCGCACGATTCTTCCTGAATGAATTCCATGAAATAGCGCGCCAGATCAACCATGCAGGTATCTTCATCCATAACAATTAATCCGCCGGAACCCATAATAGCGCCGAGTTCTTGTAATGATTCGTAGTCAACAGGAACGTTTAAGTGTTGAATAGGAATACATCCGCCGGAAGGGCCTCCGATCTGCACTGCTTTTAATTTTTTATTATTTGGAATACCTCCCCCGATATCATAGATGATTGTTCCCAACGGCATTCCAATAGGTACTTCAATAAGACCTGTATTGTTTATATCTCCTGCTAGAGCAAAAACTTTTGTTCCTCTGCTTTTTTCGGTTCCAACAGAAGCAAAATCATCGGCTCCCTGTAAAATTATATAAGGAATATTCGCAAAAGTTTCGACATTGTTTAGCACTGTTGGGCAGTCGAAAAGTCCCTTCTGAGCAGGGAATGGGGGTTTAGGACGCGGTTCTCCTCTCATGCCTTCTATTGAACGCATGAGTGCAGTTTCCTCTCCGCACACAAAAGCACCTGCACCCATCCTGATTTCCATATCAAAATTAAAATCTGTTCCAAGAATATTTTTACCGAGAAGACCATTCTCTCTTGCCTGCTCAATGGCAAGTGATAGTCTTTCCACTGCCAGTGGATATTCTGCGCGGACATATACATATCCCTGATCAGCACCAATAGCATATCCGCATATCATCATGGCTTCCATGACGCTGTGAGGATCCCCTTCCAAAATACTTCTATCCATAAATGCCCCGGGGTCGCCTTCATCAGCATTACACACCACATATTTCTGTTTACCTTTGGATGCAGCAGTAAAGCCCCACTTCAAACCGGTTGGAAATCCTGCTCCCCCACGTCCCCTAAGCCCTGATCTTTTGATTTCTTCTATTACTTCAGGCGGAGTCATTTCTGTCAATGCTTTTCCAAGAGCCATATATCCGTCAGCAGCAATATACTCCTCAATATCAAGCGGATTGATAATCCCGCAATTCCTGAGGGCTGTTTTTTTCTGAAGCTTGAAGAAATCAATATCATTGAACATTTCCACCATTTCTTTTGTTTTTGGTTTTTTGTAAAAGAGACGTTTAACTACTCTTCCCTTTAGCAAATGTTCACGGACAATTTCTTCCGCATCTTCAGGTTTAACTTTCTGGTAAAATACTCCGTCTGGATAAACAATCATAACCGGACCTAACTCACAGGTTCCCATGCATCCGGTAGTAATAACATCAACTTCATTTTGAAGACCCACTTTGTTTATTGCTTTCTCCATTGCTCCCTTAACGCTCTCTGCACCGGAAGAAATACAGGCGCCTCCATAACAAAGAAGAACATGTGTTCTTAAATTATACATAATGATATTCCCGCCTTATTTATATTGTTCTAATATTTCGTTTAATTTTTTAGAAGACATTCTGCCATGAACATCTTTATTGATCATAATGACCGGAGCTAATCCACAGGCTCCTAAACATCTTTGCGCTCCAAGAGAAAACCTTCTATCTTCAGTAGTTTCGCCAATCTTGATACCAAGTTTTTTTTCAAGTGCTTCTAATATTTTTTTTGCGCCTCTGACATAACAAGCAGTACCCAAACATACGGTGATAGTGTGTCTGCCCGTAGGAAAAAGCTTAAAGTAGGAATAAAAAGTGACCACTCCGACAACTATACTTACAGAGATATCCATTTCTCTGGCTACAAAACTCTGTACTTCAGGCGGAAGATATCCAAATATTGTTTGAGCCATGTGAAGGACAGGAATTAAATATCCTTTTTTGTGCTTATTTACATCAATGAACTCCTTAAGTTGAGCGTACTTCTCTTTATCTGTTAGTTCCTTTTTTTTGCAAAGACATTCCATAATTATTTTCCCTTAGAAAAAAGATATTTTCCTGCAATCTGACCATTTAAAATATGCTTCTCAAAGATTTCTTCCGCAGCTTTTAAGTCAACTTTTCCATAAACCACTGGCTCCTTATCTTCTACGTAAACCTGAATCATAGGTTCCTGTTCACAAAATCCAGCGCAACCGGAGGTGGTGATTACAATATCGTCCCTATTGCTCTTTTCAATAAGATCTGCCAGTGTGTTCATCGTTTGCCTTGCTCCAGCAGCAATACCACAGGTTGCCAAGCAAACAACAATTCTAACTTTGTGTTTTCCCGATCGCATCTGAAGATTTTTCTTTACCTTATCCCTTATCTGCTTTAGCTCTTCTAGATTTTTCATAACTCTCCTTTATATTTATTACCGAATTGTGTGTTAATACCAATTCTTTTAAGCTCTTTATCAATAGATTGATAAACGAAATTCTGTATTTCTTTATGCCGTATATCAGAAAGCCCCATAGTGTCTCTAATTTCTTTTGTATTAAGCACTTGTTCGTTTTTGCCTTTTTCTCCCTTTATTAAAACCTCAAAATTAATTTCCGGCCATGAGCGCATAGCATCAACAAAAACTTTTGCCAGATTACCAAATGGTTTGGCATCAATATGAGAAATATCCGTCTCAAATTTGAGAGATGTTCCGGTTCCTTTCAATTTGGAAATCCTGAGAAATCCGTCTGTATTTTCCGCTGTTTTCTTTAAAAGTGGAAGTCCTAATCCAACCTTTCGTTCTTTTCGAGAAGTTACAAACGGATCTGTCACGTCTTCACTCTTAACACCTCTGCCATTATCCTTTATTTCGCAAAAAAATATATTATTGTGAAAATCTAGTATGACTTTAACTTCAGTTGCCCCTGCAGTAACTGAATTTTCCAAAATATCAAATAAGTGATCTGCTAAATCTTTCATTGTTTATTTTTTCCAAAGAAATTTTTCAAAGATGAAAAGTCATTAATTTCTTCATTAATATCTTCCATGAAAAAGAGCCCTATTTCATCAATAGTATGACTGTCAGAACCTGCTATTACTGGGAAACCATCCCAAGTATTAGATAGGTGAAAACTTTCTTTTTGCCATTTGAATTTGGAAATTTCCACCGCATCAAAATCTGCTTTTGGGTCTAAAAGCCCCAATTGACTGAGCATGCTGAACCTATCTTTATCAATATGTGCAGGAACTGCCAGCCCACCTAAATTGTGAACAAGTTCAATAAGCTTATCTAATCCAATATTCAGAGCCGTCTGCCTTAATTTGTTATCAAGTTCAACAATCTCTCCATTCAAATCATAAAGCACTTGATGTCCAAAAATTTCCGAATTATTGCTTGCCTTTGGTAAATAATCATCTATTTTCTTATTTAATTTTAATAGACTTTCAGTATCAGGGAAATATGCCAAAAGATGTACTTCTTCTCTGGTTGTTAGCTCAACACCGGGAATAACCACAACCTGATCTTTTTTACTTAACTGACAGGCTGCAATTGAATGCTGAACAGCATTATGGTCAGTTATGGAAATAACGTCTAAATTTCTTTTTGATGCCATATCTAAAATCATCCCCGGTGACATTTCATCATCACAACAAGCTGAAAGAGCAGAATGAATATGCAAATCAATCCGTTTCAGTTTTTAACCTCCAGCATGCCATATATTTCTCCACAAATCGTAAAGGAATCCTTTTTCGACCTTAGTAAATTAATCTTCTCTTCTTTGGCTTTTTTAATTACCTCACGTTCAACTGGTACGTCGTTGGTAAATATTATTGCCCGAATATCCTTAATAAGAGCAACTGCGATACTGTTTTTATGAGCCTGTATAGTAATCCAGACGCAATTCGGAACAGCATGAGCCATAACATTAGACATTAAATCGCTGCAATATCCTGTCTCAATTTCACAATCAGAACATATGGCAATTTTCTCTAATTTACATTTATCGATAATTTCAGATAGCCTCATTTTTCCTCTCCTAAATTAATTTTTGCTTTTAATGTTGTCCCTGTTCTTAAAGAAGATTTAATCTCTAAATCGCCAGAACAACGTTTTATATTTGGAAGTCCCATGCCAGCACCAAAACCTAGTGCCCTTATCTTTTCTGATGCTGTGGTAAATCCTGGCTTTAGCGCCAGTTTCACATCGGCAATTCCCGGACCTTTATCATAAGCGCAAATTACAATATTATTACCATCTACTTCTATAGTGATATTTCCTCCTAAGGAATGAAGGCAAATATTCATTTCAGCTTCATAGCAGACTATAGCAATTCTACGAATAACATCTTTACTAATTCCTAGGTTTTGAAAGTACTTCTTGGTTATGCTAGCTGCTCTACCTGCATTATCAAAATCATCTCCTTTAACTTCAAATCGAAGTGGTTTTTTTGCAATTTTTCTTATTAAATTGTCAGAAATCTTGGTGTTTTTCGCTTCTTTCTCTTCAACTTCCTCAGCAATTGAATGAACTACAACTAACAATCTGTTCAGAATATCACTAAGAGTTATTATCCCTACAATTTTTTGGCTTTTTGAAGATTCTGTAACAGGAAGTCTTCCCACTTTAAGTTTTTCTAACCTGTTAATTGCAGAAATTACTGAAAAATTTTGCGGAATAGTGATTACATTTTTGGTCATCTTATCACCAATTTTGTTGTCCACGTAATTTTTATCAAAAGCTGTGATAATATCGTCAATACTTACAATGCCTATAAGATTTTTTCTTGCATCAACTATGGGAACCCCTGAAATTTTTTTCTTCTTGAGTGCTAATTGAATTTCTCTGAAAGTAGCATTTTTATTAAAAAGCAGTAAGTTCATTGACATTGCTTCCTTGACCTTAATTTCATATATTAACTCATTAGCCAGTGTCAATTTTTCTTTAGAATGATTATATATATTCATTTATTCTTTTTTTTTGCCTAGTTCTTCGGTTATTTTTCTGCAGGAATCAAACATCGATTTATCAGTCATCATAAGAGGAATATGATGAGATTTCGCTAATCCGATCGCTTCCTGAGGAGGAAGTTTCCCTCTTACAAAGACAATAGCAACCGCGCTTGTTATCTCAGCTGTTCGGACAACTTGTTGAGAAGTCAGTCCTGTTAAAAGTAAATAGTTTTCCTTTTCATAAGCCAGAACATCGCTTAAAAGATCACTTGCTGCAAAATCCAAAATTTCCTTCCCAAGACAATTTTCACAACATAATATTTCAGCCTCTAAAATGCGGACAATATCTCTAATTTTCACAATAATTTCCTTTTTGACAAATAATAGGACAACATTTCAAGCTTTTCGCACAAAGCGACATTAACCACAGTTATTCCTGAAGGGACTTTAAGTTCTATTGGCGCAAAATTCAATATTCCCTTAATCCCTCCTTTAATTAACTTATTTGCAGCGGACTGTGCTGCAGAGGATGGGGTTGCAATAATCCCTACCCTGATCTTTTTCTTTTTAATTTTATTGCTGATATTCTTCTCATTCAGTATTTTTAAACTATTTTTTATATTCCCAACTTTTTTAGGATCATTATCAAAAATAGACTCTATTATAAAACCGCGTTCCTTAAATCCAGGATATGCTAATAAGGCCTGTCCTAAATGACCAACTCCTGTTAAAGCTACAGGAATTTTTTTATGCAAACCCATTATCTTCGTAATTGCCCTATGAAGCATTGATACTTGGTATCCCATACCGGGAGTCCCAAATTGCCCGAAATATACAAGATCTTTTCTTACTTGAGCAGAGTTGAACCCTGCTCTTTCCGCAAGCTCGCTAGAAGAAACAGTTGTAAAACCCGCGTCCATTATTCCCTTTAGAATCCGCTTATATATGGATAATCTTTCTACTGACTTTCTTGGAATCTTGTAGCTTTCCATTCTTACTCCTTGTGATAAATTTCACAAATCCTGTGAATATTATCACTAACTAAGTTTGTTGTCAATAATGATTGAAAGACGCATCATCTCATTCCAAATCAGATAATTGAAACTTTATAATACGATCGAATGAAGAGCGACTTATAGAGGATTCTTTCCTTTGGCATTTATCTGTTCTAGATAATTACACGCCTGTTTATTATCGGGCTGTATATGCAGGATTTTTTTGAATATATTCTTGGCTTCTTTGTAATCCCCTTTTTTATAATAAGCTACTCCTAAATTACGAGCAACACCAAGAGCTTTTGGCATAAGTCTTAAGGCAATTTCATACTCTTCAATCGCCTCATCCCACTCTTTTTTCATCATATAAATATTTCCCAGATTATTGTGCGCTCCTCCAAACTTAGGATTAAACTTAACAGCCTTTTTATACTGCTGAATCGCTCCGTCAAGCTTCCCCAGTTTTTCACACGCATTTCCCAAACCCATTAACGCCTTATCATTATAAGGATTCTGTCCCACAGCTATCTCCAGCTCTCTAACAGCTTTTTTGTAATCCTTAATACTGATATACAACTTTGCCAGATTATAGTGGATATCAGCATAATCAGGATCTAGCTCAGCAAGCTGATAATATACTCTAAAAGCATCTTCTATCTTCCCTACCTTAGCATACGCAAATGCCAGACGATAATATGCCTTAAGATGCCCTCTATTGAGTTTGATTGTTTTCTTATACATACTTATAGCTTTATTCCAGTCCTTTTTGTTGCGATATTCAACCCCCTTTCTAAAATATACCTCCGCTCTTAATGGATGGACTGAAAAATAATTAAACACAAACAGAAGTAAGGCCGAAAATAGAGTTATAATTAAAATTTTGAATTTTGAATTTTGAATTTTGGATTTTGAGCTTTGAGTTTTGAGCTTTGAGTTTTGAGCTTTCCCGCCGCTTAAAGCAGACACACATCCCAGAGCAAACCATAGAAATATACCTGAAGAATGAAATCTTAAATCTACATTTCCCATGTTTTCAAAAATCAGGCCAACTATTCCAGACACAAACCCTATAAGCAAATACTTTCTAAGTCTATCATCGGTATTTCTTGCTATATTTATACCTCGAAAAAGAATACTACCTACAATTCCAACAAAAAGCACCAGTCCTACAACTCCCAGTTCGCATCCAATTTCAAGTACCTCACAGTGTACGTGCCGTGTTGCATTAACAGCATGTGGATTCAAAAAATAATCAGAGAATCTGAATTGTGGATAAATCGTGGCAAAATTACCTATTCCCCAGCCTGTAAAAGGCCTGGCTAGAAACATCTTTATAGATCCTAGCCAAATCCACTTCCGTATTCCAATAGTTCCTGTGAGCAATTCCTCATTAATAACCCGCATTATTGACTCTGATCTTACCTGCCATACAGCAGCGCATAAGAGAATTACTCCAATAAATAAGTAAAAACTTTTCGCCAGACCCCACCTTAAATAAACAAATGCGCAGGCAAAAAACACAATGGAAACACAAAATCCAATCCATGCGGCTCTCGCTTCTAATTTGTAAAGTGAAATAATGCTGGTTACAATTAAAATACAACACAGCGCAAAAGGGAAAAGCGATTTTAAATTTTGCTTGCCCCGTAAGCTTGTCCTTCGGGGAATTTTATCCATATAAAAATAGAGAATAAAAGATAGGATTACAGGTATACACAAAACAATATATGGGGCAAAGAATGTAGGATTACCAAATAATTGCGGCAAGTTACGAATTATAGGAATGCTAAAACGGTTAAGCAGTGTAGGAACTTCTGCTATGAATGTAGCTAAAAACCACACAAAACAAATTCTTAAAAACGCAGGTCTGGACTTACATGTTTCTAATACCACAAAATAGATCAAAACATATGTAAATAAGTTTACCAGTTCTGTGGCGCCGGCAAACTTATTCCTTACCATAAAGAATGACACTAAACACCATATACAGAAAATACCTATAAGACCTCTGGGAAATTCGGGAAAAATTTTGTCCCGAAAGTTTTCGGGATGAAACAGCCACTTATATATCCATAATAGGACTACACAGAACACCATAGCTTGAGCTATGACAAACTTTATAAATACATAATTATACGCAGACTTAAAAACTGCTATCGGGACAAAAAAAATAATAATGAGCAGGCATATCTCTGATATTTTTCTTTTCAAATTCCTCTCCAACTCTTGAACAAGGGATTTCAACCCCTTGTTTTTTGACACTGGGACTTTGACACATCGTTGTTTATTATACTGATAATCAGGAATTAAAGCAAAAAACAGCCCCGATAATCTCGGGACTGTTTTCTATCAAGCAAATTAACCTGAAATTATTGCTGCGGCTGCTCGCCCATTACGTTGTCTACAGTTCCATCTTTCACAGCAGACACATGCCCGTCAAGATACAATACATTAATAACATTCGGATTTGTATGATGAGCAACCGCAGTTACATCATCAACAGCACCAGCAGCAGTCTCAAAATCACGGTCACACGCAATTGCTGTGTCTGAATCATCCATCTCTGTCAGACCGGCATTGTACTCATAACTCCCTTCGTCATAAATGTGACTTTCACTACTAACACTATCTGAGCCGGATGGACATTCAAATATCTTTAGAGATGAAATATAATTGGAGTAAAAGTTTGTAACGAGAGCCGTTGCGTCACTGTTTCCACCCCAATTCTCATTCCCTGTTAGACCTATGTCAGGAAAATAGTCATCCCAGTCCTGAGCGTACATATGCAGACCAAGCCCAATCTGTTTCAGATTGCTTACGCACTTTGTTCTCCTTGCCATCTCTCTTGCTCTTGCCAGTGCTGGCAGCAACATAGATGCAAGAAGAGCAATAATTGCTATAACAACCAGCAATTCAATAAGCGTAAATCCCTTGGACTTTCTAAAAAATTTCAACATTTTATTACTCACCTCCTCCGCTTTCAAACTTATTTGTCGAATTATTACATAGTTACCATATTCTTGTCAAATGTTTTTTTCCTTCCTGCTTATATGCTTATAAAAGATATTTGGGGCTGCAAGTAATTCTGAACATAATCAAAAACAGCCTTCTTAAGAGATGTTATTGGACTTCTGTACCCTGCGCGATGAAGTTTGGATATATCAGCCTGAGTAAAATATTGATAGGAATCCTTTATCTCTTCAGGCATCGAGATATATTTTATATTAGGCTTGATTTTCAATGCGTCAAAAACCAGTTCTGCAAGCCTGTTCCATGTTTCTGCTCTGCCTGTACCAATATTAAATATTCCGTTAATATTCGGATTCTGTAAAAAAAACAGAGTCATTCTTGCAGCATCCTTCACATATAAAAAATCCCTTTTTTGCTCACCATGCGCATATTCTGGTTTGTGCGATCTAAATAGACTAATACTCCCCTCCTTTTTTATCTGTTCAAAGGCCTTGATGACCATGCTTCTCATTTCTCCTTTATGATACTCATTCGGTCCAAAAACATTGAAAAACTTAAGTCCTGCAATTTGTGTCAGTAATCCATTTTTCTCCGCCCATACATCAAAAAGATGTTTAGAATAAGCATACATATTTAAAGGACAAAATTTATATAAATCCTTTTTTTTATCGGAATATCCGTAAGAACCGTCTCCGTATGTTGCAGCGCTGGAAGCATAGATAAAGCGCACATTACACCTGGCAGCATAAGCAGCAAGATGCTTTGTATACTCATAATTATTCAGTAAAAGATAATCTGCATCCTGCTCAGTAGTATCCGAACATGCTCCCATATGAATCAATGCACGAACACCTGATTTAAAATCGCCTTTAAGTACTTTCTCAAGAAAAATATCCTTGTTAATATAATCCAGGAACCTAAGACTCCGAAGATTCTTCCATTTGCTGCTCTTTCCTAACTCATCAACAATAAGAATATTAAACTCTCCCTGCTGATTCAATTTCCATACAATGTTGCTTCCAATAAACCCCGCTCCACCAGTAACAATAATCATTTCTTAACTTTCCTCAACTTTGACAAACCAAAAATTAGTTGTTATCATTGCACAGAATTCTAACAAGTAAATTACAAACTGTCAATTTAACCCATTGGTGCCTATGCTAAATTCTAGTTTTTATGGAGGTATTCATCCAGAGGATTCTAAAACCAGTACAAACACAAAGAAAATTCTGAATCTTCGTCCTCCTAAAAAAGCAATCATCCCTTTGCAGCAGCATACAGGCGCAATATGTAAGCCGCTGGTTGATATTGGAGACATTGTTAAAGTAGGGCAAAAGATTGGTGATGCACAGGCATTTATATCTGCACCTGTTCACGCCACAATATCAGGTAAAGTAGTAGACATTTCCCCTATGCTACATCCTTTAGGAACTAAGGTTCTGTCTATTATTATAGAATCTGATGAGTCCGATACATGGGCTATTGAAGAAACAAAAAGAGACTGGAAAACGCTCAAAGCAGAACAAATAAAACATATTATAAGAGAAGCTGGTATTGTGGGACTTGGTGGCGCTGCGTTTCCAACACATGTAAAACTTAGCCCGCCGGAAAACAAAAAAGTCGATACATATATTTTAAATGGTGCTGAGTGTGAACCATTTCTAACAGCTGATCACAGCCTAATGTTGCAATATGCAAAACAAATTGTCATAGGACTCAAAATCTTAATGAAAGCAACTGGCGTAAGAAAAGGCATAATCGGTATTGAACAAAATAAACCTGATGCACTCAAAGAAATTACTGACGAAATCAATAAAGAATCAGATACAGATGTTGACATAATGGCACTTAAGGTAAAATATCCTCAGGGAGCTGAAAAACAGCTTATAAAAGCTCTTCTGAAACGTGAAGTGCCAAGCGGCGGACTTCCAATGGATGTAGGAGTAATAGTTAGTAATGTTGGCACCTCATTTTCAGTATATGAATCTGTTGTAGAAAGAAAACCTCTGGTAGAGCGAATTGTAACTGTAACAGGAGGAGGCATCAGGAATCCACAAAATCTTAGAGTAAGAATAGGAACTCCTTTTTCAAATTTAATAGAGGCATGTGAAGGAGTCAAAGAAGAAATAGGCAAAATAATAATGGGCGGCCCAATGATGGGGATCGCCCAATATACAACGGATGTCCCGGTAATAAAAGGTACATCCGGAATACTTGTGCAAACGAAAGACGAGATTTGTGACGAGCCTGAGGAATGTTGTATAAGATGCGGCAACTGTGCTGGTGTTTGCCCAATGAAAATATTGCCCAATGTAATAACTAACTCTATAAAAAATGACCAGTTTGAACATGCAAAAGAATACGGATTATTGGATTGTATGGAATGTGGGGCTTGTACATATGTATGTCCTGCGCACATACCAATAGTCCAGTATATAAAATATGGAAAAACGCAACTAAGAAAAATTTAATGTATACTCTTTCAGTATCTCCTCATATTCATTCCCACCTATCAGTTAAAAAGATAATGTGGGATGTTATAATAGCACTTGTGCCCGCGTTTGGTATGGGGATTTATTTTTTTGGTACACAAGCATTGTATCCAGCCCTAATAAGCATCTTCACAGCTATAATAACTGAGGCAGTCATATCCAAAATAAGAGGACGCAAAACTATATCAAATGGCAGCGGCATTGTAACAGGACTTTTGTTAGGTATGATAATACCTCCAGGCGTACCTTTATGGCTGCCTGCGGTCGGAGCTGTGTGCGCTGTCATACTTGGGAAAGAGGTATTTGGCGGTCTTGGACGCAATATATTCAACCCTGCTCTTATAGGCAGAGCAATACTTATGGCTTCATGGCCTACTTTTATGACCACATGGCTGGCACCACAACCAGGCCTGTTCAAAAGGATTGATACCATAACCAGTGCAACTCCATTAGCAATAGTAAAGCTTAATCTGGCTCAAGAACTTCCTTCCTATTGGAATCTGTTTATTGGGAACATAGGAGGATCTATTGGAGAGACATCTGCTCTTGCCCTGCTGCTGGGCGCAATATATTTATTTATAAGAAAACGAATCTCATGGCACACTCCTGTTTCCTACATTGGGTGTGTAGCACTGCTTTCCTGGATATTCGGCCATAATGGTTTATTCACAGGAGATCCATTATTTAGCATACTGAGTGGAGGATTGATTTTAGGCGCTTTCTTTATGGCAACAGATTATGTAACAACACCTATAACACCTAAAGGTAAAATTATATTTGGATTAGGAGCTGGAATAATAGTAGTTTTGATAAGGTTAAAAGGCGGATATCCTGAAGGAGTGTGCTATTCCATATTATTGATGAATGCTGTAACTCCGTTGATAGACAGGTGGAAGTGGACAATACCCAGAAAATTCGGAAAAATAAATGCGTAACATGTTAAAACTATCTGCGGTTCTGCTTATAATTGCCGCTATTTCGGGGGTAACGCTAGGCGTAATCTACACTGTTACAAAAGAACCGATTGCAAAACAAGTCAAGCTGGAAGAGGAAAAAGCGCTAAAGGCCATTTTCCCAAAAGCAACGAGCTTTAATTTAACTACTGGTAAAGACAACTACACTTATTATAAAGTTCATGTAAATAATAAGTTAATAGGGTATGCTCTGAATGCATCCGGAAAGGGATTCAGCAGTATAATCAGAGTTAAAATAGGTCTAAATCTAAACAAAAGAATAAAAGATATTAAAATTGTCAAACAGGGTGAAACTCCAGGTCTTGGAACAAGAGTAGAAGAAACGAAGTTTACAGATCAGTTTATGAAGAAAACCTTGAAACAGGTTTTGCTAAAAAAGGACTCCAGCAAAGGAACTATTGACGCGTTAACTGGAGCTACTATATCATCGCGCGCTGTTAGTGAAGCTGTACAAAAATCTATAACAAAATTTTTAAAGATTAAGAAAGAAAAAAATGAGCATTAAACAAGATTTTACAAGAGGCATTTTTGCAGAGAATCCCACGTTTCGACTTATTCTCGGCATGTGTCCCACACTTGCTGTTTCAACTTCATTGGTAAATGCTATAGGCATGGGAGCAGCTACTACCTTTGTGCTTTTAGGGTCCAATATACTTGTTTCTTTATTTAGAAAATTTATACCATCAAATATTCGCATTCCCGCTTTTATTGTGATCATTGCCACTTTTGTAACTATAGTAGAGCTTATAATGCAAGCATATTTCCCTGCGTTAAATAAATCTCTTGGAATATTTATTCCATTGATTGTCGTAAACTGTATTATACTTGGCAGAGCAGAGGCTTTTGCATCAAAAAATCCTGTTTTCCCTTCTATTCTGGACGCATTAGGCATGGGAATAGGATTTACAGGCGCACTTGCTCTTCTTGGAGCCACAAGAGAAATACTTGGAGCCGGAACAATCTGGGGATATCATATATTGGGAACTGGTTTTAACCCCGTAATAATAATGATACTCCCCCCAGGAGCATTTATAGCGCTCGGTCTATTTCTGGGATTCTTTAATAGTCTGGCAAAAAAAAGGAAAGAGTAAACAATGCTTTTTACTAAATTATTTATAATATTCCTTTCCGCAGCTCTAGTTCACAACTATGTGTTAAACAGATTTCTTGGTATTTGCCCATTCATAGGCGTTTCTAAAAACAGTTCTGCTGCGTTTGGAATGGGGATGGCTGTAATTTTTGTCATGACTATTGCATCAATGGCTACATGGATGATACAGCATTACTTATTAATCCCATTAAATATAAGTTTTTTACAAACAATTACATTTATTCTTGTTATTGCAACACTGGTTCAATTTGTGGAAATGGTCATTGCTAAAATAAGTCCTGCTCTTCAACAGGCATTGGGAATTTATCTTCCACTTATTACTACAAACTGCGCTGTTCTCGGTGTAGCAACAATTAATAGTGATTCCAATCTTGATTTTATAGGCAGCATTGTAAATGGTCTTGGCGCTGGTGTAGGTTTTACTATTGCATTGCTTCTTATGTCTGCAATAAGGGAAAGACTGGATTTGACCGATGTGCCTGAGTGTATGAAAGGCATACCAATTGCATTTATCATAGCTGGTTTAATGTCACTTGCTTTTATGGGATTTACCGGTTTAGTTTCTCAATAATAAAAAGGTTTAATATGCAAACCATTTTAACAGCAACTCTGCTTCTTGGAGGGCTTGGATTGGTCTTTGGTCTTGTACTTGGCTATGCATCAAGAAAATTCGCTGTAAAGATTGATCCCAAAATAGAAGAGATTTTTGAAGCTCTTCCAGGGGCAAACTGCGGCGCATGCGGGTTTACAGGTTGTATGGAACTTGCACGGGCAATTGTTGAGGGAAAAGGAGAACCGTCTGCGTGCACTCTTGTAGATGAGAAAAAGGCAGAACAAATTTCAAAGATACTGGGCATAGAGATAAAGCAAAAAGAAAAAACAAAACCAGTTCTCTTATGTCAGAGAACTGCTAATCAGCAAAAAAAATTCCTTTATATTGGCGTTCAGACCTGTAGAGCTGCTATGCTCACCAATGAGGGAAATAATTCATGTAATTATGGATGCATCGGTCTTGGAGATTGCCTCAGAATATGCCCATTCGGAGCAATTTCCTTTAAAGAAGGCCTTCCTGTATTTGAGGAAGACCTCTGTAAAATGTGCGGGAAATGCATAGAAATATGCCCTAAAAATATTATTAAACTTATTCCCAAAGAGCAAAAAGTTTATGTCGCATGCAACAACAGAGATAAGGGAAAAGACGCAAGGGCGGTGTGTAAAGCTGCGTGTATCGGATGTGGCGTATGCATTAAGGCATGTCCGGCAGATGCAATAACCTTAGAGAACAATCTGGCGGTAATAGACTCCAAAAAATGCATCAATTGTGGCGAATGTATTAAAAAATGCCCGACAAAGGCAATATTAAAACAGTAAAACTTTCCATTTGCTATCATAATAAAAATCTGTATAATGACGAAATTATCGGGGTCGTTAGCTCAATTGGCAGAGCAGCGGACTCTTAATCCGTTGGTTGTGGGTTCGATTCCCTCACGGCCTACTAAGAGCGAGGGTGGCGGAACTGGCATACGCGCTAGATTTAGGATCTAGTTCCTTTACGGGAATGCGGGTTCAACTCCCGCCTCTCGCACTGGCAAGTTTTATGCGGGTGTAGCTCAGTGGTAGAGCTCTTCGTTGCCAACGAAGTGGTCGTGGGTTCGAATCTCATCACCCGCTCTGATAGAAGAAGAATTTGAATTAGAAGAACAAGGCGAGAAAGGGAACAATGGCAGATACTATTAGTAGCAACGATGTCAAAATAGATATTCAAGATACAGGGAATTGTAGTCGACTCTTAAAGGTTGAAGTACCGCTTGAAACAGTCGAGAAAGAAACAAAAAATGCATACAGCACACTCCAGAAGACTGCATCTGTACATGGATTCAGGACAGGCAAAACTCCACATTCTATTTTAAAGATACGCTTTGGGAAATCCCTGAATGAGGAAATCAAGGAGAAACTGATTAATCAAACTTATCAAGACATACTTAAAAATAATAATCTAGCCCCTGTTTCTGAGCCTAAAATAGACAAGATCATATTTGAGGCAGGAAAGCCATTTACATACGAGATATCTTTAGAGATAAAGCCTGAGATAAAACTTGCCGTATACAAAGGATTAAAGATATCTGCAAAACCTGTTAATGTTTCTGAAGACGATGCTAACAATGTATTGAAAATGAGACAAGAGCAAAACGCGGAATTTCTTCCGGTCAACCGACCTGCAAAAGTTAACGATCAAATAATCATCGATTGTGAGATAATTACCAATAATACACCATCAAAAAAACAGACAAACAATCCGTACACATTGGGATCTAAAATATTCCCTGAAGAAGTAGAAAAAGAACTCATTGGGACAAAAATAGAAGACAAGAGAGAAGTTGAAGTAATTTCAAAAGAAAAGAACATAAAAACTAGTTATAAAATAGCTGTTAAGCAGATAAAAGAGAAACGGCTTCTGCCAATTAACGACGATTTCGCAAAAGAATTGGGTAACTTTAAAAACCTTAGCGAGCTTAAAGGCGATATTGGAAAGAAACTTAAAAGTGTTGCTGAAGACAAACAGAAAGTAGACATTAAGGAGCAGTTATTAGACATGGTTAGTGAGAACTCCAAGATGTTAATCCCGTCAGGACTCCTAGATAAACAAATAGACTATATAGGTACACGTGGTGGAGAAAAAGACACTGACAAGAACAAATGGAAAGAAAAATATTCAAAAGAAGCAACTAAAGACGTGAAAAAAATGCTTGTTTTGGAGGAGATTGCTGAAAAAGAAAAACTGGATGTTAGTGCAGAAGAAGCAAAGCAGAAACTTCAGAATCTGGCAGGCGCTAATAAAACAGCTAATATGGACAACTACATTGAATACATACAAAGGCAAATGAAAAGGCAGAAAATCCTTGACTTTATATACGAAAACGCTCAAATTTTAATTAAAAATTAATAATTGCTGCCAGAGGTAGCCCTTGGGGGGGAGGAATGTTATGAGTTTAATTCCAATGGTAATAGAGCAGACAGGCAGAACAGAACGCGCGTATGATATTTATTCAAGGTTATTAAAAGACAGGAACATAATTATTGGAACAGCTATAGACGATAATGTGGCTAATGTTGTAATTGCACAAATATTGTATCTGGAATTTGAAGCTCCGGATAAAGACATAACGATTTATATAAACAGTCCCGGAGGAGTTGCTACTGCAGGACTGGCAATATACGACACTATGCAGTTCGTGAAATCAGATATTTCTACCATTTGCATGGGGCAAGCAGCAAGCGCTGCTGCCATATTACTCGCTGCAGGGACAAAAGGAAAAAGAATGTCTCTCCCAAATGCGCGCGTCCTTATTCACCAACCCTCAGGAGGTATGCAGGGACAGGTGTCAGATATTAATATTCACGCAAAAGAAATGCTTGATTTAAAAGATAAAGTTAATAAAATTCTCGCAATGCATACAGGTCAGTCAATAAAAAGAATAGAAACTGATACAGATAGAGACTTTTTTATGTCAGCTGAACAAGCCAAGAAATATGGTATTATTGACGAGGTAATCACAGTTAAGAAGTAGGAAAAGCTTATGGCTATTAAAACTGATAGAGACATGAGGAAAAGCAAGGATTTTCAGGAATTAAATGTGCCTGTTGCTGAGAGAAAACGAATGGGTTATGTTGAAGATAGAGAGCTTGTAACAGAGACAAAAATCTCTTTCTTTGCAATCCAGAATTATATCCAGACCGGACTCCTTGAAATAGATGCTGAAACACCTCAAGGAAAGAAACTATTTAAAACAGATAAAGCTTTAAAGAGACTAAAAATATTGAATCATATGCAAAAATCACATCCAGTACATGAGTTAAAAAGCACAATATATGACCCTGACTTTAATGAAAACGAGTTTCTAGAGAAAAACAAGTAATAGGAGATCAAGATAGTGAAGACATTTATTCCTAAAGAAGATAATATAGAAAGAATGTGGTATATTGTAAATGCGGAAGATAAGGTTCTAGGGAGATTGGCGTCTAAAGTTGCAACTATACTCAGAGGGAAACATAAGCCGATATATGTCCCTCATGCTGATGTTGGAGATTATGTAATTGTTATCAATGCGGCTAAAGTTCGCCTAACAGGTAAAAAACTGGAACAAAAAGTTTATTATCACTACTCGGGGTATCCTGGAGGTCTTAAAGAAACACCGCTTTCTGACTTGATGAAAAAAAACCCGGAGGAAGTTATAAAAAGAGCTATTAAAGGAATGCTTCCAAAAAATAAACTAGGTAGAAAAATGCTAACAAAATTAAAGGTTTATCCAGACAAAGAGCATGGTCAGGAAGCTCAAAAACCTGTCCCTGTCCCCGCAGAAATGGAAATATAAAGGAGATCTATTGTGGCAAAAGTGGCGAAAGCAGCGAAAGCAAAACAAGTATTCTATTCTACTGGCAGACGAAAAACCTCTGTTGCTCGTGTAAGATTAATTCCAGGAAAAGGAGAAATAATAATAAATAAAAAACCTTATAAGGATTATTTTGGGAATGATACATTAAGCATAACTATATGCCAGCCATTTCATGAAACAGATACTCTTGAAAAATATCATATCTTTGCAAGCGTTAAAGGCGGAGGAAGCTCTGGTCAGGCAGGCGCAGTCCGCCATGGTATATCAAGAGCATTAGTAAAGGCTGATGAAGGATTAAAGGATACTTTAAAGAAAGCTGGGTTTCTTACCCGTGATCCGAGAAAGAAAGAAAGAAAGAAATACGGACAAAAGGGCGCTCGTAAACAGTTCCAATTTACTAAGAGATAGTAAGGTGTCAGATCAACAACAGATAAAAATCAATGTACTTGGCACAGAATATAAAGTTAAAACTGATAAAGATCCATTTCAGATTCGCAAAATTGAAGAGTATCTGAATAATAAAATAAGAGAAATCTCCAACAACACACATATAGCGTCATCTCTTAAAATCGCTACTTGGGCTGCCCTGTTTATTACAGAAGAATTCCTTTCATATAAAGAAGAAACTAAACAATATGCGCAAAAAATTGATAATATAATTGAGAAAATCAATAAAACAAATTTGGAAATATAAATTTTCTCTTTAAATAATTATAAACTGTGTTACAATAACTTAATATTCCCTGCTGTGTTTGTTGTAAGTTTGGTTATTTTGAGCCAACAGTAAGAAAATGGGAGTTTGTATTTGGTGGGATATGCAATTGCATTGAACATTTAAGAGAACACCCACGTGGCCTTAACGGCTTCAAAATGACCCTATTTAGACGGCATTTGGCGGGGAATTTTTTTATGAGAGATTTTATGCAAAAGCCTGTAATTGTAATTACTCTTGGTGACCTTGGAGGAATTGGTCCGGAAATTACCATAAAGGCCCTAGCTAATAAACAAATCTATAAGTACTGTACTCCAATTATAATCGGAGTTGCAGAAGGTCTCTATAAGATAAAACCCAATTATAAAGTAGATGTCATAAATCATCCATCAGATATTAAAAATATATCTAAAAAAGCATACTTGATTAATCCACAGGATTTAAAACTAAAAAATATAATACTTGGCAAGCCAAACCCCATACAAGCCAAAGCTGCCGTTGCTTTCTTAGAGCAAGCAGTTGCATTTGCCCTCAGGAAAGAGGTTGACGGGATTGTAACATCACCTGTAAATAAATATGCAATTAATGCCGCAGGTATTAAATTTAGAGGTCAGACAGAATTCTTGGCAACGCTCACAGATACACATAAATATGCAATGGTTCTTGCAAGTCCGAAAATGCGCATTGTTCCATTAACACGACATGTTAAAATAAAAGATATTAGTAACTTAATAAAAAAACAGTATATACTTGATGCAATTGATGTAATAAATCAGAATAGTTTTCTGTTTGACATATACAAGCCCAGTATTGCAATCGTTGGTTTAAATCCTCATTGCGGAGATGGTGGGGCTGTTGGAAAAGAAGAAATAGAAGAAATGATCCCTGCTATTAAGAAAGCTATGGAAAATGGCATGAATGTTCAAGGACCTTTCTCTGCTGATGCATTCTTTGGAAATTGTGAGTATAAAAAATATGATTTCATTTTGACAATGTACCACGACCAGGGTCTTATACCATTTAAGATGCTCTCTTTCGGCAAAGGCGTTAATGTAACAATGGGTCTTCCCATTATCAGGACATCTCCTGACCACGGAACAGCGTATGATATAGCCGGGCAGGGCATTGCAAATGAGAGAAGTTTAATAGAAGCAATTAAAATGGCTTCAAAGATGGCTATCATAAAACAATCTCTTCACAAGCAATGAATTTCTTCTCTCCAAATAGCATTAAGGAAGAACTCAAAAAACACAATCTTCGTCCGCAAAAAAAGTTTGGACAAAACTTTCTTATAGACGGGAATATAGCTGATATAATAATTAACACTCTCAATATCAAAAAAAGCGATGTTATAGTTGAGATCGGCTCAGGACTGGGATCACTAACACACCTTATTGCTACTGAGGCAAAAAAGGTAATAGCAGTGGAAACAGACACAAAACTGCTTGATATTTCAAAGAATCTGCTCTCTGCATATAACAATGTTGAATTCATCAATAAAGATATCTTGGAAACCAGTTTTAATATCTCTGAGAATTATAAAGTGGCAGGGAATATACCTTATTACATTACAACGCCTGTTATATTATTTCTTCTGGCCATTACTCCAAGTCCAGAACTTTTCGTACTAATGGTCCAGAAAGAAGTAGCGCAAAGACTTACAGCTAAGTCAGAATCCAAAGCTTATGGCTCTCTATCAATCTTTGTGCAATATAAGTGCAGAGTAGAGATTATTAAATATATAAAAAAAACTACTTTTTATCCACAGCCGGATGTGGATTCCGCTCTGGTAAAATTTACTCTTTTAGAAAAACCACCTGTTAAAGTAAAAAACGAAAGGTTGTTTTTTGACATCATCCAAGCAGGTTTCATGTATAGAAGGAAAATGCTCATTAATGCAATATCAAGATATTCCAATTTAGGAATTGCTAGAGAAGAGTTGGAAAAGGCCCTTA
Source organism: uncultured bacterium (assembly GCA_964437505.1). Classification (GTDB taxonomy): domain Bacteria; phylum JAHJDO01; class JAHJDO01; order JAHJDO01; family JAHJDO01; genus JAHJDO01. The sequence goes on from CAYTGU010000009.1 coordinate 41,588, forward strand.
AGCATTTTAAGTTATCCCCGAGTATTCGCGCAGAAAAACTCTCAATGTCTGAACTTGCGGATTTGAGTAATTATATTAAACAACAAAAATAAGGAAACTGGTTTGAAAAATTACATATGGGAAATATATGAGGCTAATCTGGAGCTGCAGAGAGAATTATCAGATAAGCTGGGTATTATGCCAAATACGGCTCAAATCCTTATAAATCGAGGGATAAAGGACATTCCTGCTGCAGAGAGTTTTCTATATACTGCAATAAGCGCGTTATCAGACCCGTTTCTACTGCCCGATGTAGAAACAAGCGTAAAGAGAATTCTAAAGGCAATTAAACATAAGGAAAGAATAACCATTTACGGGGACTATGATGCTGACGGGATAACCTCTACTGCTCTGTTATATGGATTTTTAAAGGATTTTGGCGCAGATATTGATTTTTATATTCCAAACCGAATGAATGAAGGCTATGGGCTTAATAGCAATACAATTAAAGATTTATGCAAAAAGGGGACAAAGCTTATTATTACTGTTGACTGCGGAACAAATTCTATTGAAGAGGTTAATGCTGCAATCAGTATGGAGGCAGACGTTATCATTACAGACCATCATACTGTAGAAATACCATTACCTCAAAAATACCCTATAGTTAATCCAAAAAGGAGCGATTCTGAATATCCTTTTTCTGAACTTGCCGGTGTGGGTGTTGTATTTCAGTTATGCAGAGTGATGGCAAAGCATCTTCTTGGAGATATATCTTCTGAAGGAATCCTAAGATACATGGATCTTGCAGCAATAGGCACTATAGCAGACGTTGTGCCTCTCTTAAGGGATAATAGAATAATTGTCAAACTTGGAATCTCAAAACTCAAAACCTCAGAAAACATTGGGCTTAAGACACTGATTAAAGAATCCGGACTAAAACAGGACAAGATATCCAGCGGACAGGTGGCATTTATGCTAGCTCCAAGACTTAATGCTGCAGGCAGAATGCAGAGCGCTCGAGAAAGTGTTACGCTTCTTACAACAAATTCTCAGGAAGTTGCGTCAGATAAAGCAAAGCTTCTTTGCGCAGAAAACATCAACAGACAGGAAATAGAGAAAGAGGTTCTTGCCAGTGCTATTGAAATGGTAAAAAACTCAGTTAACCTTGATAACGAGTATGTTATTGTGCTTGAAAGTGATGAGTGGCATGAGGGAGTTATTGGAATAGTAGCCTCAAGACTTGTTGATATGTTTCACAGACCCGCAATTCTTATATGTACCAACAAAGAAGAGGCAAAAGGCTCCGGAAGGAGCATATCAGGCTTTAATCTTGTTGATGCTCTTCGGGAATGTGAAGACTGTTTGATTAGATTCGGCGGACATTCTTATGCTGCAGGTTTATCAATTAATAAAGATAATATCGAAAATTTCAGAAACAAAATCAATCAAATTGGAACAAGAGTAATAACAAAAGAACATCTTCAGCCAAAGCTGTGCATAGATTTAGCCCTCTCTCCATCTAATATCACAAACAAGTTTTTACTTGAAATAGAACATCTTGAACCTTATGGCATGGGAAACTCAAAACCCGTATTCATTGCAAAAGGTCTTAAATTAGGCTTTTCTCCCAGAAAAGTCGGCGATAATCATATCAAACTTACACTGTCTCAACAAGGTAGAGAATTTGAAGCTATTGGATTTAGAATGGCTGACTATATGGAGCATTATAGAGGGCAGAACCACATTGATATTATATATACTCCACAGATAAATATTTGGCAGGGCAGAAAAAACTTGCAATTAAACTTGAAAGACCTGAGGTTTAGAACCTAAGCTACTTTTTCTATCTTACCGGAACGAATACACTGTGTGCAAACCTTTATTCGTCTAGGTTTCCCTTTGATCAGAACCTTTACAGACTGCAGATTAGGAAGCCATCTCCTCTTTGTTTTATTATTTGCATGACTAACATTATTGCCGGTCATTGGTCCTTTTCCACAAACTTCACACTTCCTAGACATCTTAAAATTCTCCGATATTTGAAAACTTGTTTGCAGAATATAGCATACTTATTCTTTCCTTGCAATGCTTTTCCTGCTTGCCAAAACCAATGCATGATGATAGCATATATTGTAATGAAAAGTCATAAGTCTAAAGTAATTGCTGTTATTCCTGCAAGATATGACTCTACTAGACTTCCAGGGAAGGTACTCAAGGATATTTGCGGAAAGCCTATGATACAGCATGTCTATGAAAGAGTATCCAATGTTTCCTCTATTCAGGAGACAATAATAGCTACAGATGATAAACGGATATTAAAAGTAGCACAAAAATTCGGAGCTAATGCTGAGATGTCCCCAAAAAGCTGCAAATCCGGCACTGACAGAATTGCGTGGATAGTCAAGAAAATGCCCGATATTAGAGAAGATGACATTATTATCAATGTGCAGGGAGATGAGCCTTTAATAAATCCGCAAGCTATTGAAAAACTTGCAAAAACAATATCTAAAGACTCAGATATCTACATAGCAAGTTTAATGACTAAAATATCTGATATTAATGAATTGATGAGTCCTGATGTAGTTAAAGTGGTTGTAGATAAAGATAATTTTGCCTTATACTTTTCCCGCTCCCCTATCCCATTTGCAAGGGATAAATGGAAAAGCTTAAAAAACAAGTTAATTCTTAGTACAGCAGATATATTCTATAAACACCTAGGGATATATGCCTTTAGAAAACACTTCTTATTAAAGTATGCCAAAATGCCTCGAACTTGTCTTGAAAAGATTGAAAAACTTGAACAGCTTAGAGCCGTTGAAAATGACTATAGAATAAAAATGGCAGAAACAGAATTTGACTCAATAAGTGTTGACACTTCGGCAGACTTAGAAAAAATTTTATCTCTTTTTCGCTAAACAAGCTGTATAAAGAACATCTGTTTGGCAGGCCATTTCTTGAACGCTGAACTTTGTTACACGCTCTCTGGCTTTTCTTCCCATGTTAATTCTTAATTGCTTATCATTTAGAGTTTTCACAATTGCATTTGCCAGTTTATCACTGTTTGCTGGAGGAACGATAAAACCAGTTTTCCCATCAATCACTGCTTCTTTATTTCCTCCGACATCTGTTGCTATAACAGGTTTCTCTGCTGCCATTGATTCTAATATAATGTTTGAAAACCCTTCTATAAAAGAGGAAAGCACAGAAACATCTATGATATGAAGCAGATCAGGGATATCATGTCTAAGTCCTGTAAAGATTACCTTGCCTCTTATCCCCAGTTTCATCGCCTGTTCTTTAAGTTCAGATTCTAACGGTCCTTCTCCAACAACCATAAATTTTACATTATCAATAACTCTGTTGATTTTGAATGCAGCTTCTAAAAAATACTTGTGCCCTTTTTGAGGATAAAGACGTGCAAAAATCCCAACCAATAACTCATCTTCCCCAACGCCAAGCTCCTCTCTCTTAGCCTGATAGTCAAAGTCCCCCTTAAACTCCTCAACATCTATGCCATTATATATTGTTACAAACTTATCTTGATTAATTCCTGAATTTTTAATATTAAACTCCTTTACAGCATCTGAAACAGCTATTATCTTGTCTGTATACCTCGAAAGCATTCTATCAATCAGAAAGTGTTTTCTTGTTTTCCATGTGTCTATATTGTGAAGATTGGCAATAATCACTGGTACACCTGCGAATTTTGCGGCAATACGACCAGGCGTGTTCGACCGATACATATGAGTATGAACTATATCAAATTTTTCATTCTTCATAAACTTGTATAACCTGTACAACCCCACAGGATCTAATCTGCTCTTCATATGTATCTTGCACACCCTTATTCCTAGATCTCTCAGATCTTTCTCATAAGCACCCTGTTTATCGCGAATACAGCATACCGTTATATCATATTTATCCCTTAATAAAGAAAGTACTCTAACCAGCCTTTTCTCTATTCCGCCGACCGGCAACCATGTTATTATTCTTAAAAGTTTAGGTTTATACTGCATTAATTAACTTCTCCAGTCTATCGCTTCCTGAAATAACCTCTACTTCAATTCTGAGAACCAGTAGGGACGTATTGCAATACCCCAACCTTAGTCTTTGCAACCTTACTGCGTCTTTTTGCGTTGTAACTATAAATTTCACATCAAGCTCCTGCCTTTTTGCCTCTATATTATTCATATCCTCTTTTGTATACCAATAATGATCAGGATATCTAATTCGTTCTACTATTTTAGCCCCAATATGTTCTAACGTGTTCTCAAAGGATATTGGATCTCCAAGACTTGAAAGCGCTATTACTTCTTCCCCTTTTATAGACTTAATATCCAGATGCTCTTCCCCGACAATATTCTCTAAACATGCAGGCTTATGAATAGTCTCTATAATCTGTGCTGAATCATTAATTTCTATAAGTTTCTTCTTAATTCTCTCCTTCTCCTCTGCATTCTTAATCATATCAATCTTTGTTAATATAAAGCAATCTGCTCTTTTTAAACACTTATACGGCTCACGCAAATTCCCTCTTGGGAAAACATATCCATTACCAAAAGGGCTGGAAGCATTTATAACCACTATATTTATATCTCTATGTAAGCGCCAATGCTGAAAGCCGTCATCTAAAACTACTGTATCTATATTAAGCTTCTCTTCTGCGATTTTACCTGTTTCATATCTATTCCCGCCGACAAAAACAACTATGCCTTTCAGATTCTTTGCTAAAAGATACGGCTCATCTCCTGCTTCCTTTACATCACATAAAATCTCTTTGCCGTTGGAAACAAGTTTTATTTCACTCTCTCTGCTTCTTCCGTATCCCCTGCTCAATACTGCAACTCTCTTTCCTTTTTTAATAAGCATATTCACTACAAGCTCTACAACAGGAGTTTTACCAACTCCTCCCAATGTTATGCCTCCAATGCTTATAACCTTTGAAGAAAGTTTCCTTTTTTTAAGAAGATTCTTGAAATACATAAAAAGTAGTATATTCTGAGCGGTAGTTACTAAGAATGAAATAAATAGAAGGCATAGTTTTAATAATCTATGTCCTCTATTATCAGTCACTATATTTCTATAAAAAAAATCGTGTAAATATCTATCCATGATTTTTACTGTAATCTACCGTTGTCGTCTGCTGTCTGTCGTCCATAGTATTAAACTCTCAATTCTAGTGCTACAACTCTTACAACATTTTTTAATACAGTGTTTAATTCCCCATTAATCATACATGCAGCTGCATTGTGGTGTCCGCCTCCGCCGAATTTCGATGCAATTTTATTAACATTGACCTTCCCTTTTGAGCGAAAGCTTATCTTTACATTTCCCCTAGAATGTTCTTTGAAGAGAATTCCTACCTCAACTCCCTCTGCATTGCGCGCATACTCAACTATTCCCTCGCTATCCTCTTCTGTTGCACATGCCTTTGCGTACATATCGGATGTAATAAACATATAACCTATCTTTCCTTTACCATCAAAACTCAATGTCTCCAATGCAAGCTGCAATAATTTAAGCTTACTTACAGGAATGTTCTGATATATCTGATTGCATATTTCGGTATGGTCAATGCCTGTTTCCAGAAGTTCAGAAACTACCAGATGCGTCTCAGCACTGGTATTAGAATACTGAAATGACCCTGTATCAGTTACAATAGCTGTATATAAGCAAATCGCCTCAGGTTTCCTTATCTTCAATTCCATGTATTTATAAAGATGGAAAATTTGTTGCCCAACTGAACTCATACGAGGATCTACCCAATTTATAATACCAAAACAATCATTACCCAGATGATGATCTATATTTATTACTGTTTTTATACTATTTATATGGTCTCTCATATTCCCCATCCTACCTTTACTTCCAATATCCAACACGAATGCGATTTCACTATCCGGCAAGGTTACATTATGTTTAATTAATTCGCTGTTGGGAAGGAACTTATATCTTGCTGGCAAAGGAAATGAGTTAATTAACTCAACCTCTTTCCCCATTCTTTTTAAAAGAATATATAAAGCTATTTGAGAACCAATTGCGTCTCCATCAGGGTAGATATGAGTGGTAATAAGAAACCTTCTGTGGCAGACTATTTCTCGGATAATTCTGCTTATAATCTTTTCATTTTTGCTTAGCAATTTCATCTATCTTCTTTAGAACATGCATCACTTCTTCAAAAGCATTATCATATATAAAGTGAAACTCTGGAGTAATCCTTAGATTTACATTATGGGCAATGCGCATCCTGATAAATCCACTAGCTTTCCGAATATGTCTCATAGCCCTGTTTTTGTCCGCGTTCCCCAAAGGACTCACGTAAACTTTAGCATAGTGCAGGTCAGAACTTACTTCAACTCTATTTATCGTAACAAATTTTACGCAGACATCATCCATTTCCGTAACTAATATTTGGCTAATTTCTCTTTTTAAAGATTGATTTATCCGATCTGTTCGCCTTGACATAATAACCCAATATTATTTCAGCCTTTCCTTTCCATGACATGTGCTTCTATAATATCGCCCTCTTGAACATCTTTGCAGTTGTCTAGCCCAATACCACATTCAAGCTCTGCTTTAACTTCTTTTGCATCATTCTTGAATCTACGCAAAGAAGATATTTTACCTTGATAAACAGGTTTGCCTTCTCTTGTTAAAGTAGCTACGCAATCTCTCTTGATCTTCCCTTCTAAAACATACGATCCGCAAATCAATGTGGTTTTTGAGATATTAAAAATCTGACGCACTTCTGCTTTTCCTATTAAAACTTTTTTATATTCAGGCTCAATCAACGCCTCAACCAGTTTTTTAATATTATCAACAACTTCATATATAATACTATAATACCTTATGGATACATTATTCTTTTCTGCAATATCTAATGCTCCAGATTCTGCATGAACGCCAAAACCCAGTATTATTGCGCCAGAAGAAGATGCCAGTAAAACATCTGATTCATTAATACTTCCTATACCACTATGAATAATATTTACCTTGATTTTTTCTAGGCTCAGGACCTCTAATGAATCACATAAGGGTTCGATAGACCCTCTAACATCCCCTTTAACAATAAGAGAAACTACTTTTATCCCGCCATCTTTGACATCTGCAGCCAAACCACTAAAATCAGCAGTGCTGTCTCTTTTACCATGCTTTTCAGCTTTTAAACTCATTTCTCTGGCAACTTTTTCAGACTCTACTGCTAAAAACCTTTCACCTATTTCCGGAGCTTCTGAAAAACCAAGTATTTCTACAGGAGTAGACGGACCTACTTCATATACTCTTTTGCCTTTATCATTTATTAGAGCTCGCACCTTACCACAACATATCCCGGAAATAAAAGCATCTCCCATTCGTAAAGTTCCCTCTTGTATAATAACTGTAGCTACATGTCCTTTGCCTTTATCTATTCTGGATTCTATGACTGTACCCTTTGCAGGAGAAGAGATGTCTACAGTCAGCTCCAGCATATCAGTCTCCAGAAGAAGCATTTCCAATAAATTATCCAATCCCTGCTTCTTAATAGCTGATACCTCAACGCATACAGTTTTCCCTCCCCATTCTTCAGGGGTCAAGTCTTGCTCTGATAATTGCTGTTTTACTCGCTCTACATCTGCATCCGACTTATCAATCTTATTAATTGCTACTACAATTGGCACATTAGCCGCCTTTGCATGATTAATGGCCTCTGTTGTTTGCGGCATAATACCATCGTCTGCTGCTACAACTAACACTATTATATCTGTAACATGTGCTCCTCTAGCTCTCATAGATGTAAATGCTTCGTGCCCAGGAGTGTCAATAAAAACGACATCTCTTTTATTAATATTTATCTTGTACGCTCCTATATGCTGTGTAATGCTTCCTTTTTCACTACCGGCAACATCTGCATTTCTAATAGCATCCAAGAGACATGTCTTACCGTGATCTACATGACCCATTACTGTTACAATAGGAGCTCTTGAGAGGGCTCCTTTGGTTTTTATCTTAGTGCTGACAATAACATCTTTTTCATCAGCAACCATAATCAGATTAGGATCGTAACCTAACTCTATGGCAACTTCAACAGCAAATTCGGGCTTAAGCATCTGATTAACAGTAGCAAAAACGCCTTTTTCAATTAACTTCTTAATTATTGCAGAGACGCTTATATTAATCATTGTTGCGAGCTGTCCAACAGTGATATCTGAAGGTATTGAAAGGCCATCCAACGAGTCATCCAACGAAGATTTCTCTTTCTTTACAGTCTTCTGTTCTTTGAGCTTACCTTCTTCTCTTAACATCTCAATAAAGAGGTTGCATGCGTCATCCTCTACATCACTCATATGGGTTTTTATATTAACCCCCAACTTTTTCAGTTCTTTTATAACCTCTTTACTTGACAAACCCGCTTTTTTTGCTAACTCGTGTGCTTTCATTTTTATTTAAGCTTCTTTATCTTTGCAGCTGTTTTTATTCCAATACCGGGCAATTTAAGTAAATCCCTTACTGGTATTTTACTAAGCTTGCTCATTGTATCATATCCATGAGTTTCTAAAATACCTATTATCCCCTTACCAATGCCAGGCATGCTAATTTTTTCTTTTTCATCTTTCTTTTCATCAGCAATTATATCAATCCTGCAATCAACTAACCGTGACGTCAATTTTACATTCTGCCCTTTTTTGCCAATTGCAATAGCAAGTTGATCTGGTCTAACTAATATAGTTGCTGCTTTTTTTTCCTCATTCAATTCTACATTTTTTATTTCAGCTGGAGCCAATGCTTTTCTAATAAAAGCTCTAGGATCTTTATCCCATTCAATAATATCAATCCTCTCACCAGCAAGTTCCTCAATAACTGCTTTTATCCTCGTGCCTTTTATTCCAACACATGCCCCGACACAATCAACATTCTCTTTGTTGCTGTAAACAGCTATTTTTGTTCTATCCCCTGGTTCCCTGGCAATAGCTTTTATTTCAATTATATTTTGTCCAATTTCGGGAACTTCCAACTCAAGCAATCGTTTTACAAACTCCGGATGTGTTCTAGAAACAATTATCTTAACTTTACTACCAGAATCTGTGACTTCTAAAATATAGGCGCGTATTCTATCACCCTGCCTGTATCTCTCATTCTGCAAACGCTCCCTATAAGGCATCCGAGCCTCAGCATCTCCGAGATCTATTATCACATCTCCATACTCAAATCTATACACAATTCCATTAATTAAGGTGCCTTGTCTTTCTCTAAACTTTTCATACAGATTCTCCTTTTCTACATCTCTTATCTTTTGCATTATTACTTGTTTTGCAGTCTGAGCAGCTATTCTACCAAAATCATGAGGCGTTATTTCCTCGACATATATGCTGCCGACTTTCAAACTTTTATCTATCTTCTTTGCTTCTTCAATACCAATTTCTTTATGTGGATCTACTACATTACGCACAACTTTTTTTCTCAAAAAAACACAAATCTCTTTTCCATCTCCAGCAATAGACACCTTAAGGTCTGTAGCGTCTCCTAATTTTTTTTGTGCAGCTGATAATAAAGCTGCCTCAACAGCCTGTACAAGAATTTCTTCCTTTATGTTTTTCTCTTTACAAAGCGCTGTTATAATCCCCAAAATTTCTTTATTCATGATAATCCCCTATTAATAACAAAGAGCGGGAAAATATTTTACCCACTCTTTTCTATTTGCCGGGTTATTTCTAGGAACTTTATATCATAATTTAGAAGACGTTGCAAGAAATTTTTTAATAGCTTTTCTTATTTTGTCTTCCTCTTCAATCTCCTTTCTTGAGAATATCTTATAAACTTTATAATACCTATTTCCATACTTCAATTCGAATTTTCTCAGCTCTTCAGGTTTGAATTCAAGTTTAAAAGCAGTTATTGCTTCATCAAATCTTAAATTGCCAGTTATATACCTCCATGAATACACCCCTCTAGTAATATAAGTCCCCATTGTATAAACAAGATAATTTGTGTCCCTATCCTGACAGAATCTCCACAACTCAGTTTCATCTCTTGAAAACATTGAGTACATATAATTCTTTATTTTATTTCTTATATCATCTGACTCTACTTTTGCATGAATTAATACAGGTCTGTCTGCATACAACCTTATAAATCCTGCTACTGAAAAGTTTGTTGCAATAGGACTATTTTCAGGAGTGTTCTCTTTAAGCCATTCACATACATTCATTAAAGACGAAGGATGTTCAATAAATCCAAGTCTTTTGCAAATATGCGTTGTCTTCATATATTCAAAAGGCAGGAACACAAGAAATAAAGCTGTAACCAGATTAACTATTTTTGATTTAAATTCAGGCATTTGAGTTTCGGATTTTTTGGGTATGTACTTGTATATAAGAGAAATGGAACAACACAGGAAGAAAATTAGAAACACTCTCATCCTTGCAAAGAGAAGATAAAAGATTAGAAAGAGAACTGTCAAACATACAAAAAGAATATCCTCTTTTGTTGCCCTTCCCTTAGAACATCCTTTAAAAAATAAAATAAAAGCTGTAATTCCAATAAGAAGGGTTGAACTAAAAAATACCGCTGTTTCTATAAAAGGAGGACTGATATCAGCAGGCAGCCACATAAAGTTTACATCAAAAGGCAAAAGAGCTGGATTAGCTGGTTTTATTCCTAAGAACCTGATTTTATAGAGAAATAGAGATGTTATATGAGAGTATGTACTAAATTGATTTTTTAGCACAAGAGAATTAATAACCTCTAAAGAAGCAAATACACCAAGAAGCAATAATAATATTTTCAATTTATTTAATCTCTTCAATTTCATCACTACAGCAATTGTAGCTATAGAATATCCAAAAAGCATCCCATGGCTGTAGAGAAATCCTATCTCCCCAAGCCTAAGGTTGGTAAAACCTGCAAACATCATAAATAAAAGACTTATGAAAACAAATTCTAAATAATTCGAACTGCTTTTACTGTATATAATCAAAAACGCTACTGAACAAAATAAAATCCCCAAGTAGAACTGGGTAAGGTCCCAGGATATAACAGCAACATAAAGCAATAATCCAGCCAGAATTGATAAAAATGACCTTATTCTGAATCTGGACTGATTTGAAATAAAAAATAGTAAACTTAAATTAAGAAATATAAATGGTAAAGCAAAAGTCTGTTTGAGAAAAATTTCTCCTGTAGTTCCCAGCACAGAAGGAAGCATTACTCCATAATATGCTGAGGAGATTAAAGCTGCGACTCTATTTTTAGAGATACTATATGTCAATATAAAAACTGCAATTATACTCAATGAAAAAAGCAAGGGAATAATATATCTTATAAAATCTGCAAGGCTAGTTTTGAGACCTGCCCCTGTATTTAGAAATCTATACAAATACCCATAGAAGTATTCCATAAAAACAAAAATTTTTTTACAGATATTGATACCTTCAGGATATTGTATTTTATTATCTATGACAGGTAAAGAAGCTCCATCAGCGATGATTTTGGTATAGATAAAATGAGGAGCAGATTCATTAGAAAAAAGGAGAGAACCATAAGCCTCTGTTCTGTGGTCAAGTATCTGAAATCTTATAAATACAGAGATTAAATATACTAGCAACAGAGCAAGAATAATTGTTGATTTTAAATTCTTGATTTTAAATTTAGACCTCTACTTGATTCATAGTTTCCATAAATTTTCTATTTGTTTTGGTCTTTTTCAATTTCTCAATCAAGAATTCTATTCTTTCTGTTACACCCATTGAAATCAACACCTTGCGCAATAGCCAAATCTTGTGCAGGTCTTTTTGATCTATTAACAGATCCTCCTTCCTTGTTCCTGAACGTTCCATATCAATAGCAGGAAAAACCCTCTTATCCACAAGCCGACGGTCCAGATGAATTTCCATATTCCCCGTTGCTTTAAATTCCTCAAAAATCACATCATCCATCCTGCTACCTGTATCAATCAGCGCTGTTGCTATTATTGAAAGACTTCCTCCTTCTTCTATTTTTCTGGCAGCTGCAAAAAACCGCTTTGGTTTATGAAGAGCATTAGCATCCACGCCTCCTGAGAGAATTTTGCCGCTGTGTGGAATCAGCACATTATATGCCCTAGCAAGTCTTGTAATGCTGTCAAGTAATATAACTACATCTTTTTTGCACTCAACTAATCTTTTTGCTTTTTCAATCACCATTTCAGCCACTTGCACATGGCGCTCAGGAGGTTCATCAAAGGTTGAACTTATTACTTCTCCATTAACAGAACGCTGCATGTCTGTAACCTCTTCAGGCCGTTCATCTATTAATAATACTATTAAAATCATTTCCGGATGATTTCTGGAGATGCTGTTCGCTATTTTCTTAAGAAGCACAGTCTTCCCTGCTCTTGGAGGAGACACTATTAATCCTCTTTGTCCCCTTCCTATAGGAACTAACAGATCCATGACTCTCATAGATATTTCGTCCGGGTCTGTTTCAAGCACAATCCTTGGCTGCGGGAAAATCGGAGTAAGCCGGTCAAATTTAATCTTTTTTCTCGCAATCTCAGGGTCTTCAGAATTTACTTTTTCCACCTTAAGTAAAGCAAAATATCTCTCTCCCTCCTTTGGCGGTCTGATCTCTCCCATGACTATATCACCTGTGCGAAGGCTAAAACGGCGTATCTGTGAGGGAGATATATAAATATCATCAGGGCATGGGAGATAATTGTAGTCTGATGACCTCAGAAACCCAAACCCTTCATTTAATACCTCAAGAACCCCCTCTCCATAAGCATGTCCATCTCCTTTCGTATGTTCTCTAATAACTTTTAGAACTAATTCCTGTTTAGGCAGATTAGTATAATCTTTAAGCTTAAGTTCTCCGGCTATTCCCTGAATTTCCTCAATACCCATCCTTTTAAGTTCTATAACATTCAAACGTTTATTCATGTACATAACTCCTTCCATATTTTTTTGACTTGTTTTTCTGTTTCTTCCAATCCATTATTGTTATCAATTATAAAATCGGCAAATTTCTCCTTTTCTTTTATTGGCAATTGCGCATTTATTCTTCGGCAAGCTTCTTCTCTGGTTAAAGATGATCTTGCTCTTAATCTTGCTATCTGATTCTCCATACTTACAGAAACTACTATTAACTTATCAACAAGCGAGGTAGCTTCTGCTTCTACAATAAGAGGCGCATTAATAATAATTACAGAAGCAATCTGCGAAGCCATTTGTTCTTTTAGAATCCTGATAATTTCCGGGTGCATTATGCGATTAAGACTCTCAAGCTTCTTTCTATCCTTAAAAACAATATCTGCTAACCTCTTTTTATCAATCCATCCAGAGTTATTAAGAATATCCTTTCCAAAGTATCCAACTATCTTTGCCGGAATATTATCTCCACTAATCTCAGCATTTATTAAGTTATTCCCAATTTTGTCTGCATCTATTATCTCTGCGCCAAGATCATTAAATATTACAGCTACTGTATCTTTCCCTGAAGCAATACCGCCGGTTAAGCCAACTATCATTTGTGCCTCTGTGCCTTGTCCTTACGTCAAAATCAGTTTATTAAACCCCAACTCTGCAAAAAGCCTGTTGACTTTGCTCCTATCAAAATCCCCTGTCGCGCAATCTTCCCAGCATATTTTGACAGGAACATCTGCCTTCAGACAAACCAATCTCCTGCTTAATTCTGCTTGCTGAGAGAACTGGCTCAAATTTTTCCTAATCTTTTCGTTCGGTATTTTATCTATATTTTTCAAAACCCCTTCTAAGTCACCGAACTGCTTAACTAGTTTTGACGCTGTTTTTTCTCCAATCCCCGGAACTCCGGGAACATTATCTGATCTGTCCCCTCCAAGAGCTGCAATATCAACAAGTTTTTCAGGCTCAACACCATACTTCTTGCAAACCATCTTTTTATCAAAAACAGTATCTCCTTTAATAGGACGTATAATCCGAATATTGTCAGTTACAATCTGTAGAAGATCCTTATCCGGACTCATAACAAATACATCAAATCCATTCTTTTCTCCCTCTTTGGCAATGGTAGCAAGAATATCATCCGCCTCATATCCTCCCAGCTCAAAGATAGAGATGCTAAAAGCGCGTATAACCTCTTTAAGTATTGGAAACTGGACAATCAGATCATCCGGCATTTTAGGACGATTCGCCTTATAAGAAGCAAATTCCTTGTGCCTGAAAGTAGGCTCCGGCAAATCAAAAGCTACTCCAATATAATCCGGTTTCTTCATGCGCAATATTTTTGTAAGACTTACAGTGAATCCATACACAGCGTTTGTCGGCAGTCCTTCCTTCGTCTTCAGTTCCCTTATAGCGTAAAAAGACCTGTAAGCATATGAATTGCCATCTATAAGATATAAGGTTTTCTTTCTTGTCATTATAATACTGGATACCGAAACTCTGTATGATTGGGAATCAGAAATCCTAAATTTAAAACAATGTCAAATGCTAAAGCTCAAATGTCAAATCAATGTCAAAACTCAAATGACTTCAAGAAAAAACCTCGAAATTGGACATTTGGATTTTGTTATTTGGAATTTAGTTTTTGTTATAGTGTGTCTTGTGAAACAATCCGCGCATTTCCGCTGGCATCCAATATATTCACTGTTACAAATATCAAAAGCTTCTTTTTGTCTCCGCTCTTTGTCTTGTGTTGAAACAATTTACCCAACAGAGGAATATCCGAAAGAAAAGGTACCTTATATACAGTCTTTCCACCGGTATCCTCCATAAACCCGCCAAGAACAATTGTATCGCCATCATGAACAGTTACGTATGTCTCTATATCCTTGCTGTAAAAATCAGGTCTGGCAATAGTGGTATTTGTTGTTCCTACTGTTGAAATTGTATAGTTGGTCCAGCTGTCAACATTACTGATTACAGGTTGCAGAAATAATGTAACACAATTCGTAGCTTCATTTACCTGCGGCGTAACATTCAGTATCATGCCAACATCCTTCTCTGTGAATGTGTAATCAAAGGTTGTAGTAGTTACTTCATCTGTAGTTGTGCTGCTACTTGATACAGTATCTACATAACTTATTGTAGTAACAAACTTGACGATTCCAGGCTTATTATTAAGCACTGTCAGTTTTGGAGCTGAAAGAGTATTGGTATCCGTTCTGGACTGGACCGCTCTTAGATAAGCTGTTAACTGTAGTTTATCTAAAATAGCTACGTTCTGCAGAGAGAATCCACTAGTTGAAAGACCTGTAATACCAGAAAGAAGATCTGCTGTTACAGTATGACTCTGGGGGTGCTGCCCTCCTGCGTTTTTACTCCATGTTCTTGAAATATCTACAAATCCAACACCTATCTCCTCCCCTTCCACCAATCTTACATATACATACCTTGCCTCTATAGAGACCTGAACAGGGGTCCTGAGCTCAGCTAATACCTTTTCTGTTTTATCCAGATTCTCAGGAGTGTTCTTAACAAATATTTTATTGAGCTCACTTTGCACAGTAATGCTGGCGCCTGTTGGCTGAGGAACTAGGGCTTCTAAAAGCTCTTTTATGCTTTCGCCACTCACTCCGCTAGCCTCTCCTTCAGCCGCTTCTCCTGCCTCACCTAATCCTGTTCCCATATCCTCAGTCGTAGTCTTGAAACCCGAATCTCCTAAACGCACTATATTCATTGAGGCCCCGTACTCCAGAGAGTAGACTCTTGTTTCCAGATCCTCAAGAGGCTGAGCCAGAATCCTGGCCCTAGTAGATACATATATGTACTCTTTCGTAAACTTATAATCCAAGCCTTTAGGCCTTAGTATTGCTTCAAGCACACTTAAGAGAGTCATATTCTGCAGAAAACACGTTACCTTTGTATTTACAGGACCTGTCGGCTGAGCAACTGCTGCTGCTGCCTCTCCACCCCAGCCCTCAGCCTGTTCTGCAGCTGGCAGCGCTGCTATTGCTTCCCCAGAGAACATCGCCTCGTCAACAACAATATTAATACCTGTCTGCTTTATCAAGAACAGTATTACATCTCTCAAGTCTGTACCTGTATACTTTACAAGCGGGACCTTAATGCTGGATGCCTTATCTTTTAATTCTATAGCTGCGCCCACCTTTTCTTTCTTGCGTTTTAATTCCTTTATCCTTCTCACTTCAGCTGGAGGCAGCTGCGCTTTAGTAACTTCCAACATTCGCTCATCAGAAATAGCCTGAAGCCGCTTTCTGGTAAGCTTCTCTCCCTTAATTGTCTTCTCTGTTCTGACCTTTGATACTAAAAACTCTACGCTTCTGCGAAGATTTTCATCTAAAACATCAGGGAGAATCTCTTCAAGTATTTTAATTGCCTCATCATACTCTCCTGCGTCTGCCTCTATCTTAGCATCCGTAATCCTATCCTGTATATCCCTTTTTCTTAATCTTTCTTTTCTGGCTATCTGCTTCTTTGCAGCCTTTGCCTGCCGGACAGATCTTCTCTCATTCTGCTCTTTAAGCGACTCCTCTGAGGCTTTTAAGTATTCTTTTGCGCCTTCATGCGCAGAATCAAGACTCAAAACAGCATTAAATTCTTTAATTGCCTCAGAATATTCGTCATTACGGTATAACTTTTTTCCATCCACGTAATGTGTTTCTATCTTGTTTTCTAATTCTTCTTTTTCTTTCTGCCTGCGCTCTTCTATCTTCTTTTTCTGAAGCGTCATTAAATCCGCCTCTTTCTCTGTATCTTCCTCTGCTTTTTGTTTTGCAAGTTTTGATGCTTTCTCTGCTGCCTCCTGTTCAGAGATGTCAATTTTTTCTCTTATTCTCTCTGCCATCTTTAAAGCTTTTTTATTCTCAGAATCTATATCAAGAACTTTTTGGTAGACAGTAAGAGCCTGTTTGTAATCCTTGTCCCCGTAACTCTCGTCAGCCTGCTCAAAAAGAGATGCGATTGCTAACTCTTTCTGTTCCTCAATAAGCTGATCTTTATCGCTCCGTATTTTTTCTATCTTTTTGGTCGCTTTTTCAATAATCTTAGAAGCCTTCCTGTTCTTTGAATCTATCAAGACTACCTCTTTAGAAAGAGATATTGCACCTTTATAATTTTTATCTTTGTATAGCTGTTTGGCTTCGCTCACCAGCCTGTCTATCTTTACCTCTCTGGCTTCTTCCTTGAACTTACGATCCTTCTCTGTCTGCTTCTGCGCTTCCAAGCGCGCCTGCTCAGCAAGTTTTTCCTTGTTAGCCAATTCCTTTTCTTTGGCAATTTGACTGCGCTCTTCCGATTTTACAATCAATTTCTGCGCAGATCTGTTATCTGAATCAATCCTAAGAATTTCTCTGCATTGAGCTATTGCCTCATCATACTTCTCATCTGAATACAGACTCTTTGCCACATCAAACAATTTATCCAGCTTCTTCTGCTTCTGTTTCTCAGCTTGTTTTTTCGCCAGTTCCTCTTTATCACGCTGTTTCTCCAATTCTCTCTCTCTTTTTCTTTGCATGCGAACTTGTGCCTTCTTAAGAAGACGGTGAGCAGCTGCATTATACTGGTCAATCTCGCGCACCTTTTGACACTCGATAATTGCTCTTTCGTAGTCTCCTCTCTTATAATACTGCCTAGCTAATTTATAATATTCTTTTATTTCCTCCTGATCTCTTTCTGACAAATCTGTATCTGCATAAACAACTTGATTAGAAAATACTGAAAAAACCTGAGGACAAAAATCAAATGCCTTTATGGGTATAAAACGGATAGTCAGAAAGGAAAGAACTAAAAAAACTATGCCTAGACTGCATTTTTTCATTGTTAAGCCTCCAGAGACAAACTATTTCTTAATTTCTATTTTTATGTCTTTCTTTTTATCTTCGTCGGATAGTAGCACGTAAGTTTTTGTTATGTCAAGAACTTTGTGTTTTTCAACAATTTCACCTTTTTTCACGTAAAATTCTTCTCCTGTACCTTTGTTCCTTACTGTTGCAACCAGTCCTCCAATATCAATAACACCAATATACGCATACTCTGTCGGTATTTCCACTTTCTTTTCCGCTTTTTCTTCTATTACTGGCTTTCTTTTTTTCTTAAGCCCTGGCACAGAAGAAAAGGCGTTACGTTTATAAAAATCGCGATAGTATAGAATAGGCTTTTTGGTAAAAAGCCCCGCAGAAGCACCTAAAGTTTCCTCTCTTGGAATATCTTTATTCAAAAAAGACGGATTATATTCTCGCTCTAACCTAAATTCATCTGCTATAGATATGCCTACTCCTTTATTGCCCCACTGTGTACCAAGTTTAACAGAAAGAAAGAGAAAAATAGCAAGAATAAACCAAAAAATTACTCTTTCAAAATTATCCTTGAAGATTGTTAAAACTTGAATTAATAATGCTGTCAATTCTTGCCTCCCATATACTAAATCCAAACAATTGTATTTATCAACAATTCAAGCGAGAGCATATTTGCCTCATTTGAAGTTATAGAGATTTTCTCCACAACATATAGTTCAGGAGCATTTTGCACGTTATATAAAAATTGAGTGATTGCCATAAGATTACCATTCACAGTAAGTTCTATAGGAACTTCTTCAAAATAGGACTTATTGGAAATCTCCCCAAATATTAAGTTGCTAATCGAGAGTAAGCCGCTATTGATACCCAGTTTAAGAATATCCTGTACAACTTTAAGCTGCCTCAATAAAGCAGGAACTTGTTCCACGTCAGGCATTGCATCTGAGAATCCCAATAATGGAGGGATTTCCACACCTGATTTACTGGAAAGCTTAAGCATCTCTCCTCTTGCATCAAATAATCTCTGTTGAAAAAAAAGCACAGGATTTCCTGATGTTGGTATCTGGATGCTTTGTTCAAAGGTCAACCGCTTTTTTACCAATTCATATTCTTTTGCTAACCTCTTGTTACCCTCCTCCAATACCTGAATAATCCCTTTAGATGGAGGCCCTTCAGTTCCAGACAAATACTCTCTTAGTTTAGCAGAGTTAGAAGTGTACTGACGGTCTACAATAGAGCTCTTTTTTCTTACAGGCATGGTTAATGTGAGATATAACACACTAAGAATACCTAGCGTTATAATACCTATCCCTATCAATACATATATCTCAGAAATACGTCTCAATCTTCTATTCCTTCTTTAATACAAGATTTAACTCAAACTGGATCTTAACCTGCTCAACTCTCTTGCTTTTGAGATTGCCGTCTTGAGAATCTTCGCTTTCACCTTCAGATACAGTTTTATTTTCTTTTGTAGAAACCAGCTTAGCATCTTTAAAATATGGAGAAAATTTTAGCCGAAAAATAAAATTATTCAGAGCAGGATATGAGTCTGCTAGTCCAATTACCAGTAAAGTATTATCTTTTTCTTCTACTGTTGAAGAAAATTGTAAAATAATAATATCAGAAGGAGTAAGCCTGCTCATTTCCATTAGTGTCCTAGTCCACAAATCTCTCTTAAAAATTACAGACTTAGAAACATTTAATCTTTGTTTTATCTTTGTTCTTTCTTCCTCTAACTCCTTTATTCTGGGAATAAAAGAGTCGCACTTCTTTAGTATATCCTTTATCCTCTGCAGCTTGGAATCCTTAATTATATAATTTTGAAGCGCGAATATATGCATTGTTACAAAGATTAATATTAATAGAATCGCCGACATAATTAACGGCATTCTCTTCTTCTTAAGTTTCTTCTCTATAATTAGTTCTGAAGGAAGAAGGTTTATTTTTGTATCAGTCTCTTTAAGCGCTGTTAAGGCAGATCCAATAGCGACACTCCAAGCATTAGGACTTCGATCAACAATGTCCAGCATCCTCTCATTACTAATTAGAATATTTGAAAAAGGATTTAATTCAACTACTTCCATCTTAAGACTATTAGATAGAAACGTTGTAATCTCTTTCAAGTTAGAAGACTGTCCAGTTAAAACAACTTTTCTGAATTCTGATTTTCTATCCATCTGAGACACATAAAAACTAATTGATCGATGTATCTCACTACTCAAAGTTTCCAAAACAGACACAGCTGCGCTAATGTTTCCTTTTTTATGTTTCGTCTTTTCAGCATCTTCAAACCCTATGCTCTGCTCCTTTTGAATTGCTCTAGTAATATCGTTTCCAGCAATATGTATGGATCTGGTAAAAACCAATTGCTTTTCTTTTGCAACGCTAATATCCGTTGATGTTGCTCCTATATCTATTAGTACAATTGGCCCATTATCTAACGTATCATTAAATTTAGCACAATTAAATACTGCAAATGAAGTAGCTTCAATTAAATCTGGTGCTATTCCTAGTCCAGAAATCTTGGCTATGAGGTCATTAATCAGCCCTGATTTTACAGCAACTAAAGCAATATTTATATCTGGAGCTGCTTTATCCTCACTTTTTAAAATCTGATAGTCCCAAATAACCTCTTCTAATGGGAAGGGAACTTGTTGTTGGGCTTCATACTTTATGATCTGTCTTATTCTACTCGCTCCTACAGATGGAACCTTAAAATGACGGACAATAACAGATCGTCCAGGCATAGCTACTACTAGCTGAGACTTTGCAAGTTTTCTGAAAGATATGACTGCTTCTGTAAGCGATGAGACTACATTCTCCTCTTTTGGCCTTCCATCCTTTGTCTTTACACTGATAACACTTGCATTTTTAAGCTCTATTCCCTGAGAAGATCTTTCAAGCTCTACAATCTTAATGGAATTACTGCCAATATCCAGACCTATACCATTTTTAGTCTTAGCCATATACTATCTTCCGCCAAGTTAACACATTTAAACAGGATTCTATCATTGCCATTTTATATTGTCAAGAACAAGCAAACGCTTTTGGAGCGGGTGATGGGAATCGGACCCACGCTATTAGCTTGGAAGGCTAAAGTTCTACCACTGAACTACACCCGCATTTTCAAATCCATTATACAGAGCTAAAAGACTGTGTCAAATTCTCTATCTCCAGTATCTTCCTGAACCCCTCGATACGCTTTTTTATTTCATTTTCTTTAAGAGTTATTAATCTGTTAAGGCTAAAATCCTCCACAGTGAAAGATGCTATTATTGTTGCATAAACCAGGGCTTTACGAATAGTATTGTCCCGAAAGTCTTCGGGATTCACTTTGGAAATGTAGCCTAAGAATCCACCACCAAAACTATCCCCTGCGCCTGTAGGATCAAGCACATTTTTTACTGGATACGCTGGTAAAGCAAAACATGTGTCCTTGCTAAAGAACATTACTCCATGTTCCCCCATTTTTACTACTACATATCTTACGCCTAACTTTAATATTTTATCAGCCGCTTTCGCAAAGTCAGATTCTTTAGTTAGCTGTCTTGCCTCACTGTCGTTTAGCATAACCACATCTGCTCGCTTAAATACATCCAAAAGAACGCTCTTTTTATTCTCTATCCAAATATCCATTGTGTCGCAGACAACTAGTTTCGGATTTTCAACCTGATCTAAGATATGGAGCTGAAGTTTAGGATCAATATTCGCAAGAAAAACATAGTCTGATTTCCTATGTTTATCTGGAAGTTCAGGATAGAAGTCCCCTAAAACACCCAGATCCACAGATAATGTTTCTCTTTGATTAATGTCTTTCTTATAAACTCCTGACCATCTGAATGTTTTGCCCGCCTTTTTCTCCAATCCAGCGATATCTATTCCCTTTTTACTAAACAGATTTATATAACGCTGTGGAAAGTCCTGTCCTACTGCTCCTACTAAACGAACTTCTCCAAAATGGCTCGCTGCATATGAAAAATAGGACGCTGATCCGCCCAGAACATCCTTTGCTTCTCCAAAAGGAGTCTTGACAGAATCCAAAGCAACAGAACCTACTACTAATATGCTCATACAAATATCTCTACACAAAATAGAACAAACACTTCTACTAACTCATTCAACATGCCCATAGTATCTCCTGTGACACCATCTATCCTCTTTAAAAAATATCCTCGCATAATAAGCGCAAACAATAAAACAAAAAAAATAATAAAATTACCTTTTACTCCGAACAGCAAAACTGCAAGAAGATAAGAGATAAGTACAGGAATCAACCAATGCATATTTTTCTTCTCTACAGCAAAAACACTTCCTAATCCATTACTCTTTGAACTTGGTGTTAACAATAAAACGAAACTCATGCTGCTTCTGGAAAGAACAGGCATTATGAATATTGCTTTTGCAAATATGTCTTTGGATAGAGAACCTATAAGCGCAAACTTTAGCATTAACAAACATACTACTCCAATAACGCCGAATGCGCCCACATTATGATCCTTCATTATCCTTAGGATATCATCCTTATTCTTGCCTCCGAATAAGCCGTCTATAGAATCCATAAATCCATCCAGATGCAATCCTCCTGTCAGTATTGCAAGGAGTGTTATAATAAACGCACTCAGCACAAGTGGAGAGAATATATTTCTAAAGATTAAGTAGACAATAGAAAGCAGTAAGCCAATAAGTATGCCAACAACAGGAAAGAATAGTACGGAATCTTTTATTTTCTCTTCCTCAATATCTCTTGAGAATTTCTCAAACGGAAGAATAGTCAAAAAATTTATTGCAAAGAATATGCTTTTCATTATATGAATTTCTCTATCATTTTTGAAATTCCAGTAAACACTTCCTCCACACTAACCTCTTCCATACATCTGTGATCTTTTGGACATTCCCGAAGAAAACACGGTGAGCAACTAACTTTCTTATATGCTATCACCAGTTTCTCAGATGGGATAGCAACTGTAGTAGGATCTGTCGGACCAAAGATTGCCAGTATTGGAACTCTTAACGCAAATGCAATATACAGAGGCCCTGTATCCCCTGTTACAAATAATTTGCATTTATTAACCAGCCCTATGCTATCCTGAAGAGTTGTCTTTCCAGCTGCTATAGCGCATTTGTTCCTTAATTTTTTTGCCAGTATATTTACAAGATATTGATCGTTCGAACTGCCAAATAAAACTAATTTTGCATTATAAGCACTAATCAATCTGTTGCCTAATTCAGCATATTTTTTAGCAGGCCAGCACTTCGCTTCCCCATACGCAGCTCCGGCGTTAAAGCCTATTATTGTATCTGTTTCATCTATCTTGTTTTCCTCAAGAAAATTTTTCGCAAAGGTTTCCGACTCTTTTGAAACATTTAGAACTAGTTCTCTATCTGCTTGCTTTTCGCCTACTAAATTAGCTATATTTAAAAAATAATCTATTCTGAGCTTTTCAAATTCCAAATCTGCTGTGCGTGGAGTCGTTATGTTTAAAAACATACTTCTACAATCCGTCTTATATCCAACTCTGTACCTTGTGCCAAGTAAAAATAGAAATAATGCTGAACTAAAGGAATTGGGAAATGCTACGCCTATATCAAATTTTTCCTTTCTTAACTTCTTAATCAATCTAATGTATCCGATCAGGTTCTTTGGATTGCAAACAATAATATCGTCAATAAATGGATTGCCAACAAACACATCTTTAACCCATTCTTTTACAACAATAGTAATTTTTGCATTTGGAAAATTCTCTGCCAGTTGTGTGATTGCCGGCGTAGTCATAATAGCATCACCTATCCAGTTAACACTTCTTACAACAATTTTTTTAACTTGCATGCTATTTATCTCTGGCATTTTCTTTCCCACGCTTTTGCATATTTAGAGAACACATAAAAAGCACCTAATGCACACACTACTATTCCCACAGCTCCGTCCAAAAAACCCCTTTTAAGAATGTACATTTTGAAGAACTTACCAAAGGGCCACAGAACTAAATGAAATATTCCTATCCTATGCTTCCTCTTTAATATTTCTTTAGCAGCCGAATCAGTATATTTATTAAACTTCTGGAAATAATGCTCCAAATTACGATATGGCTTATGAATCAGATCTCCCACTAAATAGCCTTTTCCCCCTTTTAACTCAACACTCGAACCTAATTCTCTATCTTTGTATACTGCTTCATCACGCTGAAATAGTCGCAAGACATAGTCAGGATACCAACCGCAATAGTTAACTGGTTTTCCCAAAAAATAATTCCTGCGAGCTATGTAATAGCCATTCAGATCAGGCTTGTTTTTTATAAGCTTTTCTATGTTCTTAGATAACTCGACTGTTACTGCTTCGTCAGAGTCAACTACCAATATCCAGTTACTCGTTATCTTCTTAAGCACCCAATTCAGTTGTCTTCCATAATTTACATACTTATTATAATATATTTTGTCAGTATAAGATTTAGCTATTTCAATTGTTCCGTCCGTGCTTCCTGAATCTACTATAACTATGTCAGTTATCCACTTAATACTCTCGAGACATTTCTCCAATGTGTCAAATGAATTATAGGTCAAAACTATGGCAGATAAATTAGACATCTTACTTCCTTGATAAGTTTCTGAGAATTTCTATGCCTTTATAAAGCACTTTATTTTCTGCAGCGTAACAGATGCGAAAATGGGTATTTCTTTCTGAAAATACGCTTCCTGGTATTACTAACAAATTGTTCTCCACAGCCTTACCAACAAACTCTTCGTCAGTCACCCCATCCGGAGTCTTTACAAACATATAGAATGCGCCTTCTGGCTTTAATATATCAAAATAATCCTTTAAGCCATTATACATCAAATCCCTTTTCTCTTTATATGAATCTATTAAGTGAGTCGGATTATACTCTAATGCGTTAAGTCCTGCATATTGAACAATTGAAGGAGCGCAAACAAAAGTATATTGCTGCAATTTAATCATCTCATCAAGCAGCCATTTCGGCCCTCCGGCCCAGCCAAGTCTCCACCCCGTCATAGCGTAGGTCTTTGAGAACCCATTTAGCACTAATGTGTTTTCATAGATTTCTGCAATTGAAACAGAATCTTCCCCATAAACAAACTCATTATAAATTTCATCCGAAATTATAAGAATATTGTGTTTGTTAGCTATGTCAGCAAGATTTTTTAACTGATCTTTGCTATATACAGCACCTGTCGGGTTGCATGGACTGTTTATTACAATAATTTTAGTTTTCCTAGATATAGCCTGCTCAACCTTATCAACAGAAATATTAAATGACGGATATGTATCTATAAACACAGGAACTCCACCAACTATCCTGATCAGGTGTTTGTACATTACAAAATAAGGGTCAAACACAATAACTTCATCGCCTGGATTAATAAGACACATAAAAGCCAGTAGAAGCAGTCCTGATGTGCCGGAACTGATCATTATCTCCTCAAGATTTATATTCCTTTTCTCTTTTTGCTGAGCCTTAATCTTTCCCCTCAACTCAGGTATACCCTGAGTAAGCGTATACTTATTTAATCCACTTTGAATTGCTTCTATAGCAGCTCTTTTGACCTCTTCCGGCACATCAAAATGCGGCTGACCTATACTCAGATTTACCGGGTTCTTTAATTTAGAAGCCAAAGCAAAAACCTTCCTTATTCCAGAAGAATCTATTAAGGACATTCTCTCAGCAATTGCACTGTTCATTAAGCTACTCCTCTAATAATTTTAAAATAGCAGGTTCCAATATATCCAGTTTTTGCAAGCCAAATCCCTTTCCATATATTCTGCCTTGCCTATCAATTATAAATATGGTCGGAAAACTTCTAATACCTCCATACAACTCATATACATACTTCTCTCCTATGAGAACTTTGTACGTTATGCCAAATTTTTTTCTAAACAAGTTTACAGGATACAAACTCCCTTCATCCATTACAATTGCCAGAATCACAACACCCCGCCTGCTATAAACGCTCTGTATGTACTGTAAATACTCTGCCTGTTTTTTTGAAAGAGGATCCCAACTATACCAGAACTCCAGAATAACAACTTTGCCAATAAATGAAGAAAGAGATACTCTATCACCATCAATACTCATTAACGCAAAATCCGGAGCCTGCGGATGTTTATTAAGTGTTACTCGTTGCTTACTCCTGGCACATGATGTAATAAGGAAACATACATACACTGCCAACGCAAATCCAAAAACTAAATTTTTAATTTGCTTATTCTGTAACTGCCTGAATGGAATCATAGATTATCTTTAGAATCTGGCCAAGTTCCTTAATTCTAATACTCAATGGAGGTATTAAAACAATGACATCTTCCAGAGGACGAATAATCAATCCTCTTTTTCTAGCCTCCAGAATCACTTTATGCCCTATTTGCGCTCCTGAAGGATATTGTTTCCGTCTATCCTTGTCCTCAACCAACTCAATTCCTATTATCATCCCCTTTTGTCTGATATCTCCTACATGAGCCAACTTATTAAATCCTTTAAGCCCTATTTGTAAAAATTCTATCTTTTCTTCCAGAGATTCAAGAACTCTGTCTTCTTCAAAAATCCTTATATTTGCCAGCGCAGCCGCGCAGGCAAGAGAGTTTCCACTATAACTATGCCCGTGATAGAAAGTCCTATGCTCATCGTATTCACCTAAAAACTGATTATATATTTCTTCTGTAGTTAATGTGGCTGCCAGAGGAAGATATCCACCTGTTATCCCCTTAGACATGACCATAATGTCTGGTCTCACCTTTTCATGTTCACAAGCAAACATCTTTCCAGTTCTACCAAAACCCGTAGCTACTTCGTCTGCTATTAATAACACTCCGTACTTTTTACACAATTTGCTTACTGCCTTTAGAAAACCCTTTGGAGCTACTATAATCCCTCCTGCACATTGCACCAACGGCTCTATAATCACACCAATGATTTTCCCGTGTTTTTGCTCCAATATATTTTCTAATCTTCCTAAACAAGCCATATTACATAGCCGAAATGTTTTTGAGCATCTGTAACAATGTGGATATGGTACTTTAAAGCTGTTAAATAAAAGAGGTTTATATTTCTTATGAAAGATGTCCATACCGCCAACGCTAACAGCGCCTAAAGTATCCCCGTGATATCCTCCGACAAAGGAGACAAACTTGTTTTTTTGAGATTCTCCTTTCTGCTGCCAGTATTGAAAACTTATTTTCAGGGCTATCTCTACTCCTGTAGAACCATTATCCGAGAAAAACACCCTTTTAAGATTTGGAGGTGTAATCTCAACAAGTTTTTTTGCCAGACATATTGTCTGTGTATTGGACAACCCAAGAAGTGTTGTGTGAGACACCTTCTTAATCTGTTTTATTATTGCTTTGTCTATCTCTTTTTTTCTGTGACCGTGAATGTTAACCCAGAGAGATGAAACTCCGTCAAGATACTTTTTCCCATCAATATCAACAAGAAAAGAATCATATGCTTTCTCTATTATAACCTGCTCTTCTTTTCCGTACTCCTGCATCTGAGTAAAGGGATGCCAGATATGGTCCAGATCAATCTGCTTAAGCTTCTTTTTTATATCCTTATGCACAATTGCCCTTAGCTATGCTTACAGCTGACTCTGCCAATACCTGACTGGAACTAATAAACGGCAGTGGAACTGTTTCCGAATCTACCACAAGTGGAATTTCAGTACATCCACCTATTATAAGTTCTGCGCCATTGTTTATAAGATCATCAATTGCATTATAAATTAGCTTCTTGCTCTTTCCTTCCAAACATCCGCATTTTATTCCTTCTCTGCCGTATATTGCTTCAGTAACCATGTCCTGCGATTTTTCATTAGGTTTGACTACATCCACACCAAAATTACCTAATTCTTTCTGGTACAACCCTGCTTTTATTGTGCCCCGCGTAGACAATAAACCTGCTTTTCTAACATTGGGAAATTCTTTGTGAATTTTTTTTGCAACTTCTCTTATCATATGAACTATTGGAATTTTAAGATGTCCTTTAAGTTCATCATAGAAGAAATGCGCTGTATTACAAGGTATTATAATAAAATCTGCCTGTGCATATTCAAGCATTCTTCCTGACTTTATTAATGAAGAAACTGGACTTTCTCCTTTCTCAAATATTGCCTGAGACCTGTCTGGAATCTTGGGATTGTTATCAATAATTATATGAATATGTTCCTGATCCTTTTCAACAGGAGTGAGTTGTAATATTCGACGAAAAACATCGGATGTCGCTGCAGGACCCATTCCGCCTATAATGCCGATTATCTTCTCTTTCATATCATGAGAGCTCATTTATTGGTATCAGCCACGCTTCAAATACGGCGCGGATATTTTCCGGTGGATTATTAGGACCCCACTCACACTGGGCAATCATACCACCAGTATCCCCCTCTAAACTCCGCCGAACACGTCCTACTGCTTTGTAAACATCTTCAACAGTACCGAATGGCAAAATACGCTGACGGTCTATTTCTCCCCAAAATGCTATGCGACCACTGAATTGACGACCAAGTTCCTCTATATTCATGCAAAAAAGCTGGCTATTAATTGCATCAACGCCAATTTCAATCAAGTCTTCATAAATAGCCGCGATATGTCCGTCGCTATGCATGAAGACCTTCTTGCCACTACTATGAATTATATCACAGTAATCCTTATACAGTGGCTTGAACAGCTCGCGCCACATTGCAGGCGAGATCAGCAAAGACTTTTGCGAACCCCAATCATCCATAAAACTTATGCCATCACAATCTGTCGCAGCCCAAGCCTCAAGCTCTTTTAAATAAAACTCATGCACTATCTCAAGAAGACGGCGAAACTCCGCGGAGCCGTAGCCTATGTCCAGATATAGGCTTTCCGTACCACGCAGGAACTGCATACGTTCAAAGGGACGGATACTTGTTCCACAAAGCATGAATTTTTGTTCGCCTGCAAGATTTTTTTCCTGGGCGCGGTTTACCTCATCCCAATCTGCCCGTTTGACAATTTCCCACGGCGGGCTAAAGTTGTTCATAGCTGAAAAGTCCGCCAATGGTGGATGTTTAACTTCACCGACTATACCGTCCTCGCCGGACACCCAGATACAGCCCCAGTCATCAACATAGGTTCCCTTTCGACCCTCCTGACCGCTTCGCCTCTCACTTGACGCAAGTACATGTCCAGGGGCAATAAAATCAGAGGGGAACTCCTGTAATATCATATCCATTTGATCCTTAGCGAACATGTTCACCCATGGCAATGCCCACAATTGCCGAGGAGCACGATCTGGCACCTTAAATTCCAAAGTTCGAAATACTCTTTCTCTTGACGTCATACCATTATCCATGCCTCGCATTTATGATTTTAGCAACTCTTTTGCCCGCCCCCATAGCCTCAATCACTGTGGCTGCGCCTGTTACAATGTCCCCCCCGGCATATACTCCTTCAAGAGAGGTTTCTCCTGTAATATTATCAGCAACTATATTCCCCTTTCTGGTTAAATTCAACCCGGGAGTCATAGATAAGAGCAGAGGATTTGGTCCCTGTCCAATTGCAATAACTATTGTATCTACATCCTTTAAATACTCTGATCCGTCTATCGGAAGAGGTCTTCTTCTTCCGGAATCATCAGGTTCTCCAAGCTTCATTTTGAGACACTTGACCTGCTTAACCCAACCTTTCCCGTCTCCTATTATCTCAACAGGCAATGTGAGCAGATCAAGTTTTATTCCTTCTTCCTCAGCATGATGAATCTCTTCAGCTCTTGCAGGCATTTCAGAACGCGAACGGCGATAAATTATGCAAACCTTTTCTGCTCCAAGGCGTCTCGCAACTCTTGCTGAATCCATAGCCACATTTCCTGCCCCAACCACAGCAACTTTTTTCCCTATCCGGAGAGAGGTGTCGTATTCAGGAAATTTGTAAGCCTTCATAAGATTCGCTCTTGTAAGAAATTCATTGGCAGAATAAACACCATTATAGTTTTCACCTGGTATTCCAAGAAAATACGGAAATCCTGCGCCTGTACCAATGAAAACAGCTTTATAGCCTGCGCTAAATAATTCCTCAATTGTAATAGTCCTTCCGACTATAATATTTGTCTTGATTTCCACTCCCAAATTTTTTACATATTCTATCTCATAATCAAGAACATCTCTTGGCATCCTGAATTCAGGGATACCATATCTTAGCACTCCACCGGGCGCATGCAATGACTCAAAGATAGTTACCCTCCAACCAGTTCTTGCCAGATCTCCAGCACATGTTAATCCAGACGGACCTGCCCCTATAACTGCTACCTGTGATCTGCCTTCTGCCTTCTGCCCTCTGTTGTCTGTCGTCTGTCGTCTATTTTTTCTCCCCCAGTCTGCAGCAAATCTTTCCAGCCTTCCAATTGCAATAGGTTCATTTTTTTTCTTTAAAGTACATACTATTTCGCATTGTGTTTCCTGGGGACACACCCTGCCGCAGATAGCTGGAAGATTATTCTTCTTTCTCAATATATACAGCGCCTCTGGAAACTTGCGTTCTGCAATAAGTTTTATAAATCCCGGAATATCTATTTCTACAGGACATCCCGGCATACACGGAGCTTTTTTACATTGCAGGCATCTCTTTGCTTCTGCAACTGCCTGCTCTTCGGTATATCCAAGAGCAACTTCATTAAAGTTTTTTATCCTCTCCTGCGGTAACTGCTCAGGCATTAGAAGTCTTTTTTGCATCTGCATGGCTCCTTTTCAAACTCACATAAGGACTCTTTCTCTTCTTCGATAAATCTGGCATTTCTGTTTGTCAGCTCGTCAAAATCGACAAGATGCCCGTCAAATTCAGGACCATCAACACACGCAAACTTTATCTCATTCCCAACAGTCACCCTGCATGAACCGCACATACCTGTTGCATCCACCATTATGGGATTAAGATTAACAATTGTCGGGATGTTAAACTG
The DNA here is from genome assembly GCA_964437505.1 of uncultured bacterium. Lineage (GTDB taxonomy): Bacteria > JAHJDO01 > JAHJDO01 > JAHJDO01 > JAHJDO01 > JAHJDO01. The sequence continues at coordinate 72,179 of CAYTGU010000009.1, forward strand.
CTTTGTCATAAGACATACAAACTTCATCATAATTATAGGCCCGATAGCTATGACCAAATCTACCTTCTTTTTTGTCAATATCTCTTTTAACGGGTCTGTAACAACTCCCTTTCTTCCGTATGAGCCATCGTCTGTTGTGATATGCAGTTCATCACTAATCTTCAGCATTTTATCTTCAAGAATAACCATATCTCTGGTTCTGGCTCCAATTATTGAGACGACATTATTCCCTATCTCCTTTAATGCCCTTGCTTCAGGATATATAACCGCTACACCGACTCCTCCTCCAATGCATACAACTGTGCCAAGTTTCTCCACCTTTCCCGGATGTCCAAGCGGACCTGCAATGTCAATTAGGGAATCTCCTTTTTTTAACATTCCCAATTTTTTTGTTGTTTTACCGACCTCCTGAAATATTATGGTAACACTGCCTGTTTTTGCGTCAAAATCATTTATTGTAAGAGGTATTCTCTCCCCTTTCTCATCTATTCTAAGCACTACAAATTGCCCCGGTTTTGCTTTTTTGGCTATTTCCGGCGCTAAGACCACCATGCTCTTTATTCCTTCAGATAACTGTTTTACATCTAATATTTCAAACATGTTGAATTGCCCTCTAGTTTTATATCAACAACGGAGAATTAATATACTTTAGCACTTATTAAATTACAAGTGCAAAAATGCTTGAATTTTATTCCCAAATACAGTACGCTTTACCTAACTATGGCTATCATCAAACCCTTTAGAGGTGTTAAATACAACAATAAAAAAATCAGGAATTTAGAAAAGGTTGTCTCGCCACCGTATGATGTAATTTCCGAGCAGGAAAAAAGAGACTATTTTAACTCCAGCCCCTATAATATCACAAGACTCATATTGCCTGAGCCCGACAGGGAAAATGATAAATACAGCTCTGCAGGCAATTTGCTCAACCAGTGGTTAAACTCTGATATCCTGAGCAGAGATAAAGAGCCGTCAATGTACATATACCAGCAGGTATTCAATGTTGCCGGAAACAATATAACAAGAACAGGTTTTATATGCTTGCTGAAACTGGAGGAATTCAATTTAGGAAGTGTTTTACCGCATGAGAAAACATTGAGCGCGCCTAAAGAAGATAGATTT
>CAYTGU010000010.1:0-61261 GCA_964437505.1 uncultured bacterium
TGTTCCCATCGCATAATATAGCTACCGATTGATTAATTAAAATATTTTCCATAATACCTCCTAAGTTTAACTACATTTACACAAACATAAGAATAATTACAAGAGAGAGCATCGACATCATGGTAGATGTTACAATAATACTGCCATTATAAAGGACGCAGCCTTCAATTGAAACGTTTGATGGTCTTCGCAAAGATTTCCGCCTGACGGTCAACTTTAACAGTATCAAAATAATTGGTCTTCAGCATGATGATCCATGGCTGGATTTTCTCCCAAACAGGACAATTCCCACGCTCATAGCGGGGCAACTTGCCTACGAACTGAGGATAACGATCCTTGTTCTCATCAACGGACTTGTTCAGGTTTGCAAAAACAGGTTCAAGATGAACAGGTTGATATGATCCGTAAAAACCATCGCCTCCAAACTCAATGAAAGCGGCTAAGAAGTCCGACCATACAATATCATTACGCGTGATCCTTGCTGCGTAGTTCCAGTAAGCATTAACGTATCCTTCTGGATTTTTCTGAGGAACAATCCACTCACAGTCCTTAACGACACTGTCAAACACGTTAGCACTGTATGTGCGCATCTTTGCCAGATCATCGATACGTTCAAGTTCAGCCAGTGCTACCGCAGCAGCTATTTCAGGCATACGCTGGTTCCATCCTATACTATCTTGTCGCTGGTAATTTGGCTGGCAGCGCAATTGTTCAGGGACTCTGCTAGCGCCAGGCTTCAAAGTGATATCTTTAAATCCTAATGTAGCTGCCTTCCTAGCCGCAAGCGCCAACCCCTCATTTGAACAAATCAAGATCCCACCATCACCACAAGTCAGTGTTTTAGTAGATTGAAAACTGAAGCTGGCAAAATGGCCGATGGAACCGGCTATACGTCCTTTGTAGTAACCCAATATGCTCTGAGCATTGTCTTCAATAACCACAATGTTATGCTTTTCGGCTAATTCCATGATTGGATCCATATCAGCTGGCAATCCACAGATGGAAACAGGGATAATTGCTCGTGTTCGTGGCGTTATGTGCTTGCGGATAGCATCTATACTTATAGTCCATGTATCAGGATCTACGTCCACAATTATCGGGATAGCATTGCAGTGCAACACTGCTGCCGGAGTTGAGAAGACAGTAAAAGTCGGAACAATTACTTCATCACCAACCCCAACGCCTGCTGCCATAAGCGCGCTCTGCATTGTAGCAGTGCCATTGCAGTGAGCTATGCCGTAAGTCTGTCCGAAACGTTCCGCAAATTCACGCTCAAGCCGAGCAGTCATGCCCACAGAATGGGAATTGTGAAATCCAAAATCAAGAACTTGTTTCACATATTCGTAGGACTTCGGCGCAACACGTGGGATTTTTCTCTGTGAATTAGCCACAAGACAATTCTCCTTTCAGGATTTTTTAGGCAGACTTATAGCAATACTATCTACATCCTCTGCTGCTTCCATAACTGCTTCAGATAGGGTTGGATGCGCATGGATTGTTTCTGCAAGTTCCCTGTACGTACACTCAGCCTTTATTGCCAGCACGCATTCGGCTATAAGCTCTGTCGCATGAGGAGCGATCATTCTTACTCCCAAAATCTCACCAGTATCCTTGTCTGCTATAATCTTAACCAATCCTTCTGTCTCTCCTGTACACATTGCCTTCCCGCTTGCCATTAAAGGGAATCTGCCTATCTTTATCCCATGAGTTTCTTTCGCCTTCTGCTCGGTTAGGCCAACTCCTGCTACTTCAGGATCTGTATATACACAGGATGGTATAACTTTGTAATCCATTTTTGAATCCATGCCCATTATATGCTCAACAGCAACAATCCCTTCTTTTGAGGCGACATGCGCAAGCATATGACCTGGCGTAATATCCCCTATTGCATAGATATGTGGAGCATTTGTCTGCATATGTTCATTTACAAGAATTCTATTTTTCTCCAGTTTTATCTGATTATCTTCTAATCCAATTCCTGAAATATTTGAGCTTCTTCCAACAGCAACAAGCACTCTATCTACTTCAAATGTCTTATCTCCTGACAAATACACATTTGCCGAAGAGTCCATTTTATCTACTTTATTAACTTTTGTCTGAGTAAAAACTTCAATGCCTCTCTTTTTAAAAATGTTCTCAAGCTTGTCTGCAATCTCATCATCATCTTCAGGAAGTATATGGTCCATCATCTCAACCAGTTTAACCCTTACTCCAAAAGAATTGAAAATATCCGCAAATTCACAACCAATAGCGCCTGCCCCTATTATTAAAATGCTTTCGGGAAGATTATTAGAAGAAAGAATCTCTCTGTTTGTCTGGATTATTTCTCCATCCACCGTAATATCAGTCAATTTCACAGTCTCTGAACCAGTTGCTATTATTATATTGCCTGCTTCTACTTCAGATTGTTGAGAACCGTCTGTTATCCCTATTGCTCCTGAAGACATAATCTCTGCTTTCCCTTTTATTATTTCAATAGCATTAGTCTTAAATAAAAACTTTATACCATTTGTCAGCCTGTTAACGATCTGATCTTTCCTGCTTATGACTTTTCCATAATCCAGAGATATGCCAGAAGCATTTATACCAAACTTTCCAGCGCTAATGAGATTTCTATACATCTTTGCCGAATGAAGAATAGCCTTTGTAGGAATACATCCTCTATTAAGGCATGTTCCTCCAAGCACTCCATCCTTTTCAATAACACAAACCTTTGCTCCTAACTGCGCCGCTCTTATTGCCGCAACATAGCCACCCGGACCACCGCCAATTATTACAATATCATATTTTGCCATTATTCTTTCCCCTTTCACATTTTCTCAGGCGCGGATATGCCAAGAAGCCTGAGCCCGTTTGCCAGCACAATTCTGGTAGATGTGACGATTAGAAGTCTCGCTACTGTCAAGTCTTTATTCTTAGTAATAACCCGATGTTTATTATAAAAGTCATGGAATATTCCGGCAAGCTTCAGCAGATATCCAGCTATCCTGTGAGGAGCGTAAGTAAGAGCGCTGATTTCGCATATATCTTTAAATCCAGCTAATGTCTTTGCTAATTCAATCTCCTCTGGTTTATTTATAAGTTCTGTATTGGGATTATCAATTTTCCCTGTATCAATTTTATCCTCTTCAGCGTGTTTCAATATATTACATATCCTTGCGTGTGCATACTGAATATAATAAACAGGATTTTTAGAAGATTTTTCTTTTGCTAGATTTAGATCAAAATCAAGATGACTGCTCTGGGTTCTCATAAGAAAAAAGAATCTGGCAGCGTCCTTACCTACTTCCGACAATAAATCTCTCATTGTCTCAAACCTTCCGGCTCTTTTAGACATTTTGATTTTCTTGCCGTCGCGCATAAGATTAACCTGCTGAACTATAAAAATATCCAGCCATTTTTCATCAATCTCTAACGCTTTCATAGCCATTTTCAATCTTCCTATATGTCCGTGATGATCAGGACCCATAAAATCAATGGCTTTATCAAATCCCCTATTAAACTTGTCAAGATGATATGCAATGTCTGCCAGAAAATAAGTTGGCGCTCCATTCTTTTTTATTAAGACCCTATCCTCGTCGTCGCCAAACTTTGTTGATTTAAACCATGTTGCACCATCTTTTTTGGATGTAAAACCGCTCTTTTCTAATTTTTTCAGAGCATTAATAATTTTATCTGAATCATGAAGTGTTTTCTCACTGAACCATACATCAAACTTGACTCCAAATTTCTCCACATCACGCTTTTGATCACCTAATATTTTGGTAAGATAAAAACTTCTACATCTATTCCACACATCATCATCTATCTTATCCAGCAAATTCTTGCCATGCTTTTCATTCAGTTCCTTAGCCATATCCTTTACATAGTCACCATGGTAGCCTTCTTCCGGAAATGGAAAATCAGGATTATGTATCTGCTTATATCTTGCAATAAGTGATTCAACAAACCTCGCAATCTGTTCTCCTGCATCGTTTACATAAAATTCTCTTTTTACATCGTATCCATTAAACGAGAGAATATTGCACAAACTGTCGCCAATAGACGCGGCTCTTGCGCTCACTACATTAAGGGGCCCAGTTGGATTGGAACCTACAAATTCCACTAAAATCTTTTTGCCCTTTCCTGTATTACTTCTTCCATAATTTTCTCCTGCCAAAACAACTTCACTAAAGACATCTATCCAGAACTTCTTGCTAAAATAAAAATTTATAAATCCAGGTTTAACCAGTTCAACTTTATCTATCAGTGGATCTTTAGATACGGATTGGTGAATATCTTTGTGCAATTTTTCGCCTATGCTCATCGGCGATTCTTTTAATTTATGTGAATGCATCATGGCTGCATTTGTTGAAAAATCGCCAAATTTTCCGTCTTTTGTTCTGTCTACTGAAATAAGCAGACCTCTAATAGAATATATTTCTTCAATGCTATCTTGGACTATTCCTTTTATGTATTCTTTCGCTTTTTTAATCACTTTTTTTCTCTTTTTCCAGAAACCAGTTTAATGCTTTAACTGACCTTGGATGAATTAGTACTTTTTCCTTTACTAAATATGGAATCTTCCTTCTTAGAATGAACAGCATCGCTTTATCTATATCCTTCTCTGCGGCTTTTCTTGCATCTAGCACTCCTTTATGGCCTCTGGCTAATTCAATAAAATCTGCTACATATACAATCTTTGCAATAGCAGACATTGCAGGAGCTGCTGTTGTATGATATCGTATTGCGCTCAATATTTGAGGATCTGCTATTCCAAAAAGAACACTGGCGAGTTTACTGCCAACCGGAGCATGAAGCAGAGACTCTGTTTTTAGTTCAAGTCCATCAATAGAAATCTTATATTTTTCGACATTACATATCAGTTCATCATATGACATTGATTTTGCGCAATCATGAAGAAGAGCTGCAAGCTCAACCTTCTTCTCTGAGGCGCCAAATCTTCTTGCTAAGTCTAATGCTGTTTCACATGTTGAAAGAGAATGAGCATATGTTTCACGAGCAAGCATTTCTTTTAGTTTCTTCTTAATATTGTCCATAACTTTCGGCATTATATCATTTTGTTAGTATAAGACAATCAGATTTGAGTGTAATATTGTAGCAAAATATTCTTCAGTTTGCTAATATAAGCACTGTGAAAAAGCGATACCTATACATAGGTCTTTGCATCTTTCTTCTTGTTTTCGTTTCAAGTGTATTTACTGTTTTTGATTATGGCATGACCTGGGATGAGCCAATCTATATTTCTTACATTCTTCACCAGATTGATTGGCTAGATTCTCCGCATCCTTTTTCAAGAAATACAATAGAAAAATTCTGGAGATTTGAACCACATCCACCTCTTGTAAAATATGTTATGAGTGGAGGTTTATTATTTCTACACAAATTCATAGGTATTCTATACGCATCCAGAATACCTATGTGTCTGCTATTCTCTTTTCTTATAGCCTCTGTTTATTTCTTTAGTCTGAAATACTACAATATTCACGCTGCTATTTTTTCTTCTTTGTCATTATTTCTCATGCCTCGTGTTTTTGCGCACGGACATTTCGCAGCATATGACATTCCTATTGCTCTAGTCTGGTTTATTGTGTCATGGGCATTTATTAAAGGAACCAGTTCCATAAAATGGAGCATATTTGTCGGCCTAATATACGGACTTGCTTTATTAACAAAGGAGAACGCAGTATTTTTAATAATTCCTCTTTTATTGTGGGGACAAATATACAAAAGAGAATCCTACGCAAAAAATATTTGCTTTATCCTTCTCCTTTCCCCTATAGTACTTATAGCGCTCTGGCCAAGACTATGGTATTCCCCTTTTTCTAACCTTATTAAATTTTATCTCTATCATATAAGGCATAATCCTGTTAACGTTTTTTATCTTGGAAAAACCTATGGCGCTCAACCCGCTCCATGGCACTATCCAGTCCTCCTTTTAGTAACAACCATTCCCCCTGCAACACTCTTATTATCAATCTATGGAATCCGCGCATATATCAAAAAACATCTTAAAAATAAAATTTCAGGCATGGTCGTTATAAACATTTTGTTTTTATTAATACTAATGTCACTACCAATAGCTCAAAAATATGATGGCATAAGACTTTTTATGCCTGTATTCCCTTTTTTAGCTGTGCTTGCAGGTGTGGGATTTTCTGAACTGCACAAGAGAGTCAGTATTGTTAAAAAATATAAATTTCTGCCAAATACACTTTATTTATTATTGCTTCCAGCATTAATAACCCTAATACGAATACATCCCTATCAAACTTCCTATTACAACATGTTCATTGGTGGAATCAAAGGGGCTCATAAACTGGGAATGGAAACCACTTATTGGGGAGACTGCCTCACAATAGAAACCCTGAAATTCATAAATGATAATACTTCGCGAAATGGACGTGTTGTGTTTTATCCGGTTGGCAGCTTTGTACCAAGCTTCTATAAAGAAACAGGTTTCCTGAGAAAAGACATAAAAATAGCTGGTATTAATGACGAGAACTTTGATTATCTGGTTCTTTTATCAAGACAAGGAATGTTTAATGATAAAGCATGGAAAATATATAAACAGGTTCAGCCAATACATGAGGTATCTTATCAAGGAGTACCGCTCTTGAACATATACAAAAGATCTAATATTTGTGATATCATATGAAACATGAAAAGCTCAGGAGAGTTTTTCTATAACACGAAGAAAACCATCATTCTCAGATGGTTTTCCGACAGTAACTCTCAGACAATTCTTTAACAACCTGTTATCTGCTACATCGCGTATAAGAATATCATTTTTAAGAAGCTGGCTAAATACAGTTTTGGATGGAATTCTTGGTTTGAATAGAATAAAGTTCGCTTCTGCTGGAAATGTGTAAATTGCGCTGATTCCCTGCATCTCTTTTAGTAGTCTGGATCTTTCAGAGATAATAATTTCAACAGCTTCATTGCATTTCTTTTTATGCTTTAAGGCTATGGTTCCTATGTGCTGTGAAATGGAATTCAGGTTGAATGGAAGCTTTACTTTGTTAACCTGTTCCACTACCTTTTCTGAAGCTATCATATATCCAATTCTACACCCTGCAATGCCGTATGCTTTGGAAAAAGTTTTTAATATAACCAGATTATCGTACTTATTGATCAACGGCAGAAATGTTTTCTGAGAGAACTCCGAATAAGCTTCATCTATTACAACAAGCCCCGATGAATTTTCTATAATGCTTACTATTTTCTCTTTTGAAAAGCTGTTACTTGTTGGATTGTTAGGATACCCGATAAAAATAAGGCTTGGCTGACTCTTCTTGATATATGCTAATGTTGCGTCTATATCTATATCAAAGTTCTTATCAAGATTTATAAATTTAGCCTTTGTGTTGCATGCTGTTGATATTATCCCATACATTGAAAATGATGGATAAAAGGATAACGACCCTCTGCTGCCAAAAACTAGTGTTAAGGATTGTATCAATTCATCAGCTCCATTACCTATTGCTATTCTAGCTTTATCCACACTCATTTGCTTTGAAAGTAATTCCTTTATTTCGGACGCATCAGGATCCGGATATCTATTGAATGGGTGCTTGAATAAATCCTTTGATATAATCTCCTTTAATTCCATAGGAAAATCAAAAGGATTTTCATTAGCATCAAGCTTGATATTACAATCGGCTTTCTTAGTTGAATAAGGTTTTAGTTTTTTTATGTTCTTCCGAAGTATCAAGTCAAAATTTGTTTTCACGATTCACGCTCCAATCTTATTAAAAGAGCCTTTTTATGCGCATCCATTCCTTCTAAATCTGCCAGTAAACTCAGCGATTTTTTAATCTTCTTCAGACTTTTTTTACTATAACAGATAACAGAAGATTTTTTCAAAAAATCATCAACACTCAATGGAGAGAAAACCCTTGCCATGCCCCCGGTTGGCAAGACATGATTTGGCCCTGCAATGTAGTCGCCTATTGATACAGGACTGTACTCTCCAAGAAAGATAGCTCCTGCGTTCTTTATCTTTTTCGCCAGTTTTTGCGGACTAGAAACATGAAGCTCTAAATGTTCAGGAGCTATTTGATTTACTATTGATACTGCGTTATCCATATTTTTTACAACTAATGTCTCTCCGCCCTTATCCAGCGATTCCTCAATAGCTTTTCTTCCGGGCAATAAAGTAACTTGTTTTTTTATCAGAACGTTAACTTTTTCTGCAACAAGTTTTGATGTTGTGACCAAAATAAACCTTCCATCTTTTCCATGCTCAGCCTGAGAAATAAGGTCTGCTGCGATATATTGAGGATTTGCATACTCATCCGCAATAATTGCTATTTCGCTGGGACCTGCAATCATATCAATATCAACGATCCCAAAAACCAGTTTCTTGGCAGTAGATACATAAATATTTCCAGGCCCAACAATCTTATCCACTTTTGGGATTGTCTTTGTTCCAAAAGCAAGCGCAGCAATTGCCTGCGCTCCTCCGATTTTATATACTTCTGTTATCCTGAGTAAATCAAGCACAGCTAATACATATTTATTTGTCTGTCCATTCTTTTGCGGTGGAGTAACTGCAACAATCCTTTTAACTCCAGCTAATCTTGCAGGGATAACAGTCATTAATACAGAAGATATAAGCGGAGCAGTACCACCAGGGATATATACGCCTACACTTTCAATAGGAGTATATCTTTCACCTAGCAAAACAGTCTTTGCGCTACCACGATACCAGGTTTTCCTGCCATGAATTTGTTTTTTATGAAAGTTCTCTATATTGCGCTTCGCTTCTTTTACCGCTTTGAGAACTTCATCTGCCAGAACAGCCCTTGAGTCCTTTATTTCCTGTTTTGAAACCTTTAATTGGCTTTTCGTTAATAAAACCCCGTCAAACTTTTTAGTGTAGCTTAAAAGCGCCTTATCTCCATTCTCTTTTACGTCACTAATAATCTTTTTTACTACTTGCTCTACGTCCATTATAACCTCAGCAGATTTAAGTCAACTTAAAATTAATCATTGAACAGTCACTTCTACTTTAATGCTACCATACCCCAAATTGCTTGAAATATCAATAAAATGTCAAACTGAAACATCCAACTTTTTGGCACAGATTTTATTGACAACCAATTAAAAATTCTGTAGACTTTATATTAGGAAATTAAAGGGGGTTTAAAATGGCAAAAGAAGAAAAAGTGGAACAAGTGGTAGTTGAACCGGAAATAGATGTAAATAAAAAAGATGTTGAAGAAGGTAAGGCTTTAGCTGTTATCAGTTATTTCTGGTTGATAAGCTTGATTGTCCTTCTTGTTAAGAAAGATAATGCGTTTGTCTTATTTCATGCAAGACAGGGATTAGTACTGGCGATATCAGCTACTGTTTTTTCTTTCATCCCAATAATTGGATGGCTCTTGAATATAGTTGTTATCATATTTGCAGTAGTTGGTATTGTAAAAGCACTTGCCGGTGAAACATGGAAAATGCCTATTCTCGGCGACTTTGCGCAGAAAATAAAGTTTTAAATACCGTCGTTTGCATACCGTATTTCGCCTTTATTACACCAATTCTTGATAGTGTTCTGATATTCTGAGAATTCCACCGCTTTAAATGAAAATTATGCTTAACGCACTTTCAATAGATGTAGAAGAGTGGTTTCATATCTGCGATATTCCTGAAGCTGAAAATCCGGCAAATTGGAAATACTTTGAAAGCACTATTGTCCCAAACGTAAACACCATCCTATCTCTCTTAAATAAATATAATGTAAAGGCTACATTCTTTGTTCTGGGATACATTGCAGAAATAAACCCTGAGCTTATAACAAAGATTCAAGAGTATGGCCATGAGATATCCATTCATGGCTATTATCACAAACAGGTATACAAACAGAACAAAGAGAGTTTTAGGGAGGATTTGTTTAAATCAAAACAAATAGTAGAAGATATTATTGGAGAAAATATTATTGGGTACAGAGCCCCAGAGTGGTCAATTAGAGAGGATTCTTTTTGGGCAATTGATATTCTCTGCGAGCAAGGATTTAAATATGATTCCAGCATAAATCCTGTAAGAATTATTGGCAAGCCAGATGAGAATCCATATCCTCATTTAATTAAAAATAAGAAAGGGGAAATTATTGAGTTTCCACCTACTATGTTGCCTACCTTTATGGAGAATATACCAATTGGAGGAGGATGGGGATTAAGATTAATGCCTTATGTTGATATTAAAAATAGAATAAAGCAATTAAACAAAAAGAACATACCTGCGCTGATATATCTTCATCCATGGGAAATTGACCTGCAGCATCCAAAGTTAGGGAAAATACCGTTTCTTAAAAATTTCGTATGTTATGCAGGTATTCGTAATGTTAAGACCAGGCTAGAAAAATTAATAAGCGAATTTTCTTTTGGACCAATAAAAGAAGTGTTAGAATATAATGATCTATTGAAATATTAATGAATTAGAGAACGCATATGACAAAACGAGAAAATATAATCAGAATACTAAAAAGACAAGGTGGAGAACACATTCCATTTGAACTCTCATTTACCCCTAAACTTCAAAAGGAGTTTAAACAGAAAACAGGTACTGATAATGTAGCTATTTTCCGGAAGAAATCGCTGGTATTCTTGAACTTCTCAATATCAAAGAATGCACTCTCGATGAGGTTATGAGAAGATTCAACATCAGCGTTGGTATTAGGATTTGTCTTGATAATAATACGATGAGTAGCATTAAACTTTTTCTCTACTGTGTAAGTGAACCCCCCTGTCTAATGTTTTAAAAGTTTTTTAATTATATTTTTATTTGCTTGTATGGTAGAACCATACGCACAATTACTTTCCTTTTCTTTATACAATTTTAAATGGTTTGGTGAACTAAGCCATGTTTTAGACCTCAAATGTTCCTTAAAAGATTTTTGCAATTTATCTAACCAAGGTTCTATAGCTTTCCCTCCTAGTATAATTGTTTGAGGATCGAATAAATTAGCAGCTATTGTGCAAAGGAATAGTAAGGGAGGATGGATGTAATCTATAAAAACATTCTTTTTTTGTTCTTCTGACAAATCCACTAATATTTTTGAGAAATATTTTGACTTTTTATTATATCTTTTTTGCATATAAGAAATAATCCCTTTTGTAGATAAAACTGTCTCCAAACAATTATTTTGTCCACAATGACATCTTAGTTTGTTTTGATGAAAAACATATGGTATATGACCAATTTCACCAGCAAACCCCCTAGAACCTAGAAAAAAAACATCATCATCTACTATAGCCATTCCGATACCATCTGAAATATGGAGAAATAAATAATTATTATCATGCCAGTGATATTTACTCATAATAGACATAGCTAATGTGTTGATATCGTGTTCGATACAAATATATTTGATTGAAGGCAGTAAACTAAATAAATTATTAAATTTTATGTTATCTATTTCAGGAAACCTTGGGGTTTTTATCCAAATTAGATTTCCCTTATCTAGGGCTCCTGATAAAGAAAAAGTTAAACCAATAATATTTTCGATATGAAATGAATCTTCCTTTAACATATGCAAAAATGCACTTTTTATAAGTTTGAAGATATTGTTTAAATTTAATTTTTCCCGAAAAGGATATTTCCCGTTATGTAACTCTTCATTGCCTAAATTTACTAAAGAACATACTATTTCATGAGGTTTTATTTCCATACCCATTGTTAAATATTTTTTTGGATTGAAATCATAGGATAATGTTCTTCTACCTACTTTATTATTTTTGTTATTTTTATCCAGAGTAACTATTATTTCTTTTTTATAAAAGAAGTTGATACCTTCACTTACTGTTCCCCATGATAGTTTAGTAGTGTTTTGAATATCCCTTTTACTCGTTGCATTATTCTTAATGGCTTCAATAATTTTTAGAAGTGTTTGAAGTCGCATTTCTTTGTGAGATAAAAAAGATTTCTTTTTCATAAAAATAATTATATCAGAACTTGACATTTTGTCAAAATGCGTTATAATTATAATTGTATCAGGACTTGATGTAATGGCGAATATTTTAGTAAAGGACAAAATATGAAGGATGATAAAGTAAAAATTGGGTTGGCGTGTATATGTTTTACTAAATCATTTTGGGGATATAAAGAATCTCAGTATAAAAATCGCATTAATCAACTCCGGATATTAGGTAAGAAACTTGATTTTGAACTGGTTGCTACTCCCACATCATTCCAGAGGGCGAGAGAAGCTATAATCACAGCTCATATTCTCAATGATCATGCAGATATTGCGATTTTAGATATTGCAACTTTCCCGGAAGGTAAAGCTGCAAAAGCCTTTTATGAAACATTGGAGATTCCTCTAATTCTATGGAGCAGACCAGAACAAATACATAATACCAACATTACTCATAACAGTTTTTGTGGTGCTAATTTTTTAGCTAGTTGTCTTTCTCTACAAGGACGTCGATTTAGGAAAGTTTTTGGAGATGTAGATTCTGAAGATTTTCAATCTCGATTATTGACAGCAATCAGATTGATAGAATCTGCAAAAAAAGTAAGAGGAGCGCATATTGGTCTTTTTGGTAATGGTATAGTGCCTAAATTTGTCGATATTGATGTTATACCAGAAGATAGGCAAGTATTAGAAAAGCGCTGGGGTTTTAAATACATAAAAATTCCCATTAAAGATTTAATAGATCAGGCAACGTTATTTAGCTCAATACAGTTAGAGAAGGAAATAAGAAAATTTATTAAACATTTTAATACTATTGAAGTATCTCAGGAAGCCATAAAAAAACAAGTAGCTTTTTTTATGGCAATCCGTGAAATTGTAAAAAAGGAAAATTTGGCTAGCATTGCCATACGTTGTTGGCCTGAATTGCAAAATTTATATGGCATGTGGCCATGTCCGGCTATGAGTATTCTTAATGAACTAAAGATTCCGGCAGCCTGTGAAGGAGACCCTGGTGGTGCTCTTGATATGCTGCTTGCATCACAACTTTCTGATATACCTTCTACTTTAGTAGATATCATAGATTGGAGTGATGAGAAAAATGTTTTTTCAATATGGCATTGTGGCCCAACAGCCCCTTCATGGGCAGAGGAAAACAAAACACGTCTTATTCCCCATAATGTTGATGGAAGCACAGAATCAGGCAAGCCAGCTTTTGGTCTTCCAGGTGTGGTTGATATGGTATTTTCTCCTGGCCCAGTTACTGTTTTTCGTACATTGGGAGCATTAGATGATGAGTTTGTAATGCAGGGAGATTTAGTTGATGCTCCCCAAAAGGTTGTTTCTGGTAGTTTTGGAGCAGTTATGAATCCAACAGTTTATTTAAATAAAATCGATACAAGATATTTACGTCAACAGATACTTGATAGAGGAATTCCGCATCATTATACTGCTGTACGAGGTTATATTTTAAAATGAATGAATATAAAGTATCAATGCGAAAGCTTATTGATAGATTAAGATATGCAGGACATAAATGTACTCTTCTTGGAGTGGGACCTGTTTCTAAAACAGTTACGAGAGCAGCTTTTGAGGCGTGCAAACGACTTTCCTGTCCACCTATTTTTATTGCATCAAGAAATCAGGTGGATTTGAAATCCTTAGGATATGGATATTTGATGGGAGGAATGGATCAAAAGGGTTTTATTAAATTAATAGAAGAAGAAAACAATAAAATAGGATATAAAGGACCTGTTTATATTTGCCGTGACCATGGAGGACCATGGCAAAGAAATATAGAGTTAAACCATAAATATCCAGTGAAAAAAGCAATGGAAATTGCAAAAACCTCTTTCAAGGCAGATATAGAAGCAGGATTTAATTATCTGCATATTGATCCAACCAAGTGCCCTTTCCCTCATACGTTAGATGACATCTGTCAATGGACTTTTGAATTACTTGAATACTGTGAAGAAATCAGAAAGAATACAGGAAGCACTCTTATAGATTATGAAGTTGGCACAGAAGATATTCAGGGCGGATTAACAGATAAAGAATCCTTTGAGGCTTTTATTAAAAAGTTAACAGGTATGTTAAATAACAAAGGGCTTCCTTTGCCAACTTGTGTGGTAGGGCAGACAGGCACTTTAACTCGCAGTGACTGTAATATAGGGCATTTTGATAAAAATGTTACTGGTGAATTAGTTAAAATAGCAGAGAGATGTAAGGTTGGATTTAAAGAACATAATGGCGATTACTTAAGTGCTGCGACTTGTCGAATTCATCCAGATTTAGGGATTACAGGAATAAATATAGCTCCAGAGTTTGGATTAATTGAAACGGATGCGTATCTTTTACTTGCTAATCTTGAATTAAAGCTTGTAAGAGAAGGTTGGTTAGAAGATTCTAATTCATCTCATTTACGTGACCTCTTCCTTGAACAGACATTTACAGATAGCCCTTGGGGAAAATGGTTGCCTGATAATTATAAGAAATATTCCAGGAAACAAATTGAATCAGATTCAAATCTGCGCTTATTAATTGCCAGAGTATGCAGTCACTATGTTTATAATGATGAAGAGATAAAAAATGCATTAAAAATATTGTTTAAAAACATTAATAATTTTTATCTAGTAGAAGATGCTGAACGCTTCGTATTAGAAAAGGTTCGTAACGTAATTGAATTTTATATTCGTCTTTTTCATATGAATGGAGTTAATTCTATTGTACTATATCAGAATAATTAAGGAAATTATAAAATGGCGAAAATAGTTTTTATAGGAGGTGGCAGTTCTAAATTCATTTATGCATTAACTAGAGATTTATTCAGTTTCCCTGAAACTCAGAATTGCACTATTGGTCTTATGGATATAGATGAGACTCGTGTAATGAGGACAGATGCACTGGTAAAAAAAATGATTAAGGAACTAGATATAGACGTGAAAGTCCAATCAGGTACGAATCGTAAAAAAATTTTAGAAGGAGCTGATTATATAATAATAACAATCATGGTCGGTCGTTTTGATGTATATGATAAAGATATTGAAATCCCGGCAAAATATGGCCTTTATCAGGCAGTGGGTGATACAATAGGCCCTGGTGGAGTGTTTCGATTTTTAAGAACTATGCCAGTGCTGCAGGATATTATCAAAGATATTAGAGAAGTTTGTTCTTCAAATGCCTGGATTTTAAATTATAGTAATCCTATGGCTATGAATGTATGGAGCATACTAGAAAGCGGCTTTGATCAAGTTGTTGGTTTATGCCATAGTATCCAAGGTGCCTATCGTAAACTGGCACAAATCCTAAATATTCCACCTGAAGAGGTTAGTTATACAGCAGGTGGTATTAATCATGTAAATTTTTATCTTCGTCTAGAGCATAAAAAACGTGACTTATATCCTGAAATTCTTGCTGCTGCGCCTAAAATTATAAAAAAAGAACCCTCATTGAAATGTTCTATGGAGCTTTTAGAACATTTTGGATACTTTCCTGCTGAAGGGGGAGAGCATCAATCAGAATACTATCCTTATTTCCGTAAAAACAAAGAGAGCATAGAAAAATACAATGTTCCCACTAAATGGGGTTGCAATATTGATTATGCTCATGCAAAAAAAATGGAAATAGAAATTCCCAAAATGGTCAACGGTGAATATCCTATTAATTATAAGAGGGGATTGGAATATGGTGCATACATTATCCATTCAATGGAAACAGGAACACCTCGGCTATTTTATGGGAATGTCCGAAATAAAAAATTGATTGAAAATCATCCTGATGAAGCTGTGGTGGAGGTTCCTTGTTCTGTTGATAAGATGGGGATACATTCATGTCGGGTAGGAAGAATTCCTGAAATTCTTGCTGCTGTCCAAAGATCTCATATAGCTGTGCATGAACTAGCAATTAGGGCTGCAATAAATAAAAACAGGCGATTAGTTGAACAAGCCGTTATGATTGATCCTCTTACTAGTACAATATGTACGTTGCATCAAATTCGATCCTTAGTAAAGGACATGTTTGATGCAAATAAGGAATATATAGAATGGTAATAGAAAAATCAACCTATGTAAAGGGAGTGATTTCGGTGATAAGAGGGAAGGTTAAGCTCAAAAATCGGACAGATGTCTGTCCCCAACACAGACATGGTTTCAGCTTGATTGAGCTCGGCTATGCAAAAAGAGGACGTAATACTAATGATATGAGCTGGCATTGCCCGAGTCTCAGCACTGACTTTACAGTGCACAGTGAGTATAGTGATTACCTACTCTGCAATCTGGATTATTGGTTGGGTGGTGGACTCCTGGGAGCGAACTCAAATGGTAGTGGTTGCAGAGATTCTCAAATAAAGAGCCCCTCAGATTTCGACACATCTGAAGAGCCGGGAATGATAATTTCGATGATGTCAAAGCAAAATATTTTCCTCATGGATGTTGTTACCGTTTGGGGTATTCCCAATAATCTATTGAAACATTAATGAATTGGAGAACACATATGACAAAGCGAGAAAATATAATCAGAATACTTAAAAGAGAAGGGGGAGAACACATCCCATTTGTATTATCATTTACGCCTAAACTTCAAAAAGAGTTTAAGCAAAGAACAGGAACTCGCAATATAGCGGAATATTACGATTTTGATTTTAGACATATAGGATATAATCCTTCTCGTCTCAAGTTGGATTTCAGTAGATACTATGAAGGGAAATCCCTCAAGGAAGGTTATTATCTTGATGATTTAGGTGTAGCTCATGAACCGGGATCAATGGAGCACTTTACACACATCATTTCTCCATTAGCAGGCTCAGGTACAACAACAAAAGATATTGAGGAATATCCAATGTCAGACCGTGAAGCAGATTACCGTTATGAAGAATTGAATAAGCGCGTCTCAGACATCAAGAAAAAAGGATACGCTGTGTGTGCATGGGTTGGACATACTTTTGAAAGCGCCTGGCAAATCCGTGGAATGGAAGACATGCTGATGAATTTTTATGATAATCCAAAATTAGCACATACTCTGCTTGAACGCATAGCAGAGAAAAATATAGTTGCTTCAAGAAAATTTGTTGAAGCTGGAGTTGATATTATAATGTTTGGAGATGATGTAGGAACTCAAACAGGAATGATGATGAGCCCAGATATATGGCGCGAATTTTTAAAACCACGTTTAGAACGACAGATCAGAGCTGTAAAAGATGTAAATCCGGATGTTCTTACATGGTATCACTCAGACGGCAATATTGAAGTCATTATCACGGATCTCATTGAGATCGGTCTGGATATTCTTAACCCTGTACAGCCTGAGTGTATGGATCCTGTCATGATAAAAAATAAGTATGGAGATAAACTTTCATTCTGGGGAACAATTGGCACGCAATCTACAATGCCATTTGGCACTCCTCAAGATGTAAAAGATGTTGTAAAGAATATGATAGAAAAGGTGGGCTTTGACGGAGGGCTGGTTCTTGCACCCACTCATGTACTGGAGCCAGAAGTTCCGTGGGAGAATATTGATGCATTTGTTGAAGCATGCAGGGAGTATGGTGTGTTAAGTAAAAGTGGTTTAATAAAATCTCGAAAGGATATATGATGAATAATATAGCTCTTGGAAAATGTTCTTTTTCTAAAGACTCCGACCAAATATGGCTCTCCAACCTATTCAACATGGAATGTTCAAATAGTGGCACTAACAGTCTGCCCATCGCTGCTCAGGGCCTCGTTCTCTTATGCAGCGATGGAAAACGCTGGGAAGGAACTCTACTGAAATGCGTTGAAGAAAAACATACAGGCGATTCTTTGTCAATTTCATGGAAAACCGCAGATAAAAGATTTCATATAGAATCATCCTGGAAAAGAGATCCTGAAACAGGAATTATCAGCCGTAAAGATAAAGTTACAAACCTAGACAATTCATCACACATAATCAACCGTTTTCTGGCAAGATTCACCTATTCTTGCGGTGACTACGAGGTATATTGTCAGCAGGGACGCTGGGGCAATGAAAATCAGGGAAAATGGAGCCCGCTGCATACGGGTAATATCGTTCTAAAAACCAGATTGGGCAGAACCAGCGAGGGCGGCACCCCATTCTTAGGAATCAGAGAGAAAAATGGAGAAACAGGAACCGCGTTTCACATAATTCCATGCGGTAATTGGATGATCAGAGTATGTTCCACCGTGGACAACAATTCTAAGCCATATGCTGTGCTTGAACTCGGGCAGTCGGATGAAGATCTGCATTGGAAACTTAAGCCGGGCGAAAACATGGAAATGCCGGAAATTTTGATTCATCATCTTCAGGAGGGGAAAATACATAGTGGTACCTCTGCCCTACACCATTATATCTGTAATAGACTGAAAAAACCTGTGAAAGAATATATGCCCGTTATTTATAATACATGGCTTGACCGGATGAGCAACCTGGAAGTACCGAGGCTCAGAGAGCAATTAAAAGCGGCAAAAGAAATCGGCTGTGAGGCCTTCGTTATTGACGCTGGTTGGTTTGGACAAGATACCGGTCCTGACTGGTCACAAAAAGGCGATTGGAGAGAAAAACTCAAGGCAGCGTTTTTCGGCAAAATGAAAGAATTTGCAGATGAGGTAAGATCTACTGGGCTAGGATTTGGGCTATGGATGGAACCTGAACTGTTCAACCATGAAGTTCCCGTTGTAAAAGAACATCCCAATTGGTTTCTGAAGGTCGAAAACAGCACAATACTGCGGATTAACTTAGATATCCTGGAAGCCCGAGAACATCAGTTCAAAGAGATTGAGCGACTGATAACCACATATGGGCTGGCATATATAAAACTTGACATGAATTATTCACTAGGCTTTGATCCTAGCGGAAGAGAGCTCTCCGATTATGCACAGCACTGGTATGAAATAATCTCCACGTTGCGGAAAAAATATCCAGACACGTTTTTTGAAAATTGCGCAAGCGGCGCAATGCGCACCGATATCAATACCGCTATAAATTTCGACTGCAACTTTATCAGCGACAATGCCAATTTGATTGAACTTCTCAAGGTCACTCAAGGCATGCTTCTCCGTTTTCCTCCCGGCAGAATAATGCGTTGGGCAACAATCCGTTCTTTAGGTAGAATTAACGAAAAAGAGGAGTCACTGGCAATGCCAGAAGCGGCTACATGGAACAACATGCTAAAAGTCAATACCCATTTTGCTATGATATCTTCGCTAATGGGCATGTTCGGTTTTTCAGGTGACCTTGCGGGGATTGAACCTAAAACCAGAGAATTAGTCTCATGGTATGTTGACTTCTATAAAAAGAATCGTAAATTCATCATCACCTCAGTATGCCATCTTCTCACTCCGCCGGAAAGCATAGAATGCAGGAGCGGGTGGACAGCTTTTCAACTGCAGGACTTCAGGACTACTGCCAGCATAGTATTTGTTTTTCGTAATGCCAGTGAAGGAGGCGATCTGAAGTATTTTTCACTAAAAAATCTGCTCTCAGGAAAAGCATATAAGATTATAATGCACCACCCATCAGGCAACAAAAAACTGACTGTACAGGGTGAAGACTTAATGTCTAGCGGACTGGAAGTAGCCATTCTATCCACACAACATAGTTCTTTCGAGGCAGCGGTATTTACGTTAGAACTTGAGAATTAAAGATTGCGGCTATAATTATTTTTTCTTTTTTCATTTAAGTAATTCCCTCGGGAAGATATTATCTAATCCTAAAATACAATGCGGATCAAAAGCTTTCTTTATTTTTGCCATTTCTGAGACTCCTTCCCTGCCATACATTACTTTCAAATACTTATGCTTTATCTTCCCTATGCCGTGCTCTGCAGACACTGTTCCTCCCATTTCCACTGCTTTCTGGATAGCTTTGTTACATATACCATTAACTATGGTTTTTTCGACCTCATCTTTTGGGAACAGATTAAGATGCAGATGATTTTCTCCAATATGTCCATAGAGAACAAATTGAATCTTCCCATCATTTAGAACTTGTTTGTAAAAATAAAAAAGCTCCTCAAATGACTTATCAGGCACAGCAATATCAAGAGCTATCTTAGGTGATTTAATCTCTTTAAAGTAATCTCTTACTTTTTCTGGCAGTTTATGCCGAAAATCTATAAGCTCCTGATACCTCTTTTTATCCTGGCTTATCCATGTATCAATAACTTCATATTTATCCAGAAGGTTTAACCATATATCCAGAGTATTCTCTCCTTCTTCTTCCTCTATATAGACAGCTGCTTCGGAACTATTCGGTATGCTATGAAAATCGCTTCTTAAAAAGTCCAGGCTGTTTTTGTCAAAATATTCTAATGAAACTGGTTTCAGGTCTGAATTATTCTTAATCTCAGAAACAAATTCTAAAAGCCTTCGCTCATCAGGTAGAAAAATAACCATTATAAACCTAGATGGCAAATCATCAATTATTTCAACCTCTGCTTCTGTAATAACTCCTAATGTGCCCTCTGAACCAATGAAGAGATCAATTAAATCCATTTGCGGCTTTGAAAAATAACCTGCAGAATTCTTAACTTGCGGACTGGTATAAGAAGGAATCTTGATGTTTAATTCACCTATCCTGATAATTCCCTCCTTATCTGCAAAAATCTTGCCTCTTTCTATCTCCAGAAGTTTGCCTGTAGAAAGCAGGACTTTAATCCTTCTTACATAATTGCGTGTTGATCCAAAGTAATAGCTGTATTCTCCTGAAGCATTAGTAGCAATATTCCCCCCAATAAAGGCTGTTCTTTCTGTAGGAAATGGCGGATAAAACAAGTTCTGTTTAGCCAATGCTACCAAAAAGTCATTAATAATCACCCCTGATTGCAAAACAGCTCTTTTATTTTCCTTGTCTATTGATAGAATTTTATTCAGTCTCTCTACTGAAAGGATAGCGCCATCTTTGGGAATTCTGCTACCGACTGTTCCTGTTCCTCCCGCAGAAACAGTTAAAGGGACTTTCTTATTTGCACATTCAAAAACAGCCTCTTTCACTTCCTCTTCAGTCTCAGGAATATAGAGAATATCAGCATTCCCTCCTTCTAAATTGGAAGCATCCTCTAAATATCCAATTATCTGGTCTTTATCTCTTTTAATTATCAAAGTTTTTACGGTAATTGACCTGCATGGCATCCAAACGTCGCAGGTGTTTTTTTAAGCGGGTTTCAAATTTGCAGAAATTTTTCGGACTATCTCCTGCCCAAGCTATTTCTGCTAAAGCGCAAGCACGGGGATAAGTCATATATTCCACATCTTGAGGAGTGTAAACATATTCTGTCCATAAATTCCCCTGTACACCCAGAACTCGTTCTTTCTCTTCATCTGTAAATCCAACCGGCACGGGATTGTATGAATAGACTTTATCCAAAGGAAGAAACCCTCCAATTGCTTCAGGTTCGCTCTCTTTGTTTTCCGACTGGTAGAAATCAAAGTAACAGTGCTCCGTTGGAGTCATGACAACATCATGTCCTGCTTGAGCAGCTTTGATTCCTCCTTCTGCCCCGCGCCAGGACATTACAGTTGCGTTCGGAGCAAGTCCCCCTTCAAGAATTTCGTCCCAACCGATAAGACGTCGCCTTCTCCTGTTAAGAAAGCGTTCAATCCTTCTGACAAAGTAACTTTGCAGTTCATGTTCGTCTTTCAGTCCTTCCGTTTTTATCCTTGCCTGGCATTTCGGACATTTTTCCCAGCGTTTTTTAGGACACTCATCGCCGCCAATATGAATGAATTCTCCTGGAAACAGTTCCATTACTTCATCAAGCACATCTTCAAGAAAGGTAAAGACTGCATCGTTTCCAGCACAGAACACATCATCCTCTACCCCCCATTTAGTTCTCACACTGTAAGAACCACCCCTACAGCCTAGTTCAGGATAAGCTGAAAGGACTTCAACGCTATGTCCGGGCATTTCTATTTCAGGAACAACTGTAATACAACGTTCTTGCGCATATTTGACGATCTCACGTATTTCATCTTGAGTATAAAAATAATGTCCATAAGGCACTTCATTTTGCTTTTCCCTGTTTCCCCGTACAGGAGAAGAAGAACGCATTGAGCCTATGTGTGTCAGTTTGGGATATTTTTTAATTTCTATTCGCCATCCTTGATCATCGGTCAAATGCCAGTGAAATGTATTTAATTTATGAATCGCCATAAGATCAAGGAATTTTTTAATAAACTCAACCGGCATATAATGCCGTCCAACATCCAGCATAAGTCCTCGCCATACAAAGCGCGGTTTATCCATAATTTCGACTGCCGGCACATTCCAACATTTCCTTCTTTGCAAAGTCGGCAGAAATATATCCACAGAAAAGAGTTGACGTAGTGTCTGAACCCCGTAGAACATCCCGGCAGTGTCTGATGCGTAAATTATAATATTATCTTTAGAGACAGAGAGTTGATATCCCTCTTTCTCAAAATTCGCAGAAGCCTTCCGGGAAGTCAGTAAGATGGAATTTCGCGGAATATTCCCTGACACACACACTTTCTTTGTAAGATCATAACCTGTAGCTGGTCTTAAAGTAGAAACCAGATAATCAGCTATTTTGAAGATTTCAGGAAAATCTTTATCAAAGAAAACTACGCTCCTCTCATTCAGATTAAAACTCCCTTGCATAAACTTCATCTCTACAGGTTTCGGGATAATCTCAGATACACAATCAGCCATTTTTGTTTTTCTCTTTTAATTTTTAACGATCATTTTTCAACAGTGTTAAACAATCTATCCCTAGATATTTATTCTTATTTTTTCCAACTGGTTGTTCCGTCCGGATTGTCTTTGAGAACAATGCCTCTCTCTTCCAGCAAGCTCCGGATTCTGTCTGCTTCCTGCCAGTCCTTCTTAGTGCGAGCTTTTGTGCGTTCTTTAATCAAATCCAGCAAATCCTTATCCAATTCCTTATTCTCTATCCCTGGCAGGATACCAAGTATAGAACAAAATGTTTCCAGATTAAGAATATCCTGTTTTAATTGAGTAGAGTCTCTGCTCTCATCTGCTATTAAGCTATTAATTTCAGTTATTAAATCAAATACAACTCCCAGAGCAGATGCTGTATTAAAATCATCGTCCATAGCTTCCTCAAACTTGTTTTTCCACTTGACATGCGTATCTTTTATGGGAATATTCTTGTCTCTTAGGTTATCTCTGATATTCTCAAAACAATTACTGATTCTCTCAACGGCTCTTTCTGCTTCCTGAAGGATCTTATCATTGAAATCAAGTGGACTGCGGTAATGAGCAGATACCATAAAATACCGTACAACCTGAGGCTTAAACTTTTTAAGTATGTCTCTCACTAAAAAGAAGTTACCTAGAGATTTAGACATCTTTTCACCATCAATATTTAAAAACCCATTGTGAAGCCAGTACTTAACAAAGGGCTTGCCTGTTGCTGCCTCGCTTTGGGCTATTTCGTTTTCATGATGAGGAAAGATCAAATCCTGCCCGCCAGAATGTATGTCAAATGTTTCCCCAAGGTATTTCATACTCATAGCAGAACATTCAATATGCCATCCAGGCCTGCCTTTACCCCATGGGCTATTCCAGCTTGGCTCATCAGATTTAGCGCTTTTCCATAGAGCAAAATCGCGGGAAGATTTCTTGCGCTTGTCTATTGCCACTCTTGAGCACTGCTTCATCTCATCAATCAGACGATTTGATAACTTGCCGTAATCAGAAAACTTACCTACTTCAAAAAATACATCTCCATCAACTTGATAGGCAAAACCTGCATCCATAAGTCTTTTAATCAAAGAAATAATATCATGAACATGTTCAGTTGCCTTTGGACATATATCAGGCTTTACAATTCCCAAAATCTCCAGGTCCTTAAAAAAAGCGTCTGTATACTTATCAGCTATACTCTCAGAAGAGACCTTCTCTTTATTCGCCCTGTTTATAATCTTATCGTCAATATCTGTAATATTCTGAACAAATATAACTTTATACCCTTTGTATTTTAGATATCTCCTTATTACATCAAATACAATAAAATTCCTTGCATTCCCCACATGAAAATAATCATAGACTGTAGGTCCGCAATTATACATCCTGACTTTGCCTGGAACTAAAGAGCGAAACTCCTCTTTTTTACTTATAAGCGTATTATAGACCCTAAGCATCCTTCTTCCATTCATTTATCATTTTCTCTAGATGTTTGATTTTTTCTGCAATTGGATCCGGCAGATTTGTGTGATCAAGACTTATACCGGCAACCTTTCTCCCCTTCTTTCGTGTTATCCTTCCGGGAATACCGACAACCGTGCAATCCGAAGGTACATTCTTTAGTACTACAGCATTAGCGCCAACCATTACATTATTGCCAATTGCAATATTTCCCAAGATCTTTGCTCCTGCGCCGACAACAATGTTATTCCCAAGTGTAGGGTGTCTCTTCCCTTTTTCCTTGCCTGTTCCTCCAAGCGTAACACCTTGAAATAGGGTTACATTGTCACCAATAACTGTTGTCTCTCCAATTACAACCCCCATACCGTGATCAATAAAGAAACCTCTGCTAATCTCTGCGCCGGGATGAATCTCAATTCCTGTAAAAAACCGGGCTATTTGGGACATAAGTCTTGGAAAGAATGGCACATCTTTCTTATGGAGATAATGAGCAACTCTGTACCAGATAATTGCGTGAAGCCCTGCATATGTTAAAACCTCCAATATATTCCTTGCTGCAGGGTCCCTGTCAAACACAGCCTGTATATCGTGTTTAAATGTTTGAAACATTAGCTATCTCCTTTTCTAGACTCAAAAACAAAATACCATTTTTGCTCCTTAAAAACAACCAGATTCTCTTGACACTGTGTGCTGTAGTTGGCATACTTAGCTAGGAGAAAGTTTAGATGGTAAATATATTTATAATTCCTTTTATATACGCTTTTATCGGCTCAAGTCTCTTTATTGCAATTCCGCTTCATATAATTGATTTAGGAGTCAGCAATCCGTTTGTTTTGGGGCTGGCAGGAAGTGTATTTTCAATCTTCTACGCACCATTATGTATACTTCAAAGTTTGCTGTCAAATCACATCAATAAAAGAATTGCTATTCTGTCTGTATCCATTACATATCCTTTTATAATACTTGGATTTCTGTTCTTCAATAACATTCCCGCTATCATTATGTTATGCGGATTAATGGGTATAGTTCTGTCAATGTTCTGGCCTACATATCAATCTCATATAACTATTGGGCTAGATCCTGCACAGGCTACCCGCAGTCTTCAAGGTTTCAATATTGGGTGGGGGTCTGCCGGAATTACAGGTTGTTTTATAAGTGGAGTTATCATTTCTAGTCTAAATATTAAGATGTTGTTTATTCTTAACCTGATACTAAGTTTTATAGGAATATATCTTGTAGCCAGACATATTCATAATAAATTAGCTGCCCCAATAATAGAAGATACTACTCAAAATAAGCAGATTAAGAACAATATACCGCAGTCCAAATTCTTCCTGATACTTGCATGGATAGGTGTATTTTCTGTGTTCTTTTCTATGGGAGTTATAGTCTGGCTTTTTCCAAAATTTGCTACAGATGTTGGCGTGTCTCCATTGATCATAGGTTCTCTCAGAGCAGTCTTAGGCATCTTTCAGGTTGTGGTATTTTTTATTCTCAGATTAAATCATAGATGGCAGTACTCATTCTCACATTTGTTTTCCTATGAGCTTATGCTAATATCCGGACTTGCAATACTTGTTTTCTCCCATAATATTATGTGGTGGTTATTAGCCTTTTCTCTGATAGGAGTAACTGTCGGCTTTTTATATTCTTCAAGTTTATTCTACAGTTCACAAGCTCGGAGTGTGAAAAGGGAAAAAACAGGTTTTCATGAAGCAATTATAGTGGGTGGAAGCTTATTTGGAACACTTCTGGGCGGAATTATAGCAAAAGTATTTTCTGCATCCGGAGCATATTCCATGTGCATAATTTTTATGATTATTTGTATTATTATACAATTTACTATTCGCTTTAGATATAAGACAAGGGAGGTATTATGAATAAACCTTTTTTAATTGGCGTAGACCTTGGTGGAACTAATTTGAAGACAGGTCTCGTAGATATGGATGGCAAAATCTTAAAAAAGATTATAGCGGATACTGGAGAGAGTAAAGATATTGTATTGAAACAAATTGTTAAAGCTATTGAAAATATTATAAATAAGACAGGAAAAGATAAATCAGAAATTACAGGTATTGGCATAGGATCTCCAGGTCTTGTAGATAGTGAAAAAGGAATAATACGCGGATTAACAAACATTGAAGGATTTGAGAATGTGCATATGAAGGAATATGTTGAATCTGCTCTGGATATTCCAACGTTTATTGATAATGATGTTAATATCATGGCATACGGCGAACTAAAATGCGGCGCTGGAAAAGATACAATGAATATTGTATGCCTGACTCTGGGTACAGGTGTTGGTGGAGGGATAATAATAGATGGAAAGATCTATCGTGGAAGCTCACTTAGCGCAGGAGAAATCGGACACATACCAGTAAATGTTGATGGCCCGAAATGCATATGCGGCGGAAGAGCATGCCTTGAAAGCTATATCGGCAGAGACAGAATCATAAAAAGAACCATTGAAAAACTCACACGGAGAAAAGAAAGCCTAATTCCAAAACTGGTTGAAGGAGATTTTAAAAAAATAACACCTAAGATTATTTATGAAGCTGCTGCTGCAGGAGACATGCTTGCAATTGAAATATGGAGAGAAACTGCCCAATATCTGGCAACTGCGCTTGCTGGTATTATAAACGTTCTAAATCCTGAGCTAATAGTAATTGGCGGCGGAGTAGCTAATGCAGGTAAATATCTCTTTGCCCCGCTTGGAGATATGATCAAAGAACGAATTTTCCCATTTCTTGCAGAAAAAATCCAAATCGTTCACGCCCAGCTTGGAGAAGAAGCAGGTATAATAGGTTCAGCAATGCTGGCAAAAGACAGTATTATTACATTACAGAGCCGTCTACAAGTTTAAACATACGCGGAGCGGTTTTAGCAAAAGTTTCATCGTGTGTTGCGATGACAATTGTAATACCCTTATTCTTGTTTAGATTCCGGAGCAGTGTATAGATTGACTCCCTGTTCTCTTTATCCAGATTACCTGTTGGTTCATCTGCAAGTATAATCTCAGGCTGATTAACCAATGCGCGGGCTATTGCAACTCTTTGCTGTTCCCCGCCAGAAAGTTGATTGGGTCTGTGCAGCGATCTCTTTTCCAAACCAATATCTTTAACTAGTTGTTGAATAGTTTTATGTTCCTTGTTCAGCAACCTGTTTCTCTTGTTTTTTATCATCAGAGGAAGGCTTATGTTCTCAATAACCGTTAGCTCAGAGAATAAGTGAAAGAACTGAAATATAAACCCTATTTTTCTGTTGCGAAGAGTAGATTTCTCATCCTCGCTCATACTGCTAATGTCTTCTTCATCATACTTCAATACACCTTTTGTGGGAGAATCTAATATCCCTAGTATATGTAAAAGTGTGCTTTTCCCCGAACCTGAGGGTCCTGTAATTGAGAGAAGTTCTCCCTTGCAAACATGCAGATTAACATCTTTTAAGACTACGAGTTCCTTCTCCCCGTCAGAGTATTTTTTATACAATCCATTTGCCTGAATAATTGTCTTATTCATATCTTAGGGCCTCCACAGGGTCAAGCTTTGAAGCCTGCCTGGCCGGGTATAAGGTTGACAAAAAACTGATTAATATTGATGCTGCACATACTGCGCTGAAGTCCAAAATACGCATATCAACAGGAAGAGTTCTTAAGTAATACACTTCAGGTGGCAGATGTATAAACTGATACCTCTTCAATAGCAAACAAAGTCCAACCCCGCCGATACATCCTAATATCGTTCCCACAACTCCAATTATTGTTCCCTCAAGAATAAATATTTTTCTTATGCTCTTTAAATCCGCTCCTATTGCTTTGAGTATGCCTATATCCTTTGTCTTTTCCAGAATTATCATAATAAGCATACTGACTATATTGAACGCCGCCACAATAACGATTAAACTCAGTATTATAAACATTGTGATTTTCTCAAGCTTGAGCGCAAAAAAGAAAGCTCTGTCAAGAGTCTGCCAGTCCCTGACCAGAAAACGATAGTTTAAGAGCTCTTTTATTTCTCCGCTGATCTGAGGAGAAAGATAAATATTATCCAATTTTATCTCAATTCTATTCACACCTTTTATGTTATAAAGTTTCTTCGCTGTATCAAGAGAAACATACGCAAGTGTGTTATCATATTCGTATATGCCACATTCAAATAAGCCTACAACCTTTAACCTGGCAATTTTTGGAATAATTACTCCTCCTGGTCCTACTTTATATTCAGGAGATATCACTGTTACTTCTTCATGCAGTCTTACTCCAAGATTTCTCGCCAGTTCCTTTCCCAGCACAATATTATAAGCGTCTTCATTCAACTTCATTGAGCCTTCTATTATATATTTTGAAATATCTGTTGTATTCCTTTCCATTGAGGGATTTATTCCCTTTATCATTATCCCCATAGCATCACTACGATATTTAATCATGCCTTGTCCCACTATCACAGGAGAACAGCCTAAAACATGAGACACATTCTTGACCTTGTCTATTATTTGAGGATATTCTTTTATTTCTGTATCAGATATAGCAATGTGGGATTTTATACCTAGCATTTTGCCTTTTAAATGCTTATCAAACCCATTCATTACAGACATAACAACAATAACAGCCATTACTCCAATAGCTATCCCGAGAACAGATATTAAGGTTATAAGGGATATGAATTTTGTCTTATGATGCAGTCTCAGATACTTTAGGGCAATAAATAACTCATAGCTCATAATATTCACTCATACGTATTGTCAATCTCTTTCGCGTTCAAGTCTGTTCTTTCTGGTATTATATTGCAAATATAAAAGTTAACAAGAATTTATTGCTGAATTAATAAAAATTTGATATGTTTTATATTGAGAAAGCAAGAAAATATGGATTCTGTATATTGATTGTTGTATCTCTGGAAATATTCTTCTTGCGTTTTGCATCCAGCTATTATACACTGACCAATATAGTTAGTCATATGACCAAGTATGTTGGTCATATAATCAAATGTGGAGGTCACTAAAATGTTAGAGCCTTTATTAGGATCTACCACCTGTGAGCAGGTGCTGATTTTCATTCTAACAAGAACTGAAGCTTACGCTAGAGGTATTGCACGGTTTTATGGTAGGGATCTGTATGCCATTCAAAAGCAACTCGAAAAGCTAGAGATCGGAGGAATCATAGTGAGCCGGACCGCAGGTAAAACTCGTCTTTATTCTTTTAATCTTCGGTATCCGTTCCTTAAGCAGCTGAAGGCGCTCCTTGAGAAAGCCTTGTCTTTCTACACTAAGGAAGAACGCGAAAAACTTCTGATGAACAGGCGAAGACCAAGGCGTCGTGGTAAGCCCTTATGAAATCTATCAAAGAAATGACAAATGCTGAGCTTGTCGCGTTTATCGAATCTCATCTTCATGAGAAAGGAATTGATGTCGTTCTATCCGGAGGCGCATGCGTTTCCATCTATAGTGATGGCAAGTATATCTCAAAGGATTTGGACCTAATAGATATCTATTTTGGGAAAAGAAGCAAAATTCGCAAAGCCATGCAAGAAATCGGCTTTAGCGAAGAAGGAAGACACTTCATACACCCTGATACTGATTTCTTTGTTGAATTTCCAGCAGGCCCCCTATCTGTTGGGGAAGAACCGGTCAAGCAAGTGGATGAGCACAAACTCGATACCGGTATACTTAGAATTATTTCGCCAACCGACTGTGTGAAGGATAGATTGGCTGCATACTACCATTGGAATGATGCACAGAGCTTGGAGCAGGCCATACTGGTGGCTCAAGCGAAAAAGGTTGACCTCAAAGAAATTGAGAGGTGGTCTAAAGTTGAACAAAAGTTAAAAGAATTTAAACATTTTAAGTCGTGTCTGACTAAAAATGATACATAATCTATCGCTGCACCTGACCAAAAACTTGGTGCTTTTCGACGGGTGAGTTCAAACATTATTGCTGAATCAGTAAAAATTTGGTATATTTTGTACTGAGAAAGCAAGGAAATCACAATCAGTTTAGGAGTTCCTATGCGAATGCTCATGATGCGACTGACGCTTTCAGCCCTTACTACGATAAATCTCACCACAACAGCATGCGCCGAGTTGACTAAACATGCCGCCAACGGAACCTATGGATGCCGCCGGTCATTCGGGTATGGAGTGTACAATGCTTCAGCGAACAGAACCGTAGTCTGCTGGAATGGCGAGAAAATGAGCATCTATGTTCGGGAATTCGACCACAGCACGCAGCAGTGGTCTGATGCAGTAAAGGCTTGCGGCTTGAACTATACCAGCAGATGGGACTACCACAACTATCCCTGCATCGTTCTTGCCCCCGACGGTCATTACCTGGTTTTCTACTTCAAGCATTCTTCATCAGCGTACATGCTCAAATCCCCTGGTCCGAACAAGATTGCTGGGACGTGGTCACAGAAGAAGTTGTCTGATGACAGATGTGCATACCCGATGCCAGCAGTCGTTGGCAACTCGGTTTATCTCTTCTATTCCAGTACTGCTTATTGGTATCGCCCCTGGTATCGCCCCTATCGCATGATTAAGTCCTCCGATAACGGGAAGACCTGGACGAAGCCGATCACGCTGATCGACACCAAGCACAAAGAGAAAGAAGGTTACGACGAGGTTTACCTGCACGGGTTCAGTGTAGAGAAGGGCAAGAACAACGGATCCGACCGGATTTTACTTGGTTGGGAGATGGCATCGGGCCCCAATGGTCACAACAAGGGCGGATACGGAAATTTCTTCGCCTATTTCAATTGCCGAAACCAGAAGATGTACACTGCTGGGGGAAAGAACCTTGGTTCTACGGTCGACCTGAAGGAGCTTTACAGCAGCTGCGTTATCAACGATGCAAAGAGCCCCATCTCGCGGCTGTTTGGATACACCACGTTTCCCGAAGTCCTTCCAGACGGAAGTGCCGGAGTCCTCTACAGACTCAACGGCAAGGCATATATTGTGAAGTGGGAAAAAGATTCCTGGAGCAGGACTACGTTGAACATAAGAGGAGGTATCTACGATTACCAACGAACAAGTGAAGGTAAGTACAGGATCCTCGCCGGTGGATACAAAGACGTTACCGTGTGGGAATCTTCCAACGGGGTGAGTGGATGGACAAAGCAATCAGTGACAAAACTCCCTAGTGAGAATGGCTCAACTTCAGCAGCCATGGGGTTTGTCGATGGTTTTAAGCCTGAAGTCCAATGGATGGTTGGCACCTACAACAGAAACAAACGCAGGTCGGACTACTCCGGCAAGTGGCCGATATATACCTTTGGAGTGAAGATGAAAACCACAGCAACCAACCCCCTTGACTCCGAACAAGTACGATGAGAGACGCGCCCACCTTGTGAAAGTTAACAAGAATTTATTGCTGAATGAATGAAAATTTGATATATTTCATATTGAAAGAGCTAAAAAATATGGATTCAATGTATTAATTGTTAGACTAAAATAATTTAATAAAAATGTTTAAAGATAACTGGCTAAGTATTTTATCTTTGGTTGTTGCAGCTGCAGGCGGCATACCAGGTATTATTATAATTATAAACCGTTTTAAATCATCATCTAAGCTAGTTGTTAGTCCTGCTAATTTTATTTTTGGCAATGTTCGGTTCAATCCGGATCCGATTGATTACACGCTTATTTTCTTTTCTTTAACAGTAACAAATGAGGGGGAGAAGCCACTATCTCCCGGGGCATTTTATTTAGATATTAAGAAAGGTAGGCGCTGGATTAAACTGGAAGGTAGGCCGATACCAGAAGATATTAACTTTCCTAGCAAAGAACAAACAATAGAAGTAAGTGAGCCTTGGAAAAATGACTTACAGCGATTCTCTGGTGCAATTCCCCATGGTTTCCCATTGTTAGGATTTCTTTATTTTGTAACTGATAAAATTGAACTTAATGAATTACGTGCTATGAGCGAAATGAAGTTTCGACTGAGATGTACAGATATATTTGGTAAGAGACATAAGGTAACATTTACTTCCAGTGGAAAACAATCAGAAAAAGACATAGTGTATCCAAAGCATGGTATATCAATTCGAACCTCAAAAAATGCCTAACAAGCACGTCCACACGGACGGTATAACCGTCGCCGGTAATGCTTGCCATTAGAAAGTTTTTGCTGGCTTCACTTCTGAGGCTTCAACTGCGGGAATAGTATTACATCTCTAATTGATTGAGAATTAGTAAAAAGCATAACAAGTCTGTCGATACCTATCCCCAACCCCCCTGTTGGCGGCATGCCGTATTCCAGAGCTGTAATAAAATCTTCATCCATAAGATGCGCTTCGCTGTCTCCCATCTTTCTATCTTTTATCTGGTCTAAAAAGCGCTCCTTTTGCTCCATCGGATCATTTAGCTCAGAATATGCGTTTCCTAACTCTATACCACATATATAAGGCTGAAATCTTTCAGTAAGATTCTTGTTATCTTTTTTCTTCTTTGCAAGAGGACACATTCTTTCCGGATAGTCAATTATAAAAGTCGGATCAATAAGATTTGGGATTACAACCTTCTTGAATATAGCATCCACAATCTCTCTGAAGGAATTCATTTTCCTTGTCTCGGGAACAAGTTCTTTTGCCTTATCCTTCAATTCCTTATCTGAAACTGATTTCAGATCTATTTTAGAATATTTCTTTATTGCCTCAACAAAACTCAGTCTCTTCCATTCTTTTAAATTGATAGTACGTCCCTGATACTCTAAACTCGTTTTTCCAAGACATTCGGCTGCTATAGTGTAAAACATCTCCTCAGTCAGATGCATAAGGTCTTCATAGTCTATAAAAGCCTGATATAATTCAAGCATGGTAAACTCAGGATTATGCCGTGTTGATATGCCTTCATTACGAAAGTTTCGGTTTATTTCGTATATCTTCTCGAATCCGCCGACAATTAACCTCTTCAGGAAAAGCTCGGGAGCTATTCTTAGGTATAAATCCATATCAAGCGTATTATGATGAGTAACGAAAGGTTTTGCCATTGCTCCACCGGGAATCTGCTGCATCATTGGCGTTTCTACTTCTAAAAATCCTTTACCATCAAGAAACTTTCTCATCGAGCTTATTATATGACTACGAAGCTTAAATAACGGCTTGATATCTTTATTTGCTATCAGATCAACATATCTTCTGCGATATTTTATTTCTACATCCTTGAGACCTGACCATTTCTCAGGCAAAGTTTGTAAGGACTTTGAGAATACGGAAAACTCTGAAATAAATATAGTATCCTCTCCTGTCCTTGTTTTAAAGATTTTCCCCTTAACTCCTATAAAATCCCCTATATCCACCAGCTTAAATAAATCGTATGTTTTTTCTCCAACAGTATTTGACTTAACATATATCTGTATATCTCCTGTGTCATCTCTTATATGAGCAAAACAGCTTTTACCATGCTCCCTTACAGTTATTACCCTTCCTATTACAGTAACCTCCAAATCCTCTAATACCTCACCAATAGATACTTCTTTAGCGCATTCGTGCACTGACACTGAGGAATGAGTCCGTCTAAAATGCAGGGCATATGGATCTATTCCCTGTTCTCTTATCTTTTTTAATTTCTCTTTTCTTATTTTAACCAGTTCATGCTCGTCAGTCATTTTCTTCTCCGGTATTTGTTAGTCCAAACAGTCTTTTTGCGTTCTCTGTAGTATGGCAGGCTACTTCTTCTGCGTCAAGCCCTTTAACTTTTGCAAGTTCCAAAGCTGTATACTTTAAAAAGCTTGGCTGATTTCTTTTGCCTCTTACAGCTTGTGGAGCGAGATACGGACAATCAGTTTCTATAAGAATTCTGTCATTTGGTATATCTTTTGCAACCTGCCTTAAATCAGGCGCGTTCGGATAAGTGAGATTTCCAGCAAATGAAATATAAAAACCGCGACTTAAACAAGTTTGCGCAAATTCCAATGTTCCTGAAAAGCAATGTATCACTCCCGTGTTTATAGAGTAATCTTTAATGATATCCAAGATATCTTTATGTGCCTCACGATTGTGGATGATTATAGGCAGATTAAATTCTAAAGCCAGCTCAATATGCTTACAAAAAAGTTCTTTCTGCTGCTTGCCGGAAGTATCTCTGTAATAATCCAAACCTGTTTCCCCTATTGCTGCAATATTCGGGTATTTTCCCAAACATTCTTTTACGTACTTCAAGTCATCCTGTTTGATTCTATCGGCATAGTTCGGATGCAGCCCAATTGCCGTTAATACATTTTTCTTCCCATAAACTGTCTTCAATCCGATTTCAATGCTTTCAATATCACAGCAAATATTAATCATATATTCCACATCATTTTTATTTGCCTCAGATATGACTGAATCAATCCCCTCTTTAAAAGCAGGATCAGTTAAATGTGCATGAGTATCAAAAAGTTTCATTTTAAATTTTTCCTTTTGCAACCACTCTATTTCTAAAATCAAACCAGAAATCAACCAATCCTAATATAATAATGAGCATAAGAAAAATTGGAGAAGTAAAAACCAGCACATAAATCAAGACCTTAACAAAAGGAAACACCTTCCATTTGTCAAAAAAGAAACTTGCAATTGCTAAGCCTCCTACTAAGTAAACAGCTGAAATAATAATTAGCGAATTCAGTCCTATTATATAGCCTGATTGAAATTTGGCGTATTTGAATAGAAATGTCATTAGGGCAGATATAATAAAGCCCCATATACACTCATCCCTCAACCTCCACGTCTTAAAAGGAGATAATTTAAGAGCTTCTAAACCAAGTATCTTTTTTGAGAATAAAAGGTTAACGCTAACTACTAAAAAATTAACAATGAAAATAATAGCTGGAAAACTAGTTTTAATTATATTTATTGCTGTACTAAATGACTCTTTAACTAACTCAACCTTTTCTTTGCTGATGCCAGTCTCTTCATAAATTTTCAGACTTTTATCCATATGAATCTGTAAATTCATGTAAATTTTATTAAGAAAATTTTCGTCATACAATGAAATTACAAAAATAGCCAAAAGACTTATAAGGCTCAAAATAATTGCTGATAAAACACCTGTCTTTATAAAAGGAAACTTGTTCTTAGCTATTATACCTGTAACTAAGCCTAAAAGTCCAAGTTGTATAGATAAAATTGCGGAAAAGTGATTCTGTAAAATTAAGTAGACACTTGATGCCATAATAAAAAAACACAGAAATCCTTTACGGACACCAAGCAAATACACACAGATAATAATAGGTAAAGGAACTAAAACTTGGAAGAATAACTGCCCAAAAGCAAAAAAAAACCCTGAAATAAAAAAACATAGTGACACTAAAGAAAGCAGGATTATCTTTTTACCTGTTAGCAACTGACATTTCTCAATTTATTTTGCAGAAAAAGGCAGTAACGAACACATTCTTGCTCGTTTTATTGCAACGGCAAGTTTTTTCTGGTGACGAGCGCAATTCCCTGAGACTTTAGTTGAAAGGATTTTTCCCCTCTCAGTAATAAAGCCAGAGAGTGTTTTTGTGTCCCTATAATCAATTTCATCCATTTTTTCAACACAAAGCCTACAATATTTTTTTCTTATAATCTTTTTTTTGCGGCCTTTGACTTTTTTACCTCTTTGAAACATAAAGATAATCTCCTTTCTATTATATCAGAATGGTACTTCATCCTCTCCAGATTTTTCTGGTTTTTTCTCTGATGAATTTGTTTGAGTCTTTGCTTCTTCCTTCTCATCAATCTGTATTTCAGGGACAGGTGCGTTTTTTTCTTCGCTTGCTAGAGACGTAGCACTGCTACTTCCCTGCGAAGTACCAAGAAACTGAACTCTCTCTGCAACTACTTCCATAGCGCTTCGTTTTTGTCCATCTTTGTCTTCCCATGAACGGCTTTGTAAGCGCCCTTCTATAAAAACAGGCCTTCCTTTACTAAGATATTTTGCGCATGACTCCGCCTGATTAGCCCATACAACAACTTTTACAAAACATGTATCTTCTGTCTTTGTTCCCTCTTTATTTTTAAAAAACCGATTGATTGCTATGCTAAAATCCGCAACTGCAGTACCACTTGGTATATATCTAAGCTCCGGGTCCCTCGTCAAATTGCCTATCAAAAAAACCTTATTCAAATTCGCCATATTTATTCTCCTTTCTTGCTTATTTCTTTTTCAAAATAAAAATTCTAAATATATCCTCTTTTAATTTTAATTTCTTATTAATTACCGCAATTCCTTCAGAGGAGATTTCAAATTTTATATTTATATATACTCCCTCACTGCGTTTTTTTATCTTATAAGCAAATTTTTTCTTCCCAATTCGATCAACATCTACAACTTTGCCTTTTGCAGATTTAATACATTTCTCTATATCTTCTATAATCTTATCCCTGCCATCTTCCGCCAAATCAGCGTTTATAATAAACAAACCTTCATACTTATTTTTCTTATCCACTAAACTACCTCCAGTTTTTTAAAATTTTACAAACAATGGCGCTAAAACAAGGGAAATAACACTCATAAGCTTAATTAATATATTTATTGAAGGTCCGACTGTATCCTTCAGAGGATCGCCTACCGTGTCTCCGATGACAGCTGCTTTATGAGCCTCGCTGCCTTTTCCGCCAAAGTTGCCATCCTCAATATATTTTTTAGCATTATCCATGGCTCCACCGCTATTTGCCATCTGGATTCCAAGCATAAGACCGGATATCAATGCTCCAACAAGAAGACCTGCAAGAGCTTTAGGTCCTAACAATAACCCAATTGCAACAGGCACTACAATAGCCATAGCACCAGGAAGTAACATGCCCTGAATAGCTCCTTTTGTCGAAATATCGACGCATGTTGCTGAATCAGGCATTGCCTTCCCTTCCATTAATCCTTTAATTTCCCTAAATTGTCTTCTCACTTCAGCTATCAATTCGTATGCAGCTTTACTAACAGCTTTAAAAAGCATTGAAGAAAACAGGAACGGCAGCATACCTCCAATCAATAAACCCGACATAACTCTAGGGTCTGTAATATCTGCTCCCTTTATGCGAACTGCCATCATATAAGCAGATATCAAGCCTATAGCTGCAAATGCAGCTGAACCTATTGCAAACCCTTTGCCAATCGCTGCGGTCGTATTGCCAACAGCATCCAGATTGTCAGTTATTTTTCTCACAGATGGATCCAGACCCGCCATCTCTGCTATACCGCCGGCATTGTCGGCAATAGGTCCGTATGAATCAACTGAGACGATCATGCCGGTTGTAGCAAGCATACCTACAGCAGCCATAGCAACTCCATATCCTCCTGCAAAATGATAGGCAATCATAATAGCAGCGGCAAGTACCAGCACAGGTATACAAGTGCTTTCCATACCGACCGCTAGTCCGCCGGTAACAGTTATTGCAGGCCCGCTCTTGGAACTCTCAGCAAGTTTTTTAACCGGATTGTATTTAGTGGATGTAAAAAACTCGCTCGTAAAACCAATTGCCATACCGGATATAATCCCAGCAAGCGTAGCATAAAAAGGGCCTAGTTTAGAATAACTTTCAAATGCTACACCAAACTTGTTTACAATAAAATACGTACCTATAATCGACAAAACAGCACTTACATAAGTCCCTCCCATTAAGGCTCCCTGAGGATTCTTTTTCCCAAATACTTTTACATAAATTACCCCAATAATAGAAGCTATAATTCCCGCACCCGCTATATAAATCGGCATAAACTTTAACTTATCAGCCACACTTTGTCCCATTATAACAACAAATGTTGAACCAATAGCTATGCTTGCAATAATAGATTCAACATATGACTCCAAAAGATCCGCACCCAGCCCTGCAACATCTCCTACATTATCTCCAACATTGTCAGCAATCACAGCAGGATTTCTAGGATCATCTTCAGGAATACCTGCTTCTACTTTTCCAACGAGATCAGCCCCCATGTCTGCACCTTTTGTAAATATTCCTCCACCTGATCTTGCGAAAAGGGCTACAAGACTTGCTCCCATAGCATACCCATTGATTATTACAGGATCTCCCTTAAATATAAAATATACAAAGATAAGCCCTAATAAAGCCAGACCAACAACGCTCATTCCCATTACCGATCCACCTGAAATCGCCACATTTAACGCTGCTTTTACTCCTCCTTTTGAAGCCGCATTTGCTGTCCTTGAATTTGCTCTTGTTGCTATACCCATTCCAATATATCCCGCAAAAGCAGACATAAAAGAACCAATCACAAAAGCTATAGATGTCTTCCAACCCAGACTAATTCCTTTGGATATAAAAGGAGTTATACCTATTAGCCCCGCTATTAAAACTACAAAAATAGCAATATAACTATACTCTCGTTTTAAGAAGGCGCTTGCTCCTTCTTGTATGAGACGAGATATATCCTTCATCTTTTGTGTGCCCTCTTCTTTTTTTAGAACTCCAATCGCAAGAACCACAGCAAACCCCAACGCCAAAAAACTACATATTAATGAAAATAACACAACAAACTCCTTTCTATACGATTACAGAGGCATTGATTGTGCACATTGCCTTATCAATGCCATTTTTTATAATTATTGTTATGGTCTCTAAAGCTTTAGACAAAATCTTATCAAGTTTAGTCACTTCAGTTTCATTAAAATTGCTTAGAACATGTCCTTTTAAATCTTCACAACGATTGTTTCTGCCTATTCCAATACGTATTCTTGAAAAATTCTCATTACCAATCGCATCTATAATAGATTCTACTCCGTTATGCCCGCCGGATTTTCCATTCTTCTTAGCTTTAATCCTGCCAAATTCTATATCAGCATCATCATGAATAATAACAAGATCTTCTAAATCCGCTTTATAGAAATTAACAAGCTTTGAAACGGCCTGTCCGCTTAAATTGACAAAAGTCTGGGGCTTTGCAAGAATCACATCATTCTTTTCTATGAAACCACGTCCGATCAGAGAATCAAACTTTTTGATTTTTATATCAGTCTCCAACCTTTCTGCTGTTTTATCAATAACCATGAATCCTGCATTGTGCCTATTTTTCCTGAACTTGATACCAGGATTACCTAATCCTACAATTATCTTCATCTACTTTCGCTCATCTGGTTTTTTCTCTTTTTTATCTTCTTTCTCATCCTTCTCTTTCTGCTCCCCTTCTGTTGCCTCAGCTTCAGCCTCTTCCTTCCCTTCCTCAATAACTTCCGGCTCTTCTTCCACTGAAACTTCATCCTCCTTTATAATAGTTGGAGGAACAATGGAAACAACTGCTTGGTCATGGTCTGCTAAAACTTCTACATCCTCTGGAATACTCAGGTCTCTTATGTGAATGGATGAACCTATTTCCAACTGTGTAACATCTACTTCAAAGTGACCTGGGATTTTATCAGGCAAGCAGCGAACTTCTACATCTCTCATGGAGTGGTCCAGTACTCCTCCTTCTTTAACTCCTGGAGCCTCACCAGTAAGAACTATATTAATCCTTGTGGTGATTTTCTCATCAAGCCGTATCTTATAGAAGTCTATATGAAGTAATTCATCACTTACCGGATGATACTGAATGCCTCTAACCATTACAGTTTCTTGTTTTGAGGAACCATTATTATCTATTGATAAAGATATAAGGATATTCTCTCCATGCATTTTTTTTACAACTTGTTCAAACTTTTTCTGTTCAACTGCAAGATTCAAAGTCTTTATACCATGACCATATAAAACACATGGTATACCTCCCTGTTTCCTCAGCTCCTTTGTAGATCTCTTATTTATTTCTTTTCTAATATTAGCTTGTAACTGAATTTTTTGCATTAGTATCTCCTCTTAAAGAAACAATGAACTTACAGAAGTATTATTATGAATGCTATATATTGCTTTTGAAAGGAGTTCTGCTATCGAAAGAACTCTAACTTTTTTTGATTTTTTCTTTCCTATCATCGGAATAGTATTTGTAACGACTATCTCATCAATGACAGACTTATTAAGACGTTCAATAGCGTCTGCGGAAAATACAGAATGCGTACACGCTGCAAATATTCTTTTAACCCCTTTATCATAAAGCGCATCTGCTGCTTCGATTATACTACCTCCTGTATCAATCATATCGTCCAGAATTATTACATTCCTCCCTTGCACATCTCCAATCACATTCATCGCTTCAGCCACATTTACATCAGGTCTTCTTTTATCAATAATAGCCAAAGTTGCACTCATTCTTTTTGCTATTGCTCTTGCTCTTTCAACTCCTCCTGAGTCTGGAGAGACGATAGTAACATCCTTGATTTTCTTTGTCAAAAAATACCTGACTAAAATAGCTGGCGCAGCAAATAAATTATCCACAGGAATATCAAAAAAACCCTGTATTTGCCCGGCATGTAGATCTATCACTAAAACTCTGTCAACCCCAGCCGTTGTAATTAAATTAGCAACAAGTTTAGCTGTTATCGGGGCACGCGGTTGAACTTTTCTATCCTGCCTGCCATAGCCATAGTATGGAATTACTGCAGTAATTCGGCTAGCAGAAGCTCTTTTGAAAGCGTCAACCGTAATAAGCAATTCCATTAAATTCTCATTAACAGGCGGACATGTGGATTGAATAATAAATACATCCTGACCTCTTACATTCTCATTAATTTTTATATTAAATTCTCCATCCTTGAAGCGTTTTGTCTCTCCTCTACACAATGGAGCATCTAAATATTTAGATATTTCCACAGATAAATCCAGGTTTGCTGTTCCTGAAAATATTTGCATATTATTTTTTTTCATTTTCTATTTCCCTTTCTTTTCTTCTAATACTGCATGCGCTGCGGCAAGACGTGCTATCGGTACTCTGTACGGAGAGCAGCTAACATAGTTCATGCCTACACGATGGCAGAATTTCACAGATTCCGGTTCTCCGCCATGTTCACCACATATGCCAACCTTTAAATCAGCTCTTGAATTTCTTCCTCTTTCAATACCCATCTTAACAAGCTGCCCAACTCCTTCCTGATCCAGAACCTGAAACGGATCATCTTCGAGAATCCCCTTTTCCACATATTCACCAAGGAATGCGCCTGCATCATCGCGGCTATAGCCGAATGCCATCTGTGTCAGATCATTCGTTCCAAAGGAGAAAAATTCTGCTTTCTGAGCAATCTCATCCGCTACAATACATGCTCTTGGAATTTCTATCATTGTCCCTACTAAATACTTTACGTTTACACCATATTCAGACATAACCTCTTCTGCAACTGCATCAACAATTTTTTTCTGGTTAAGAAATTCACCTGTTGTTCCTATAAGAGGAATCATTACCTCAGGAATAACCTCATATTTATCTTTGGTAAGAATGCATGCAGCTTCAAAAATGGCTCTTGCCTGCATCCGTGTTATCTCGGGATATGTTACTCCAAGACGGCAGCCTCTATGCCCAAGCATTGGATTGAATTCGTGAAGTGAATCAATCTTACTCTTTACCTTTTCTACAGAAATACCCATCTCTTCAGCCATCTCTTTTTGATTTGCTTCTTCGTGAGGCAAAAACTCATGGAGAGGCGGATCAAGCAATCTTATTGTAACTGGCAATCCATTCATAGCCTTAAATATACCTATAAAATCATCTTTCTGCATTGGGAGAAGCTTTGCAAGTGCCTTTTCTCTGCCGCTTATATCATCTGCAAGTATCATCTCCCGGACAGCCTTAATCCTGTCCCCTTCAAAGAACATGTGCTCCGTCCTGCACAGACCAATGCCTTTTGCACCGAATTTTCGTGCTACTTCAGCATCTTGAGGAGTATCAGCATTTGTTCTTACTCCAAGCTTTCTGATTTCATCAACCCATTTCATTAATGTCTCAAAGTTTCCTGAAAGCTCAGGTTGGATTGTTGAAACCTGACCAAGCATAACCTCTCCTGTTGAACCATCAAGAGAAATCCAATCTCCTTTTTTAACAGTAGCATTACCTACAGAAAACACCTGCTTTTGATAATTTATCCTAATTGCACCGCAACCAGCTACACAACATTTTCCCATACCCCGAGCAACTACTGCTGCATGAGAGGTCATCCCCCCTCTGGCAGTTAGTATACCCTGAGCTGCGTTCATTCCTCCAATATCTTCAGGAGATGTCTCAATACGAACAAGTATCGTTTTCTCTTCTTTTAGATCTTCAGCGTCATCAGCATGAAAAACAACTTTTCCACTAGCAGCTCCTGGAGATGCAGGTAATCCTTTTGCAATGACTTTTTTCTCTGCTTTGGGGTCAAACATCGGATGAAGAAGCTGATCCAATTGCGCAGGCTCGACTCTGCTAACTGCTGTCTTCTCATTAATTAATCCTTCTTTCACCATTTCAACAGCAATCCTTATTGCTGCCATTGCTGTTCTTTTTCCTGTTCTTGTCTGAAGCATCCATAACTTACCTTTCTGAATGGTAAATTCAATATCCTGCATATCCTTATAATGGTCTTCCAGCTTATTATAAATGCCCTCCAAGGTCTTGTATGCGTCTGGCATTACTTCTTGAAGTGTCTTTTGGTCTGGAGATGTTTTCGTAGATTCATTTACAGGTTGTGGAGTCCTGGTACCAGCAACAACATCTTCCCCTTGCGCATTTATCAGATACTCTCCATAAAACTTGTTTTCTCCCGTTGCAGGGTCTCTTGTAAAAGCAACACCTGTTCCGGAATCATCACCCATATTACCAAACACCATTACCTGTACATTAACCGCTGTGCCCCAGTCCCCAGGAATATTATTTATTTTCCTGTATTTTATTGCTCTTTCAGTATTCCATGATCCAAAAACAGCATCTATAGCTCCCCATAACTGCTTCCATGGATCGTCGGGAAAATCCATGCCCTTCTTCTCTTTAACCATTGCCTTAAACCTTGCTACAATATCCTTTAGGTCGTCTTCGTCAAGTTCAGTATCAGTTTGAACATGCTTCTCTTTCTTCTTCTCTTCAATTATTACCTCAAATGGATCCTCATCCTCTTTCTTCTCGGGCTTCATTCCAAGAACAACGTCCCCATACATCTGAACAAACCGTCTGTATGCGTCCCATGCAAAACGAGCATTTCCCGACTGAGAAACAAGCCCTTCTATAGTTGTATCATTAAGACCAAGATTGAGTATTGTATCCATCATGCCGGGCATTGAAACGCGCGCACCTGAACGCACTGATACAAGCAGAGGATTGCGTGAATCGCCAAACTTAGCTCCCATTATCCCTTCAACATTACTCATTGCATCCTTCATCTGCACCTCAAGCTCCGAAGGATAATTACGATTATTCTTATAATAGGCATCACACACTTCTGTAGTAATTGTAAATCCGGGAGGAACTGGTATGCTAAGATTACTCATCTCAGCAAGATTTGCTCCTTTCCCACCCAGAAGATTCTTCATCCCAGTATTTCCTTCAGCTTTCCCATCCCCAAAAAAGTACACGTGCTTTCCCATATATTACTCCCCTATTAATTTAAAAAATTTCCCGCTAAAACTAGCACAAACAGAGATGACTTTCAACATCTAAATTGATTATCCA
This sequence comes from uncultured bacterium, assembly GCA_964437505.1. Lineage (GTDB taxonomy): Bacteria > JAHJDO01 > JAHJDO01 > JAHJDO01 > JAHJDO01 > JAHJDO01. The sequence goes on from CAYTGU010000010.1 coordinate 43,492, forward strand.
AGCCTCACGATATCTGCGCCTAAAGAACACAGTCTCTGGTCTATCCTTTCATATCCTCTGTCTATCTGCCTGATATTGTGTATTGTGCTTTTTCCCTTTGCGCATAGAGCTGCTATAAGAAGTGCCATTCCAGCCCTAATATCAGGACTTATAATCTCCTCTCCATGCAAATCCGAAGGACCAACGACTACTGCTCTGTGAGGATCACATAAAACAATTTTTGCCCCCATATTAATCAACTCGTCAACAAAGTAGAGACGACTTTCAAACATCTTTTCAAATATTAAAACTGTGCCCTCTGACTGAGTAGCACTAACAAGTGCTATACTTACAAGATCTGCGGGAAATCCGGGCCACGGACTATCATCTATCTTTGGTATTGCCCCACCAATATCTGTAACAACTTTTATTTTTTTTTGAACAGGGATAAAAATATCCCTTTCATCTATTTCCAAACTTACTCCAAGTTTTTCAAAGGCAATGAAGATTACTCTCATATGCTCTATAGGTGCATTTCTTATTATTAATTCACTATGCGTAGCTGCAGCAAGCCCTATAAAGCTGCCTGCTTCAATGTGATCGGAAGATATTTGGTGCTCTCCGCCCTTTAATTGCTCTACTCCTTCTATCGTTAAGATATTACTGCCTATACCGGATATTTTTGCGCCAAGAGAATTAAGAAATCTACACAAACCCTGCACATGAGGCTCTGAAGCTGCATTAACTATAGTAGTCTTTCCTTTTGCAAACGCAGCTGCCATTATTGTGTTTTCTGTTGCCATAACACTTGCCTCATCCAGAAAAACATCCGCGCCACGGAAACCAGTTCCGATTTCTAACTCATAATCATCTCCAACACTAATGGAAGCACCCAATGCCTCCAGAGCAAGTAGATGTGTATCAACTCTGCGCCGCCCTATTCTATCTCCTCCGGGTTTTGGCAGTTTCACCCTGCCGCATCTTACCAAAATAGGCGCTGCAAATAAAAATGAACCCCTTATCCGATGGCATAACTCAGGATTTAACTCCGCTTTTTTTATAGATAATGCCTTGATTAAATACTCATGCTCTCCTTCTCTTTTTACATCTACTCCAATATCACGCATAATTTCAACCATGTCCCGAACATCGCCAATATCAGGCACATTCTTGAGTCTGACAGTCTCCTCTGTTAGAAGAGATGCTGCCAGTATTGCCAATGCCTCATTCTTATTTCCAGCGGGGGTTATTTCTCCTTTTAACCGTTTTCCCCCATGTATAACCAATCCTTCCTGCATCTGTCTTTCCTCTTATTTCTGTTGTAATTATCAATATATTCTATAGAAGCTAAATAATCAAGTATTTGTATTGATGATGTAACAATAGAAAATAAATAACACAAAAAAAATAAAAATTTGTTATAATAATACGAAATAATGACTATAAGGAAGAAAATGGTTAGGTATCGTAATCAAGTTATAAGTTATTTTTAAAAAAAAGATATAAAAGAAGATTTAAATGTTTCTATAGATGTAGTTAGTTATGCATATATATCAGGGAGAAGATCAGTATGAGAAAAAAGGTGATTTTGATTGGTGATTCCATTCGTATGGGCTACCAAGAAGTAGTCCGCCAGCAACTTTCTGAAATAGCGGAAGTTTGCGCACCAGAAGAGAATGGCGGTAATAGTCAAAATGTCCTTAAGTATTTGGATATATGGGCTCTATCTAAGAATGTTTCTGTCATACACATTAATTGTGGGCTTCATGATCTAGGGAGGGATTTTGTTTCCGGCAAGCCAGTTATCCCGATTGATCAATACAAGAGCAATGTGCGAGAGATTATGCGACAACTGTTGGAGAAAACGCAAGCTTCTGTAATTTGGGCTTTGACTACTGCTGTAAATGAAAAATGGCATCATGAAAAGAAAAGTTTTGATCGATTTGAAACAGATGTTTGTACCTATAATAAAGCAGCAACTGATATCGCAACAGAATTAGGGGTTCCTATTGATGATTTATATAGTCTCAGCATTAAAGCTGGGCCTGATAAATATCTTCGACCAGATGGTGTTCATTATACGAGTGAAGGTTGTTTTTTATTGGGGAAAGCCGTCGCGGAATCCATTAAGCCGTATTTAAATAATGCATAACAAATCGTTGCACTCGAACAAAAAGCTAGCGCTTTTTGGCAAGTAAGTTCTAGCGTTATCCTCGCTTATAACCTAAAGCACTAAAGAGAGCTTTTGCCTTATCCAACGTCTCCTGATATTCACTTTCCGGATCAGAATCAGCAACAATCCCTCCTCCTACTTGAAAACGAATTTCGTTCTTTTTAGCAACTAATGTGCGAATCAGTATATTCAAATCCATTTCACCGGAAAAACTCAAATATCCAAGAGAGCCTGTATATATTCCTCTTCTTGTCGGCTCAAGCTCCTCAATTATCTCCATAGCCCTGATCTTTGGCGCGCCGGTAATAGACCCTCCAGGAAAACATGCCTTTAACAGATCAATCCTATCCTTTTTCTTACTTAACCTGCCTCTAATAGTAGATGTTGTCTGAAACACTGTAGAATATTTTTCAATGTCTCTTTTGCTTTCCAGATATATGGATTCATATTCACATACCCGGCCTATATCATTTCTCTCAAGATCAACAATCATTATAAGCTCTGCCTTGTCCTTTTCGCTCTTTAACAAATCATTCTTCAATCTCTCATCCTCTTCTTTTGCTTTTCCTCTTGGTCTGGTTCCTTTCATTGGCCTTGTTCTGACAACACCATCCTTCAGACAAAGGAATCTTTCAGGAGAAGCGCTTATAATAGATTCTTCTCCAAAATTCAGAAACCCTCCAAAAGGCGCAGGATTTATTTTAGCAAGAAACTTATACAACTCGAAACTGTCTGTGCGTAAATTACAGGTGAATCGCTGAGATAAATTCACCTGATATATATCACCTGCAGCAATATACTCCTTTATCTTATCCACAGCTTTTAGATAAGAAGCTTTTGTAAAATTGGAAAGAATCTCTCTTCCATTAATAATAGGAGGAGAAACAATTGAGTTATTGAGCTTTTTGCCTTTTAATGCCCTTAACCTGCCTAAAACCAGTTTTAACCTTTCTCCTGCTCTCTTCTCTCCTTTAAGACCTTTCTCAGGAAAGCCTGTTGATACTATATAAAACTTGTTTTGGCTATAACTATATGCAATTACCAAATCATAAAAAGCCAGACAACAATCAGGAACATCACTATCATTCTTAGCTTTATCGGGTATTTTCTCCAGTGTTCTTCCAAGATCGTATGAGAAATACCCCACTCCTCCACCACAAAAAGGCACTGGAGAAACAGCATTTTCTATTTGATAATCAGATAATATTTTTCTTATAACTTCTAATACATCTGCGTTTTTTAATACATCTTTGGAATCTCTATATGTAAGCTTAACATCTGATCCCTCTGCCCTTACCAACAGGAAAGGATCACTTCCTATAAAAGCGTATTCGCCAAGTCCATATTCATGCGTTCCGCTATCCAGAATAAATGAATAAGCAGATGCTTTAAATATCTCATATACTTGAATGGGCGATAAATCCAATTTTATCTCTTCAATTAAAGGTATCATTTTTTTATTTGCATTCTCTAATAGCTTTGCGTTATAATGTTATAAACTAATAGGCCGACTAAAACAAGGAGGGTAAAGGATGGCAACAGCAAAGCTCTACTCAGTAAGAATAGGCAAGAAAGAAGATCACGTATTTAAAGGAAAAGGCGCAAGACAGGCTGCTCTAAAAGCTGCTTCCAGAGGGCTAAAGGATACTGACGGTCTCATTAAATTAAGAGAGCACAGCAAGAAAAAAGACGGCAAATGGAGAATACACATATTTGAAGGTTCCGTAAAGAAAGTTGCTAAACCTGCTAATGCACCTGATTGGATGCCGGATACGATAAACAAGCCGGTAGTCAAGAAACTTCGCGTAGAAAAAACAGACAAAATATAATAAGATCTCTTCGTGAAAAAATAGAAAAGCTCCGATCAACAGTCGGAGCTTTTCTATTGGGAAAGCGTTAGGATTTCCGTCTTGTTATTAGTAATAGCTATAACATGTTCAAACTGCGCAGACAAGCTTCCATCAACGCTAACAGCTGTCCAGCCATCTGAGAGGACCTTTGTTTGATATGCTCCTGCATTAATCATAGGTTCAATTGCTATAACCAGCCCTTTTTTGAGAGTTAGCCCTGTCCCTGATTTGCCAAAGTGTGAAACTTGCGGGTCTTCATGAGGACTAGAGCCTATGCCATGGCCAACAAAATCTCTTACAACTGAAAAACCCTGTTTCTCAACATATGTCTGAATAGCATGACCAATGTCACCCAATCTATTGTTTTCTATTGCTTCACTAATACCAATATCTAAGGCCTCTTCTGTAACCTTAATAAGATTCTTTGCAAGAGAAGATATCTCTCCCACAGGATAGGTAACTGCTTTATCTCCGTTGTAACCATTCTTGCACACTCCAACATCTACAGTTATTATATCGCCTTCTCTTAGAATCTCATCTTTTCTTGGTATTCCATGAACTACCACATTATTAACAGAAGCGCATATACTGTTTGGATATCCTCTGATTCCCAAAAAAGATGGAACTGCATTAAAACTTCTAATATAGTCTTCAGCCAATCCATCTAAATAAAGAGTGGAAACACCGGGTTTGATATGCTTGGAAACATAATCCAAAGTTTGAGATGTTAATTGACAACTTAATTTTATAAGTTCTATTTCTTCCGCTGATTTGTAATAAACCATTGCTATGTTTCTCGCGCAATAATATTCAGCATCCTTTCAGATGCTTTAATAGCTGCTATGATCTGATCAGAATCAACGCCAATAGTTTTAAAAACCTTGTCTTTAGCAGACCATATTATTAATGTTTCAACTAAAGCACTTGTTTTTCCTCCGGGAGGAATCCTAACTTCATAATCAATTAATTCAGGCATAGAAAGTTTTATTCTATTACATGCTTTTTTTAACGCATTCATAAAAGCATCGTATCCCCCATTACCGGACGCAGATTCCTTTATCTTCTGTTTTCCATATTGAAGGACAAATGACGCTGTTGGCAAAATTCCCTTTCCACTTGTTATAATACAATCCGTAATTTGAACAAGATTTCCTTCTCCTATTTCAAGTACGTCAGCAATTATAAAAGGCAGATCTTCTATTGTGATTGATTCCTTTTTATCACCAAGTTGGATTATCTCCTGTAGAACCTTTTTCTTATTTTCTTCAGTAAGCTCTATTCCCAGTTCAGTCAAATTTTGATCTAACGAAGCCTTCCCGCTCAGTTTACCAAGAGCATATGTCCTTTTTCTACCAAATCTCTCTGGCAAGAGCGGATTTGCATATAAATTTGCTTTCTTATCTCCATCAGCATGAATTCCACTGGTCTGCGTAAAAACGTCCTGACCAACAATCGGTGTATTTGCAGCAACTCTCTTGCCTGAAAAAGTCTCTACTAATTTACTGGCAGAAACAATCTTTCTTTCAACAATATGTGTCTTACATTCTGTATTGTCATGAATATTCGCTGCAATTTCACCTAAAGAAGCATTTCCAGTACGTTCGCCTAAACAATTAACTGTAACATGAATTGCCCCAACCCCTGCCTCAATTGCATATAGGCTATTTGCAGTGGCAAGACCATAATCATTATGCGCATGAAAGTCAAACCCCATATCTGGAAATGAATCCACCATATCCTTAACATAGGTATATGTTGTACGAGGTGTAAGAATTCCAAGAGTATCTGGCAGCATTATTCTATTAACACTCATATTGCATAGCGCTCTTGTAATTTCCATAACATAATCCTTAGAATCTCTATAACCATTAGACCAGTCCTCTAAGTAAATGTTTACAATAAGTCCTTTCTCTTTTGCGTAATCTATTGTTTCTCTTATTTCACTGATATGTGTTTTTATATCTTTGCGCAATTGAAATTTCAGGTGCTTTTCTGACCCTTTAGTTAATAGATTCATTACTTTAGCACCTGTTGAGACTATCCAATCAACAGACGCTCTATGATCAACAAATCCCAATACTTCGACCTTGCTTAGGAATCCTCTCAGTTTTGCCCATTGTATGATACTTGTAACAGATTCCTTCTCTCCCTGAGACACTCTGGCAGACGCAACTTCTATTCTGTCTATACCTACTTCATTAAGTAACATCTTGGCAATATTCAACTTCTCACTGCGAGAAAAAGAAACACCTTGAGTTTGTTCTCCATCTCTTAACGTTGTATCAAGTATTTCAATAACTCTTTTAGCTTTTCCCATATTAAAGTTCTCCTATGATCCTTATTAATTATTCCCACTTAATCTATTAAATAATCTTTCAACGTCCACATACTCCTCAACAAGGCTTTTGGCAGTTCTTATTTTTTCCATATCTGTCTCGCCTATCTTAACCACAAGATCATGTATTAAGGATGCAACTCCGTAAGTATCTATCTCCACAGCCAAAACAGGTATGGTTGTCTTTTGTATGAGATTCATTACAGACTGGTGAATCTGCATCTTACCTGTTAATATGATTCCCGATATCCTGTGTTTTCTCTCTGTTCCAATAACTGAAGAACTCATGGCAGCAAGCACAATATCCTCTCTATCCGCAGGTGTAATTAACAGCACTCTCTCTCCAAAAAAGCCCAACGCATTATGGGGAGTCATTGCTCCTACTACAATCTTTTCAATTTGATTATCAAGAGATTCCCTGCCATTTATAAGCTTTGAAGGAATACTTTCCATAACTTGTTTTATGTTTGGCCATGTAAGACGTTTTGTATACGGGATAGCTCCAAATAGTTCAATCCCTTTCTTTGCTAATCCTCTCTCTATGTAATCCTTGATTTTATCCATCTTATCGGGTATCACCTTGTTAATTACAACACCTACTAATTCTACTCCCTCTTTCTCAAACAATGCCTTATTTAAAACAATCTCGTCTATCGGACGGCCAATCCCGCCAACTGTTATTATCAGTACCTTTGCGCCCAGCAATTTTGCAACGGACCCATTTCCAAGATCAAAAACGGACCCAACACCGGCATGACCTGTCCCTTCAATCACTACCAGATCCTTACCTTTTGAGACTTCTTTATAAGATTCTTGAATGATATTATCTAAAACTTGTTTTTTTCCATGGTCTATATACTCCTCCGTAAAACCCCTCTCAACAGCTATTGGACTCATATGCCGTAATTCGTTGTCGCAGTCACAACAGCTTTTTATCAGCACAGCATCCTCATCAACTTTATATCCTTCAACCTCTACATATCGCTGACCAACAGGTTTCATAAATCCAATATTCTTGGCATACTGTTTAAATGCCATTATGAGACCAAGACTTGTTAATGTTTTTCCATCATTCTGTCTTGTGGCTGCAATAAATAGTTTCTTTTCCTTAGACATAATATTCTATAGATATTTCCCTGCTATAATATCTAGTTTGTCCTTTACCTGTTTAGGAATAACGCTTCTATCTGTTATGATCGCATTGGCCAGCGCATTAGCGCACTCACACTTTCTTTCAGATGAAATTTTTTCAATAGTTGCTTTTATAATCTTCTTTGCATTCTCTGAATTTTTATTAAGATTTGCAATTATAGCATCAACACTTACTATTTCTTCTGTTTCATGCCAACAATCATAATCAGTAACCATTGCCATTGTCCCGTAGCAGATCTCTGCTTCCCTTGCCAGCTTTGCCTCCAGCAAATTTGTCATTCCAATAACATCAAACCCCATTTTTCTATAAAAGAACGATTCTGCTTTTGTAGAAAATGCAGGCCCTTCCATATTCAGGTATGTTCCTCCGTTATGAACTGTCATCCCAATTCCTTTCACTGTTTCGTATAGTATCTTACTCAAATCTTGGCAAACAGGATTAGCAAAACTAATATGAGCAACTACCCCGTCTCCAAAAAAGCTGCATTTTCTACCCTGATTGGTTCTATCAAAGAATTGGTCAGGAATAACAATATCCAGAGGATGAACATTGTCTTTAAGACTGCCAACAGCACCAACAGAAATAATCCATTCCACACCAAGCTTTTTCATGCCATAGATATTGGCGCAATAGTTTATTTCAGAAGGTGAGAGTTTATGTCCTCTTCCATGCCTTGGAAGAAACACCACCTCTTTTTCAGAAAGAGTACCTGTAATATACTTATCGGAAGGCTCCCCAAATGGAGTGCTTACCTCAAGCTCCATTACATTTTCGAGCTCTTCCATGTCATAAAGCCCGCTACCACCAATAATACCTATCTTTGACATATAACATTCCCCCTAGCATAAAATTTGAAATTTGTCGTTGTTTCGCATTATGTCATATGGGGAATGAGCAATCAAGAAGAAATAGAATTTACTTCCCTATCCTGAAATGACTTGTAATGTCTTTTTAATAGCTCCATTATCTGCTATCATTCTTCTTGTGTATTCTTCAACCCTCTGGGCAACGCCAACAGAGTAAAGATCCAAACCGAATATCTCTCTATTAGAGAGAATAGGTTTTAGCTTATTTCCTAAAGTCTCTGGCTTGCCCTGTTGAATTCCATAAACATATTCTTTGAGCTCTTTCAACATAGGATCCGGACTGAGTTCAAAAGGTTTTCCTGTATCGTCAATGCCCATTAAATATCGGCACCATCCAGCTATAGCAAATGGAATATATTTCAAATTTTTGGCATTTTGCCCATATGCTTTTATTGTGCCTCCATACCTGACCCCTACTTTTCGAGAAGTGTCTGTAGCTATTCTCTGAGGAGTATCAGGAATATTCGGATTAGCCAATCTCTCCTCTAATACCTGTCTCAGGAATTCCTCTGGATTAATTACTTCAGGATTATCTACTACCGGCAGACCTTCTTCGTAAGCCTGTCTATACACCAGTTCCTTCAATAGCTGGTCATTCATCTCTTGAAATATGTAATCATATCCTAAAAGACAACCAAAGGTTGCTAAAGTGGTATGAATAGGATTAAGACAGGTTCCAAGTTTCATTTTTTCACACTTATCTACTGCTTCAGAACTATCTACAAGAATCACTCTGTTTTTGGATTGATCTGCTTTTTCCAGAGACGGTCTTTGATTGGGAAAACTATCCTCTATGACCAAATAAGATATGGGTTCAGTATTCACAAAAGGCGCCGCAAATGTTCCTTTGCTCGTTTTTATAATATCCATATCTTCAATCCCCTTGCCTTTGAGCAATTCAATATTCTCAGGAGACGGTCTTGGCGTTATTCTATCAATCATAGTCCATGGAAAAGAAATCTTCTCACTCTCTAAATATTTCAGAAATTCCTTTTCTACCAGTTTGCTGGTATAAACCCATTCTTTGACAATAAAACTAACCGCATTAAAAAAGTTTTCCCCATTCTTTGAGCAGTTATCCATACTAACAAATGCTATTGGAGCGCCGCCATTCCTGTAGCGATGATAAGCAAAACTCGCTATTTTGCTCATAATGTGTGTGGCTTTCCCCGGTCCATTCTTTATGTCTTCCAATATCACAGGATAAACATTTCCCTGAGCATCGTGAGTGCTATAACCCTTTTCTGTACAGGTAACACTAACCATTTGTAAAGAATGTTTGGCAAAATATCCTAGTGTTCTCTCCCACTGCTCTTGTCTGGAAGTATCTGCATACAGCACATCTGCAGTAGAAGCAATAATCTTTATCTGATTCTCTCCGCTTGAAGACATTTCTACGCTTATCCGTAGATTATCTCTAGGATGATAAACTTTGTCTACAATCTCCTCATCCCATGTCTCTATTCCTATAATCCCTTCCTTTACCTCACCTGATTCAAGTAATGCTTGCTGGATAGGAGCAATCTCTGCCGCATAAAGATTCCCTGGCGCTATATGAATCCATGTCGGCGCTTCTTTTGTCTTTCTTATCATTTCTTCTATATCAAATTGAGGCAAGCGAACACCGGTCTCTTTCCATTTTGGATTTTTTAATCCAGTTCTTGTTAAAGCAACCATTTCCATTCCTAAGATAATATTTAAATTAAAAATTTTTAGTAAGCTTCAAGTGTGGAAACATCATGAATGCCTCCTTTTTCTTACCGCTGAGATTATGACATAACTTATGTCAATTTATAAGTATTATTTTGGTATTACAGGCAATTCAGAATTGACAAGTTCTACAACTATGCTGCCGAAGGTTATCTTCATCTGTACCTTAACAGGAATTTTTCTCTCATCATCTGTAAGCCAGACCCTTATTTTGCGACCTTCCACCTCAAGCACTCCTTCAAGATTCATCCCTTCAAGAACAGGTTCTATAAGTATTGTTTCATAAGATTTTTTCCCTACCTTGATCGTCTCTTTTTTCAGAACGACCACTCTTAATTTATGATTTTTCCTGTTATCATAGGCATTAAAACTTAAAGTCTGTCCTACAACTAATTTTTGAGCTCTTATGTAGTATAAACAGGCAAAAGGATCCTTTGCTTCAGGAAGTATCTCTATGGTTTTTTTATTTACGTGTGCTACATGCTTTTCCTGATCAAAACGAGTTGTTTCTTTTTTCTTATAGAATCCCTCCCTAAAATCCTTAATACACTTCAAAGAGTATTGTTTCTCTTTATCTATATAGGATTCCATGCGGTCTCTTATTTTGCATATGACGGAAAGCATTCCTACTGAATCTCCCCTTGCTTTAATAAGAATAACTCCCCTGCCGTCTTCATCTGCTATTATTGATGATTCGATAGAGCCATACCCGGCTGTTATGCTAATCCAACTAATCTTGTACTCAAACTTTTCTTCTTCAACCAAAACTACCCGAGCATTAGCAGACACGGAATACGAAATAATCAGTATATATAAAAAAATAATACACAAAAATTTATAACAAGGTTTTATACACATCTTCTATCCTGTTCATCATATCTCTAATATCAAACTTCTCTCTTACAACTTTGAGTCCTTCGTTTCCCATATCTTCTCTCTTTTTTTTATCGTTTATCAGTTTTAATAAAGCATCGGCAAGCTCTTCAGGACTACCTGGCGGAACCAATGTGCCAGTTTTGCCATCTATCACAATTTCCGGCACGCCTCCTACATTAGAGGCAACAACTGGTTTCCCGAGCGCCATTGCTTCAATTGCCGACCTTCCAAAGGATTCTTTTAAAGTTGGAAATGCAAGTATATCTGTTACTGAGAGGACATTCGCAATGTCATGTCTGAAACCGGTAAAAATAACATTCTCCCTTAAATTCAACCTGCTTATCAACGCTTCACAAAGCCCTTGATCTCTTTCCCTGCGAACATTGCCGACAACAAGAAATTTAACATTTTTGTTTTTCTCCAAAATAATTGATGCTGCCTTCAGAAATACATCATGTCCCTTAAGTCTACTTATCTGTCCAACAATACTAATAACTAATTCGTTCCTAGAAATATTTAATTCCCCTCTAATGTCTTTACTGGGTTTAAAACTATCCAGATCAATACTATTATTAATAACCAGCAACTTCCTGTTTTTATTGGTTATGTCTTTAAATGGCTTTGCCGCTGCATTTGAAACTGCAATTATCTTATCAGCATGTTTTAATAAATATTTACCTACTTTATCAGGCTGAATAATATCTCTTATATGTGAGATTATAGGGATTTTTCTAAACCTGCACGCTAGAATTCCATATGGAGCATCACTATGAGAGTTACTATGCACAAGGGAGATTCTCTCCTTTCTTACCAATTTCGCAAGAGACATAACAGTATAGGGAATCCATGGAAAATATTTTCCTTTCCTCCATAATCTCATTTTTACAATTCTGTATGGAATTTTTATTTCATCTAGCTTTTCTGTCAAAGGACCTTTGGACGAACACACAACAATCGGGAAAAAGGTTTTCTTGTCTAAATGAGTCAATATGCCAAGAAGACTTTTTCGCGCGCCCCACAAATTAACGCTGCTGCTTAGATAAAGTATTTTATGTAACATCTGGTATGTGCTTTCTTATTAGATCTTCAAAAAGATCTTCTGTTTTTCTAATGAATACAGGCGCATCAAACTGCTTCTGCACCCATTCTTTCCCTGCATTTCCCATTTTTTCAGCCTTATCCTTATTCGTTAGTAAATCAATCACTGCTTTAGCAATAGCCTTTTCATCTTTAGGAGGAACAAGTATGCCCGTCTTATCATTAATTACAACTTCAGGGGTTCCGCCTACATTTGTTGCTACCACCGCAACTCCACAAGCCTGTGCCTCAATAATAGAGCGCGGTAAGCCTTCATAATAAGACGGCAAAACAAAAACATCGAAAATATGAAGGATTTCTGGAACATCCCGCCTCTGCCCAGCAAAAATAATTTTATCTGCAATCCCCAGACCTTTAGCCAGATTTCTAAGTTCATCAGACATATATCCGTCTCCCACAATTAAGAACTTTAATTTTTCGGGGAATTTCTGAAGTATTAAAGAAGCTGCTTTAATGAAATAAGGATATCCTTTAAGTTCAACAAGTCTTCCCACAGTACCCACAACGCAACAGTCTTCATCAATTCCAAATTCTCTTTTTTTTTCCTGTTTGTTAACACTCTTGTTTAATCTTGAGAGATCTGACGCATTATGGATTAAACTTATTCTATCATCCTCTAAATTCAACTCTTTTCGAGTGTGACGTTTAACTTCTTCCGATAATGCAATTATCTTTTTCGGAACATGTTTCAATAAAAAATTATACTGCCATATTGATGTTCCCCTCTTTTGCTCTCCAAACCTGTCTGTATTCATTAATGTATGTATTGTAGTAACAACGATAGGAACTCTCCCCAACCATCCTGCAACACAGCCCCTTCTATCCGCAAGCATATTATGAGTATGAATAATATGAATCTTGTATTTTTTTATTATGCCCAAAAGCTTAAGAATAGAACCTGGTTTATGTCTAAGCTCTACAGGAATTACTTCAAACCCTTGTCCTTTGTAATACGGGACTATTGAGCCAGGACGCGTTACTATAATAACTCTGTATTTATTTTTATCTAATCCGGCACAAAGAATTCTTGTATGTTCCTGAGCGCCGCCTATTGCATCTTTTGAACTTATTATCTGGAGAATATTTATCTGTTTCATAATAATTTATCTGAACTGCAATTGTATGCATTATAGTCCTATCTAATAAAAAATTGTAGAAAAATGTCGGATTTTTGTGTAAACTTACAAAGTAAACAACAAGGAAAGCTCTATGAGAAAAATTCCGAGACAGGAAAAAATAAAAGATGTGTTAGAAGAAACAGTCAGAAACCTGAACGCTGAAAGAGGTTCTCTGATGCTGGTTGATAATGCTAAAGATGAGCTGTACATTCAGGTTTCCTGTTCCACAAACCCCGAAACCGAACTCAAAGATGATGTCTTAAGAACTACAAGAGTCAAGATAGGAAAAGGCATTTCCGGAATTGTCGCAAAAACCCAGAAGCCGCTTATTATAAATGATATAAGAGATGTTTTAGGAAAATACCCTGATCTTAAATTAAAAACGGATCCGAAAAAATACAAGACTTCTATTATCGTCCCTGTAATAGATAATGGTAGAACAATTGCTGTAATCAATATAATTAACAAACTAGATAATAAAAAATTTTCTGAGGATGACTTGCATCTTGCAACAATGCTTGCCAGATACTGCCGAACTAGTTTGAAACTTGAAGAAAAAAATGAACAGCTAATTCATATCAATGAAATAATACGAGAAATTAACAAGACTAATATTCTAAGCGAGATATACGAGCTGGTAGTAAGAAAAGGCGCAGAAATCCTAAAATGCAAAAATGCATCTATTATGTTGGTAGAACAAAAAGAGAATAAAGATCCAATTCTAGCTGTAAAAGAAAGTACGGACAGGTCGATAGTAGGGCGTGGAAGAAAGCTCGGTGAAGGGGTATCCGGCTGGGTATGGAAAACAGGAGAACCTGTATTAATTAAAAGCGTTGGCAAAGGAGAAAAAGATAGAAGATTTGAGATTATAAACAAGCCCGGTTCCTTTATTGTTGTACCTCTAAATCTTAAATACAAATCGCAATATGCTCTTAATGTAACTCTGAGAGGTCAATCAACAATAGGTGTGCTTAATTTTACAGACAAATTTGATAACAGCCCATTTACTTTTGAGGAGCTCGATTTAATAATAAACTATGCAAATCTTGTTGCCATTGCCCTGGAAAAAGCACACTTCTTCAGGGATGCTAAGCAAGCTTATCTCACAACAGTACAATCTCTAAGTACAGCGATTGAATCTAAAGATATCTACACACGCGGCCATTCTGATGATGTTGCAAAGTATTCAGTTATTATAGCCAAAGAACTTAAAATGGATAGTAAGGACATTGAAAATATTAATCTTGCAGCTACTCTGCACGACATAGGCAAAATCGGTGTCAGCGATGTCATTCTCACCAAACCTTCTAAATTAACGCCTAAAGAATATGAAGAAATAAAAATACATGTTACTTATTCAGAATCGATACTATCCCATTCCCCTTTTCTTGATGATGTTCGTTATATAATTCGCCATCATCATGAACGACTTGACGGCGCTGGTTATCCCGATGGCCTAAAAGGACAAAAAATTCCTCTTGGCTCAAGAATACTTGCTGTTGCAGATTCATATGACGCAATGACATCAAAAAGACCATATAGAAATGCTATGCCAAAAGAGAAAGCAATATCAGAATTAAGAAAATGCTCGGGAAATCAATTCGATCCTGACATAGTGAAAGCTTTTATAAGAACATTATAAATATTTCTCGTACAGGATAATCTTGCTGAGTGGCTTTCGCTCGAGATGTTTACCGGATTTGAACTCATTTCTTGATGGATACCCTAAAGGGGTTAATCCTATAACCCTAACATCAGAAGGAATATTTAATATTTCTTTTACCTGAGCCTCATCAAAGGCTCCAATCCAGCAGGTACCCAAACCTTCCTCTGCTGCCTGGAGCATAAGATGGTCAAAAACAATGCTAATGTCAATCTCCTCACTCGTATGTGTTCCTCCAATCTTTTGATAGCTCTCCTCTGGAAACGCACAGCCTACTACTACTATTGGCGCTTCTGCTATGAACATCTGCTTTCTGGATGCTTCAACCAGTTTTGTCTTGGTTAATTTATCAGTTACCAGAACAAGTTTAAACGGCTGTTTATTAGCAGCAGTGGGAGCTAATCTTGCTGCTTCCAAAACACGATTGAGAACCTGTTTTGGAATTGTCTTATCCAAATATCCTCGCACACTGCGTCTTTTCTTTATTGCTTTCAATATATCCATAAAATTTATTATACCCTTAATTTATAATGGATTCAAATTCAAACTGGTGATAGAATTTAGTATAGGAGACGATTAAGATTGAATAATATAAACACAGCTACTAACTTTGTAGAACTAGAATCCAGAATAAACAAATTCAGATTATTCTGGAAATGCATCAGGCTCTTTGAGGGAATTACCATCTTCCTTTTTTCAATTCTAATATCAATAATAACTGTTTTAGGTTTGGACAGCCTAATCCATTTCCCACCAAGCATGCGTCTAATTTGCTTTATTGCTTTCTTGGCAGGAGCCATTACCTGCCTCGTAGTATTTATCATAAAACCAATGATAAAATATTTCAACATTGACCAGGTCGCAGTACATATAGAAAAAGCATACCCTTATATTAATAACCGGCTCATAAACGCTATCCAGTTGGGAAGGAAACTAGATTCTCACACAGCTGCATTTACTGATGCACTCATAACAGATAGTTTAAAAACCACACAGATGTTAAGCCTGAAAAAAGCTGTAAATAAAAGGAAGTTATGTGTATTTGCCTATCTTTTAGCAGGTTCTGTTCTTTTGACTATTCTCTACTGTGCTGTATTTCCAAGATATTTTAAGAATTCTTATGCAAGACTCATACATCCTCTCAAGGACATTCCTCCAATTACATTAACTACATTAAATATAGTGCCGGGGAATTGTACTGTGTTTACTGGCGATGATGTTATTATCATTACTTCTATTAAAGGAGTAATGCCTTATGGAGCAGAAATCATATACAAATATGAGAATGAGAGAAAATATTCACATACGCAAATGAATTTTAAAAACAACTCTTTCTTATACGAATTCAAAAACATAACTCAACTTGTAAAGTACAGAATTATTGCCGGTGATGGGAAAAGTGCTTTATATAGAATAGAAGTAAAAGAAAGACCGCAGGTTAAAAAGGTAAAGCTTACTTACAGGTATCCTGGATACACAAATCTTCCTATTAAAACAGCAGAGTCTACTAATGGCCGTATAGAAGCACCGATAGGAACCAGAGTGAATATGCAATTCCATTTCAATAAACAGCTGAAAACCCTAGAAGTTAAACTAAACAAAAAGAGAATTAATTTCTCTATGATCAGCCCTGAAATCGCACAGGGAGAAATTCCTGTATTGAATGATGGAATCTATACTATGTATTATACTGACGTACATGGGTGTAGAAATCTGAGCGCTGATAAGTATAGGATTAAGGCAATTAAGGATCTATCTCCTTTTGTTAAAATTGCCTCTCCAGCAAAAAATCTCCAGTTAAGCAAAAAAGATGCTATCTCTATAACCAGTAAATCTGTTGATGACTATGGCATAAAAACAATAACGTTAAAATGCACAAAAAATGTAGGGGCAGACTTCTATGTCTGCCCTTCTGATACCAGAGAATATGACATACCAAAAAAAGAGATATTATCCAGCTTTAGGATTGATTTAAATAAAATGGATATAAAAGAAGGAGAGATTCTAACTTATTACGTTGAAGCGGTTGATAACACACATCCGACACCGCACAGGACAATTTCAAAAAAATATAACATAAAAATTGCAGACAAAAAACGAAACTTGGATAAGGATAAAAAAATAAAGGACATAATCGCAAGACTAAAAGGAATTATTTCTGAACAGACAGAAAATAAAAAAAGTGTAACTATATTAAACTCAGAAGAATACAACAAAGCGAATATTGATAAAACGTTAGGTAAACAGGTTGACATTCGAGCGAAAACCATTGAGATTATTTCTTCTATAGACGAGACACATCCTGTTTATAAATACAAAGATCGCTTAGACTATACATCTGCAGTTCTAATGGTAAAAGCTATTAAAGGTCTGGATTCTGCGAAAAACTCTACTTCTACCGCAAAATTCAAACTTTATCTTCATGAAACTAAATCAACACAAGAAGAAATAATACTGGTGCTTAAAGGTATATTGTCCCGTATTGAACAACTATTTCAGAATCAGGAGGCAATTACTACTGTAGAGAAGTCTGAGAAAGATATAGAAAAAGCACATCCTGTCCTTAAAAAGCTTGATAAAAATCTTTCAAAATTTCTTGAAGACCAGCAGGAAATTATAAAACAAACTTCTGAACTGTCAAAAATAGGCTCAGAGAAGTTTTCAGAACAAGAAAAAGAGCAATTAAAAAAACTTTCTATACTTGAAAGCGAGTGGGGTAAGATATTTAAAAAAGCTGCTGATGATCTTTCACGCATGCCAGATGTGGATTTCCCTGTTTCAACATTAGTTGAACAGACCAACCAACTCTTTAGTGATGTTGAAAAGATTGCTGATAATCTTGTTCCCAACACAATAGAGATCGCCGTTCCTATTGAAGATGCGGGTTTACTATCAGCAAAACAATTAAAACAAGACCTTGAAATTTGGCTGCCTGATAAGCCTGATAGA
>CAYTGU010000011.1:0-56424 GCA_964437505.1 uncultured bacterium
TATTCCAGGAAACAATGAAGGTAGTCTTTGAAAATAAAAATCCTATAAATCATCTCAATGATTATTTATATCTTACAGAATGGTCATTGTTTGCTGGTGTAGACAAATGGAAATATAATTCCAATCAGAGTATTCAACGGCTTGGCAGGGAATGGGAGAAGATCCTTATGAGACAAAGACAGTGGAAAATGGTTTATGAGAAATTTATCAGATTAAAGGATACAGAAAATTATGCGAATATCTTTTATTCAGATGCTAAAGGATTAGAATCAAAAATGAAGGAAAATCTCTATCCTAATAAGATAGATTTTCGTATAGATATACCTGCCCTTGATCCAAGACCGGATAATCCCATGGCTATGGGAGACAAACAGATTTTCTTATACGAACCTGCGTCCGGAAAGATTCAGAAAGAAACATTGAAGCAGCTACTTGAATTTGTGCCTTCCAGAGTCTATCTTTGCAGGATATACGCTCATAACGACAAATATAAAAAGGAACTGGTTAGAGCATTTGAGGAAATATTTAGAACAAGAGAAGCTCTGTCCACCAATATTTAGTAGGGGGCAAGCGTGCCTGACCCGTTAATTTAACTGTTTTCTATTATCTTGCTGACAATGTGCGGAGGGGCTTTATCATATTTTTCAAACTGCATAGACTCTGTTGCTCGTCCTTGCGATATTGATCTTAGCTGTGTAGCATAACCGAAAAGCTCCATAAGCGGAACCTCAGCCTTTATTAACTGACTCTTAGCCTTTTTTTCTATCAGGATTATCCTACCTCTTCTTGATGTTATATTAGATGTGATTGGCCCAAAATACTCTTCAGGAGTAGATATATCTACTGTCATAATCGGCTCAACAAGTCTTGGGCCTGCCTTCATAAACGCATTCTTGAATGCATAGTATCCTGCTACTTTAAAAGCCATTTCAGAAGAGTCAACTTCGTGAAAGTTCCCGTCAAATAATCTTACTTTTACATCAATTACAGGATATCCCGCATAAATTCCTGCTTCCATTGCTTCAATACAGCCCTTTTCAACAGCAGGAATAAATTCTCTGGGAATAGTTCCCTGCTTGATATCATTAATAAATTCAAAACCTTCGCCTCTGTTCGCAGGAATTAGTTCTATGTGTACCTCTGCAAATTGTCCCCTTCCACCAGTTTGCTTCTGATGTTTGTACTTTTCTTCCTGTATGTGGGTTATCGTCTCCTTAAAAGCAACTTTAGGCTTGCCTACATTCGCAGACACATTAAACTCCCTTTTTAATCTATCTACCAGGATTTCAAGATGCAACTCACCCATACCAGAAAGAATAGTTTGGGATGTCTCTTCATTAAAAAAGAAATTAAATGTTGGATCCTCATGAGATAATTTTCTTATTGAATCCGAAAGTTTTTCCTGCTCAATCTTATTTTTTGCTTCAATTGCTACCGAAATTACAGGCATTGGGAATTCTATGTTCTCAAGGAAAAGATTAGAATTTTGCTTGCATATTGTATCTCCAGTAGTAATGTTCATGGGCCCGATTATTGCTCCTATATCTCCTGCACTGAGGCTATTCACAGCTTCTTTTTTATTGGCATGCATCTTTACAATACGGGATACTCTTTCTTTTTTTGATGACCCTGCCTTGAAAACATATTCACCTTTCTTTATTGAACCTGAATATATTCTACAATAAATAAGTTTTCCAATATGAGGATCAACAGCAATCTTAAAAGCAAGCCCTAACAAATCCTTTTTTTCTCCAAAACTGAACAAGCTCTTTTCTTCTGAATCACTATCTATAACTTCAACAGGTGGCGCATCTTCAGGACTTGGCAGGTAATCTACAACAGCTTCCATAAGTCTCCTGACTCCTTTGTTCTTAAAAGCAGCGCCACATAATACAGGGAATATCTTAGACTTTATAGTTGCCTTATTAAGAGAATTTTTAATTTCCTCTATTGTAATGGGCTGATTTTCAATATATTTATTCATGAGACTATCATCTGTATCAGCAAGTTTTTCTATTAGCTCATTTCTATATTTCTTCGTTATTTTTATATAGTCTTCCGGAACTTCCAGCTCTTTCGGCTCTTCCATAGTGTCTTCAGAATTGAATAAAAATGCCTTTTCTTCCACAATATCTATAACGCCTTTAAAATTATCTTCATTTCCAATAGGTAACTGAATTGGCACATAGTTGACCCCGAGTTTATTGTCCATCATCTCAAGCACAGCAAAAAAGTCTGCTCCAATTCTGTCCATCTTATTAATAAAGACAATCTTGGGAACGTTATATTTTTCCGACTGCCTCCATACAGTTTCGGATTGCGGCTCTACACCGCCAACTGCACAAAATATTGCTACTGCACCATCTAAAACCCTTAGACTTCTTTCTACCTCCGCAGTAAAATCCACATGACCAGGGGTGTCAATGATATTAATGTTATGATTACGCCAGAGACACGTTGTAGCCGCAGATGTAATTGTTATCCCTCTCTCTTTTTCCTGTTCCATCCAGTCCATTGTAGCTGCCCCGTCATGGACTTCCCCTATGCGGTGTATTCTGCCTGCAAAGAACAGCATTCTTTCTGTTGTGGTCGTTTTACCTGCATCAATATGAGCCATAATGCCGATATTTCTTATATTCCTTACATCTCCAACTTGCATTATTTATTCCTCAGAATATTAAGTAAGTTATCCTAAATCGGGACACATATTGAGGGGGAAACATATCAATTCCAATGTGCTATGTCAAGAAAAATTGCAGAAGAATATTAACGTTTGACAATTACATATGTTGAATATTTACCGCGTCTTACAAGAAATACCGCAGAATTTTCATCCTTAATACTCTTGATAGCAGTGTTATAGTCGCCTAAATCAAGTATTTTCTGCCCATTTATTTCTCTAATAATATCACCTGTCTTAATTCCGGCATCTACTGCTGCGCCTTCAGGAGAAATATCTGTTACAATAACACCTTCAGTATCTTTCATTCCCCGTCTTCATTAAGCAACAAAAGGGACAGATAAATCACATATCCTGTGGTTTACTCTGTCCCTTTAATCATCAAAAAAATTTTATTCGCTTTTCTCTTCTTCCTTTTTTTCTTCTGGTTTCACTTCCTCAGCAACAGGTTCTTCTTTCTCTTCTGCTTTTACTTCTTCGGCAGCTGGCTTTTCTTTCTCTTCCTCTTTCTCCTTTTTAGCTGCAATATCATCTTTAATAGAACTGATACCAGCAGCAACAGCCGCTATACCACCAAGAACTAATATTGCCGGCACAGTAGCAGCAAGCCCTTTCAGGAAAAGCGAAAACCACTTTATTAACCCCAGAGCCCCAAGAACTATAGCAATTATTCCTCCAATTAAACTCCACATACTTCCTTCACACCTCCTTCCAAAGTTAATTTTTAAAACCTTTATCTAGCTTTAATTCTAATTGTTTTTTTTTAAAATACAAGTCCTATTTTAAAATACAATCAAAATAATCCAACAGTTTTGAAAGTATATCCTTTAGTATAACGATATTTCTTAAATTATATTGCCTTAATTTGCAATATCTTGCGTTTTTCTAAAAGTTCTCGCAATTATGAGATTTATTAGTATAATATGATACAAATAATATCAATGAAAAGGAGTCACGGTTTGAACGATGTGTTACCAAAGGGCTATGACCCTAAATTGAGTCCCCAAGAGCTCCAGAGTAAAATATCATACTTAGGAATTAAAAAAGCTAATACCAAAATCTGGCAATTATTCCTTTTAGGCATTCTTGCCGGACTATATATTAGCGTTGGCGGACATGCATTTCTTGTGGCACTTGAGCAAGGCATGGGGAAAATTATTGGAGGTGCTGTTTTTAGTGTCGGACTGGTATTGGTTGTTATTGCAGGAGCTGAATTGTTTACTGGAAATATTATGATGATAGTAGGAGCCATATCAACCTTATTCCCAATTCGAAAAATATTAAAAAATTGGACAGTTGTTTATTTGGGTAATTTTGTCGGTTCTTTCTTATTTGCATTCCTCATCTTCAAATCAGGACTACTCAATACACACTTAGACATTAACAAGTTGGGACAGTTAGCCATAAAAATATCTGAGAATAAACTAAATTTATCATTCATGGAATGTTTCATTAGAGGCATATTCTGTAACATACTAGTAATTCTTGCTATTATTATGTCATACTTCTCAAAAGATATTATTTCTAAAATATTCTGTTGTATATTACCGATTATGGTATTTGTTGCATCGGGATTTGAGCACTGTGTTGCAAATATGTATCTGATCCCAATAGGTCTTTTTGCAAAAGGTGTTCCTTTTTACAAGCACTACATAATGTTTCAAAATCTTATACCTGTAACACTAGGGAATATAGTCGGGGGATTGTTTATCATCATCATACATCCAAATAGAATAAGACAGCTTATTACATTATTTTCCCACAATAAGAAATAAATTATGCATAAAAGATTAATCCGTCAGCTGGGTGGTATTGATGTGTTTTGCATTGCTGCCGGCGCAATGATTAGTTCCGGATTGTTTATCCTTCCCGGACTGATCTATGCTAAAGTTGGACCAGCAGTGATTCTAGTCTATATCCTGGCAGGCATACTCATTCTACCTGCATTATTTGCCAAAGCTGAGCTGACTACAGCTATGCCTAAAGCTGGTGGTGATTATTTCTTTATTGAACGAAGCATGGGCTCAGCAGCAGGCACAATAGGTGGATTCGCCAGTTGGTTTTCGCTTAGTCTCAAAAGTGCATTCTCATTAGTTGGTATTGGTGTATTTGCAACATTGATCAATCCAAATATCACAGATTGGCAGATTAAGCTTATTGCTATGGGATTCTGTGTGTTTTTTATAATTCTTAACTTGATAAGTGTTAAATTCACAGGAAAGTTTCAGGTTTTCTTTGTAATTCTGCTCATCGGTCTATTGATTCTATATATATCTCGCGGAACAATGTTTGTTAATGTCAACAGATATACTCCTTTTATGCTGTCTGATAAGCACGCACTGTTTGCTGCAGCAGGTATGGTCTTTATATCATTTGGCGGACTGACAAAGGTTGCAAGTATTGCAGAGGAGGTTAAGGATCCTACAAAGAACATCCCATACGGAATGATACTGGCATTTTGTGTTGTACTGCTTCTTTACGGCTTAGTAATTTTTGTAACAGTGGGCTTGCTCGACAAGCATGAACTGGCACATTCTCTGACTCCAATATCAACCGGCGGATACAAGATATTTGGTAAAATTGGCAGCATGGTTATGGCAATCGCCGCAATAATTGCTTTTATTTCTACTGCTAATGCGGGCATATTGGCTGCGTCACGTTTTCCTATGGCAATGAGCCGCGATCAGCTTCTGCCCGGATTTTTTGCAAACATAAGCAAACGATTCAACACACCGCACCTTTCTATAATATTTACAGGAATTTTCATGATAACAACCATAATGTTCCTAAACCTCGAGAATCTTGTAAAAGTAGCCTCTGTCATGAAAATCATACTGTTTATGCTGGGAATACTTGCATGCATTATCATGCGTGAGAGCAAAATTCTGAATTACAAGCCAACATTCCGTTCGCCATTGTATCCATGGTTACAAATAGCAGGAATCATCTGTTATGGTTTTCTAATATACGAGATGGGCACTGTAGCGATCTTGGGAACGGGGAGCTTTATACTTGCCAGTATTCTATGGCATAGAATTTATGTTCGTAAGATATCCATGCGCAAGTCTGCTTTAATACATATTGTTGAGCGCATAACTGCCAAAGAGATAGCTGGTGATTCATTAGGAGCTGAGCTGCGCGAAGTTCTAAAAGAACGGGATAAAATAATAGAAGATAGATTTGACGAATTAGTAAAAAGATGCAAAGTAATTGATATAACAAAACAAGCTACACTTAAAGAATTCTTCACAATTATTGCAGAGAAATTCGCCAGCAGATTAAACATGAACGTCAAACAATTGCTTGATTCTTTAATTGTGCGGGAGAAAGCTTCAACAACAGTAATAAAGCCGGGACTAGCGATCCCACATATAATTATTGACGGCAACCACAAATTCGAACTAGTTATAGTAAGATGCGAAGCAGGTATTAACTTTATAGAGTCATCAACACCTGTTTATGCTGTATTTGTATTAATTGGCACACGTGACGAAAGGAATTTTCATCTGCGCGCTTTATCAGCAATTGCACAAATTACGCAAGACGCAAACTTTGACAAAGACTGGCTGCATGCTAAAAGCATTGAAGAACTGAGAGATATTATACTTCTTGGGAAAAGGCACCGTGAATGAAAGAGGCTGAGAGAAATTGGCGGAGAGGGAGGGACACTAAACGACCTGTTTTTATAAGTCCCGCATTCCCAAGAACTTACATCGTAACAGTCAGCAACATAAAGGGTTACACCAACAAATCACTGTCACTGTCTATCACTCAAAATAACCAAATATAATCTCTCAATATCCCGTTTATATCCCGTAGGATTATTTTGATTTTTTTATTACCTCAATGTTAGAATAAATTCCATAGCAAATGGCAGAGAAAAAATTACTTAAATAAACAAACTTAAAACAATAAATCTTATGTGTAAGAAAAATATTCTTCCAGAATTATTGGAATTGAAACTGAAGTAAAATCGGAACTGTAAATTCAAGCTATTTCGAGAAATCCTGTGAAGGATTTACCATAAATGTTTAATTTTACTCAAGTATACTGGACGTTGATTTTATGACGTTATTTTTCAATTTTTTTAGAATGAGCTTCTTTGGGAAATAGATTTTATTATTAAAGTGCGTGTAAGAAATCTTTCCTGCGCATTTCCAGTTGCGTGCTGTGCCCCTGGCAATGTGAAGAAATTGACAGAGTTCTTCATAATCTAGATATTCCTCTTTTTCCATCTTCCCCATGATTTCGGATCATATTTATTAAATTACTCTCTTGTTCGGGTATGTTTAGTAAATGGGGTTTTATGTCTAGAGCCCCTATCTTCCTTGAACGCTCTCTCATAAACTTGCTTCGGGTATAACTTTCCTAGTAATTAAGGGATTTTCTTAATCCAAAAACAGGAATTTTTTTATGAAATACCCAACCAGGAATGACAATGGGATAACTAACACAATGTTCAATATAGGCCAAAATCCTAATCCAATAGCTGCTGTTGCCGAACCGCTAGACCATACGAATATCTGTAAATGTATGCGTAAGTCAAATAGAAATACTATCGTAGCCGCGCATAAGGCGCCATAAGACGCCTTTCTAAACGCAAAGATAATAATATAAGGAATCATGCTTAAAATTAACACTCTAATTGAGAGTCTGCCGCCTGGATCGGTACATTCCCAAAATGCCGTTTTCAGATGGAGTATTAATCCGCACAGAATCAAAACATAGATTATTTGCCGAATTCGGGTAGTAGTGGCCATATTTATTATTCTTTTTTATTAACCTTGAGAAGACTTTCTCGTATTCCCCCTTTAAAATACATAATTATATTATGAAAATAGTCAGGTCTTACAAACCAAGCAAGATTATCGCATACAGCTATTGAAGAAGTTCTACTAAGCTTAAAGAAACGCCCTGAATCAATTTTAATGAACTGATTAGATAAAGTATCTAATTTATACGTATGTCCACCATTTCCCCCTGCCCAGACATTACTACCATCTGCATTAACACATTCCAACACAAAAGAAGACCCAGCATCAGGGTCACTCCAATGCCATGTTTCCCATTTACTTGTTTTTTTATCATACCTTCTTATTCCTTTATGATTGCAGGCAAACCAAACAGCGTCTTCGGTAACACATATATCCTTTATGATGCTGTATTTGTTCTTGGAACATATTTCCCATGATGAATCTTGTGTATTTAGGATAGATATAGTTCCTTCATCGTTGCCTACCCATAAATTATCGCCATCCAGAGCCATAGAAGTGACTGCAGTAGCTGTGGCAACAGGATGCTGATAAAAGAACCACTTTTTTTGTCTTCTATCATAAGCCATTACCATTCCCCTCCCTTTCTCTCCCAGTCCGCACCATATTATCTCTTGAGAAAGAGCAAGGCAGTGAGCTGTGTTAAAAACAAGCCCGTTATCTGTGGTAAAATGCGTCCATTTTTCAAGTAATCGGTCGTAGCATACAATGCCTCTTTTGTCACAACTCAGCCATATCTCTTTATCATCAACCGCAATATCAGTGACCTTGCCAAAATCCCTTGGTCCTGAACCGATTCGGAACTCATCAGGCACCTCTAAGAATTTTTCAGTCATAGAATTTAAATTAAGGCAATATAGATACCAACCCGGTAATTTATCTTTAATTACCTTAAAATTGAAGTTTCCCTCGGAATCTTTTTTGTATGAAGAACCAATCACAAACGGAATCCAAACCGAACGTTTCCAGATTGCTATAGAAGTAGGCATAAAAGTAGCGCCTTTAGCCGAAGGTTTAATCACAAAGCGATTATCTTTTTCCCTAAGCGGTGATAGGGATGCCCATTCTACCAGTTTATCCTTCTGCGCTATCCCTAATTTTTCAAGGCAGATAGGAATGCGCTTTTCCAAATGATGACTAGGTCCCATCCGTTCCATTGAAATCTCGTAAATAGATAATGCTTTTGCATAATCACCTTGTTCTTCATAGAACTGACCAAGTTCACGATAGGCATCTCTCCATCTTGTACCATCCCATATGGGTGGGTGAGAGCCAATGGCTTTCTCAAGAGAATAAATCACCTGTCCTTTTTTATTGAGTTTTCTATGTGCCTCTGCCATATCAAACCAGAAGCGAAAAACAGTAAAGCCATCAAAACTCATTATATATCTTATTCCATTATCACTTAATTCACTTACTTCTTTGCTTATTTCCATCAATTCATTAATGGCTTCTTGGTAACTACCCATCTCAAAGTAAATGTCCCCTCTTAATTTTCTTAATACAAGGATATCGTCCCTGTAGGTACCCTGCATCTTTTTAGGATACGATTTATCAAGGTAGGGTTTTGTAAAAAGTTTGTTTGTTATAATATAATTCAAAGTCTCTAAAGCTTTGTCATGTTTCTTCATCTTTCTGTAACATCTAAATATGCGATAACGAGCTTGCATTTTTACAGGATAAAGATTCTGACCTTTTTCTTCAGGGTAATGTTTAATCAGATATTCAAAGGTTTCAACTGCATTAAGGTAATCCTTCTTGCGTTCGAATACATATGCTAACTGCCTAATAGCCTCAACAATCCCTTTTTGAATATGGACATATTCAAACACTCTTTTTTTATACCATTGAATTGCTTTATCAAAATATTCTATCTTTTCTTTGCCATGTGTATGGTTGCTATGTCCATAAAGAGAACACTCGCTACCAAGACGAGCAGCTCTCTCTACACACCTTGCATCATCCGGAAATAGCAAGATAAACTTCTCGGATTCAGATATGCTCTTTGGGCAATATTTAGCCCACCACTTAGGAGCAATTTCTGAAATATCACCGAAAGTAACTGCAATAGCGTACTGAGTATCGGCATACTTGGAATCAAGATACAAAGCCTGCCTGAACTCTGAAACTGCCTGCAGGAGAAGCTTCTCAGCTTCTCCTTCTGAAATTTTTCCATAATACGTTCCTCTCCGACTATCCTGAACACCATAGTATCCCGACATAATTCTAAGCTGCTCTCCTTTCCCAAAGTGAAGGACGGCTTCAAGAGATTGTGTAGAGATTCTATCAACTTGTTTTCTTATATCCTCGGGCAGACTCATATTCAGAACTTCGGTTAATTCTTTGATTATCTCTTTTTCAAGTTTAAAAAATTCTTTGGACTTTCCTACTACCTGTATTTCTTTAAATGTTTTTCCTGTTGCAATCTTCTTCACTTTTACATTTATTGTTAAATCTGATTCACTCATGTCTTCAACAGCCATACCGCTTTTGATTTTCTCTTTGAAGCTTCCAGTTATAATGAAATTTGCTCCTAAAGCTTTCCCTGTCTTCTGCATAGTGGCTAGATCCATCAAATCCTTCTCAGCTAATCCTGTTTCGGCCATCAACTTATCTATCTTGTCCCTTTCCACCAACTGAATACCTGATATTTTGGACAGATCACTGATCAGCATATACGGTAGGGCAACTTCAAAAGGATCAAGCCTGTCAAAAGCGCTTTTGTTCTCAAATCGCAGGACAGCAATCACAGATGATTCAGAAGCAAAGGAGAATTCAGCAAATAATAATACGCTTAGAATGCTAAAAACGATAAGGCAAAAATACCACCTTAAACAATTATTTATTAGAGACTTGACTCGCTTCATCCTTCACCCCATTTTTGAAAAAACGCATTATCCCATCATATCCGGCAAACCAAATAATATTGCGATCTACTACTATAGAATTTACATCCCAAAAATTTATATTGGGAGCTTTGCACTGACCGGTTCTTATGTTTAAAACACAAATACCGACACTGGATCGGCTTCCTATCCAGATAGTGTCTCTGTCAATACCGAGACAGCATGCTTCAATCTTATGAAATGTACTATCTGCTAATTTTACTTTTAATTTCCATTCCTTCCATTTTCCTGTTTTTATATCATACATCTTTATCCCTTGGCCGCCACATGCAAACCAAATCTGACCTCTCTGAACCTGGATACCACGTATAGTAGAACAATTGCTTGTTGAATTCTTTATCATGGGATGAAACCCTATATTGCCATAGCCTTCTTTTCCACGCATTATTTTCCATGACTTATTTTGCAAATCAAGAATGGCGATAGTACCATCACCAACACCTGCCCAAAGCTGGTTGCCTTGAACTGCTAGAGCTGTTACTGCGCAGGCAATGCTTTTATGCCAATGAACCCTCCACTTCCCGGTTCTAATGTTATATTCACTAATACCTCCTCGTCCCTTATCGCCAAATCCAAACCAGACGGATTTTGACGTCAGCGCAATATCCCAGACAATATTATGAGAAAGCCCGTCCTTTGTTGTATATTGAGTCCACTTTTTAGTTTTTCGATCAAACCTAATTACCCCACTCCTTCCTGATGCCAGCCAAATATTATTATCATCCACAGCAATATCCGTAACGTATTTTATATTGAACACATCTGGAATCTTACGGATAAATTTCTGTTTACCTGATGAATTTACTTGACTAATAAACCAACCGTTTTTTTCTCCTATTGGCCACTCACCCCAAACATGCTTTTTATTCCTATAATAGGAAAAACACCTATACTTTAAGGCGAAATACAAATCCCCCTTCTCTTTTATCAAAACTGCCGACCCATACTTTTCATAGACAGTCCATCGCATCTTATCAACTATAACCTCATTAGGAGATTCTGGGAAAAGGTGATAGGAAACCCAACGTCTTAGTGTTTGTGGTTTCTTTATCCCTAAATTCTTCCGGCAGATTTCCATATCCTTATCAACAGATTTTTGCCTTGGATTCCCTAAGGCCAAAAGTTTCTCATAAGCCATTAAAGCTTTTAGCCATTCTCTCTTTTTCTGATATATTTTGCCGAGGTCATAGTAGACCTGAATAGCTTCCCTTGGATCATCAGTCGGAGCGCGCGTAGTCTCGTGAAAATAATGTATAGCTTTATTTTCCTTTCTCAGGGTCCGATAAGCCTTAGCCAAGTCGTACCAGAACAATTGCAGGGAAAACCAACTGCCTCCTCCATGAATATCCCACTTATTGTCAGGCAAGCGACTGAGTTCATCTATCATACCTTCCCACTCACTAACTGCTTTATCTGCTCTGCCCATTTTGATATAGATATCTCCTTTTCGCTTGCGTAGACAAAGTAAGTCATCTATGTACTCATGAGGAAAACTTTCGTTCCACTCCTCTTTTTTATAATATGGCTCGCTGAATAGTTCGTTCTTTTTTATGTATTCTATAATTTCCAATGCCTTGTCATATTGCTCACAGTGTTCATAAATCTCAAGCATCTTATGATAACCAAGAATTTTCCCGGACAATAAGTCGCCATATGTAACCTCATTTGGGTAATGTTCTATTAGAAACCGACACATTTCAATTGACTTGTTATAATTACCTTTTTCTAAATAAGCTCCTACAAGAGCTTCAACCGGGCCAGAACCTTTATAGTTATATTGGAAAATACTCTTCTTCCAACACGCTATTGCTTTATCATGGTTTGTATAAGGCTGGTTAGCAAATGAATAAATATTGGCTAACTTTATTAGAATATCTGCACCTCTTAAGTCATCAGAAAACCGATTAACAAATTCCTCACACTCGGTTATTGTGCGTTCTATGTATTTGATTCTTTCTTTATAAGGTAACTCATATGTTTCCTCATAAAGTGGCACCATTGTAAGCTCGAACTGAGCATCGGCATATTCAGGGTCTAAGTAAAGAGCTTGTTTAAATTCGGATACGGCTTGAAGCAAAATTTTTTCTTTATCTTCTACTCCATACTTTTTTTGCCCATAATAACAGGCTGCCTTGAATTCTAACTCTTTTCCTCTAGCAAAATGTATAGCTGCCTCCAGTGACCTGGTAGCTATTTTACGAATAGAATCTGCTTCTTTCTGAGTAGGCATGAACTCCAAAGCCTCAGTTAATAATCTAACCAGTTTTTTCTCTAATGTGTAAAATTCTTTGCTCTTTCCTTTCACCTGTATCTTTTCAATAACCTTGCCTGTAGCGACATTCTCAAGGTCCAGAGTTATAGACAGATTTGATTCATCCACCGTCTTACCACTTTCAACCTGTTCCACAAAACTTCCTATGATGATAATATCAGCGCCGAGAGCTTTTCCTATCTTCTGCATAGTGGCAGGATCCATCAGATCCTTCTCAGCTAATCCTGTCTCGGCCATTAACTTATCTATCTTGTCCCTTTCTACGAGTTGAATACCTGAAATCTTGGATAAGTCGCTGATCAGCATATATGGCAGGGCAATCTCAAATGGATCAAGCCTGTCAAAAGCGCTTTTGTTTTCAAATCGCAGAACGGCAATCGTTGGTTTATCTGAAGCAAACAGAGCGGATGGGATTATCATGCAAAGAATCAGTATAATGACTGTGCTGGCTTTGAGCATTCTCATTTCTTATCCAAAATCTTAATATGTTCATTTTTTTCCGCACTTTTTATAGCTTCCAGCACAACTTTCGACCCATGGTCTAATTCATACGCTTCTAGGAATGTCTTTATACATTTTGCCTTATAAAACTCCAATTTTTTACTCACTTCCAGCTCATATGCATTTCTTCTGTGTTTCTTTCCTTGTTTTGCCATTGATAGCAGATGCCGATAACAGCCGGCAATTTCTAGGCGAAGACCTGCGGATTTTGGAAGAGGTTTCTTTAGCTTTTCTAAAAGTTCAACAGCAACCCGTACATCAATATTCTTCATCCTATAGGCAGATGCTATCTGTTTAAGAAGAGCATCAGGCATATGCAGCATTGAGCGTTCAAGACCATATATTTTCATATCGTCATCTATAACCCAGATGAATTGCTTATGCGGATAAACGGCTTTAATTCTATCGAGCCCTAATAAACCATCGGAAACTATAATAGAATAGGTTTCCTCGGAACCAAGAAAGATAATACAACCTTGGTCATGAACTCGCGTTAATCGCCCATCCCGCTCAGCCCAATTCTGAGAATATGAAGCAAGCCAATAGCCTTCTTTATTCTTTGTAATATCGCTGATATATTTATCTATTTTAAAGATTACTTTATTAGTGTTTTTATCAATCTGCAAACATTCCTGTGTTGTAGCACACCAGATGCTGTTCTTTTCGTCATGGAATACTACTGGAATATCACGCCACTGCATATACCCAGCGGGACCATACGTGCCACAGATATATAATTGATTAACAACTAAACAAAGCTTACCTGTGTTTTTATCCATCCTGTAAACCTGCTTCTTACCAGGGTTTGCTTTCATCTTATAAATAGGCTTCTTTATGGGTTCTCCCCACATACCTATCCATAGTTCATCTCCGCTGAAAGCAAGAGATGTTGGAACACTCTTCATGGAATAGGTTTTCCAGCTTCTTGTATCCCATACATATCTGCATAAAGCGCCTTTATATATATTGCCTTCGCGAATAGTTCCACAACCTATCCAGCAGGAATTTTTATCCACAGCAAGACACCTTACTTTTGAAAAGGGCAGTCCATCTTTAATAGTAAACATTTCCCATTTTTTCTTCTCATTTAATACAAGCAACCCATCTGTAGTTCCAATAAAAAATCTGCTGCCAGCCTTTGCAATAGAAGTAATTTTTATATTTTTGCTGACATGTGTATAATCAGCATAATAATTTACAGTACAGGCATTCAAATTAAACTGCCATAAAGATATACACGGAAGGCTGGTAGTAAGAGCAATCCATATAACATCATCTTCCTTAAACACAGCACTAGAGGCAAAGTCACGCCGTCCAAGCGACCGTTTCCAATGCCAGACAGGTTTCTTCCATACAATCTGATTGTGAATATCAGAAAGTGGAGCTTCATAATTAGTTTTTTCCTTCTCTATAAGCTTTGCTAACATATCCTTAGCAGGAGGATACAAATCTGCATGTCTACGAAGAAATCCAGCAAAATGTGGTAAATTAGCGACCAATCTGCCATCTTCCGTACCGAAAACTATTTCAGAATTTAATTCAAAGGCTTTCTGTCTCAGAGAATCCGAACAGGATGGATCATCAATGATCTTCTCTCCAACAAACTCCAAAGCAAGCCCCCAACATAAATTTTTACCTTGTTTTGCCCGTTCGGCAGAAGATATTGCCAGAGCAAAGTGCTTTTTTGCCAGTTCATAATTATTAGTTCTGCGTTTCCGTAGATTAGGAGCAAAGGCAAGGTCTGCTATTCTAGAATGTATGTGACAAACATATTTTGAATTTTGATTCCTTTTGGCTGCTGCTTCAAGTTCTTTTATGGCTTCTTCAACATGACCGGACTTCCTGATGGTTCCTGCTATGGCCAATGGCAGTAAAAACTCCACATTTGCTTCCCAAGTTTTCGAATTACTCCACCAGTTACACCTAAAATCTAAGCACTCATTCAGAAGCTTTCGCCTGAGTCTGATAGAATATTTATATTCTCGAAGAAAGTGCTCGGTAACATCAGCCGCAATTCGGAGACTACGTTGGATATAAACAGACGGACTGTGCCTTTCTATTAATGGCCCCATAAGCTGCTCTAAACGCTTGAAGAATTCCTTTTCCCCTGATTCCGACAATTCAAGCCTCCTGCCTCTGTTCCCCATACCAACAGAGTAGTAATCTTTCATAAGTGATTGCATAGCTTGGGGACATATAATTGAATCGTCCCAAAATTTATCTATGAGATAGCCATGCCATTTAATAGATTCCCGAAGCGCCTGAGCAGCCGCTTCTGACTCTTTGTCAGCAAAAAACAGCAATCTGCTATAACAGAAAGCTATTTTTTTATAGGGAAGAGAAGGCGATTCCGGATCAAGATATATTGTTCTCTTAAAGGATTCTATGGCTTTATTTAAATTTTTCACGGAAGCAGGCAATGCCCAGTCATCTATAGACTTTAATATAGCCAAACCTATGCCAATATGTTCTGCTGCCTCCCAAGAAGATATTGTTTTTTTGCCCTCTTTTACAGAGTATTCTCTTCCGGATATTGCGGATAGAACTCCAGTTATGAGTTCTTTCTGGATTCTGGCAAATTCTTCTCTTTTGCCGATTACTTCAATCTTACCCAGAATCTTCTTGGAAAGTCCCTCTCTAACAATTGCTTTTATTAACAGTGGGGTCTCTTCAAATGCTAATCCCGGTTTTGGCTGTTCTGCCCAGCTTCCTTCTACTATGATATCAGCTTCCTCAGGAGTGAACGGTTTTTCCTCTAAAAATCCCTTCTGCGCCAGTTCGCTTTCTCCGATAAGAGCTTCCAGATGATGGCGCTTAAGAACAGCTATTCCATCCTGCCCAGCCAGTCCGCTTATGAGAACCTGTGGAAGTAGATACTTGAGATAATCCAGTCTCTCATAAGGTCCCTCATTCACGAAATCCAGTATGGCAACCTTCTTTTCCTCTGAGGCAGACAGAATGGATGGAATTATCATGCATAGGATCAGCATGACAAACAAAGATATTTTCAAAGCACGGACAGATTTATTATTCATAAAGATAAAAACTGGCACTATTTCTTATTTATGACATCAATTAATGCCTTTGATATAACCGTGATAAGCTTTCTTTCCATCTCCTTAAGATTACTTGATGTTCCCTCTACAACTTCAGCTTTCACAATTTTCCCGCTTTCAGGCTCTACAAGATGAACATCCAGCCGAAGATGTGAATTCACATCCAGCAGGATACCCAAAACCATTATTTGAGCGCCAAGCATTCTGCCTATCTTTATGGCATTTTTCGTATTTACATACCCTGATCTGTTGAGCTGCACTTCTTCCAGTATCTTATCTATTTCCTTCCGCTCTACTAAGTTAAATCTGTCATCTGTGGAAAGTTTTAGAGTAAGTAGTTCAGCGCAATCTTTGCCCCATTTAGTTAGTTTTTTATCGCCTGTGGTATTGCCAAAATCCATGATTGCTATGGTCTTTGGTTTTCCTGTCCAGTTATCAACAAACTCAGGAATGAGCCGATAGCAGAGATTGCTTGCAGCTTCCTGCAAAGCTTTCTTCGCAGCCATCTGCTCAGAGAGGTCAACAGCGGTGTTAGTTTCTCTGTCAATGGCTAGAACTCGTCCTGTTTTGCAATCTATAGCCTGAATCTCTACCCTTGCCTTGCCAGAGACAAGATTCCTTTTTCTCATTGCAAGCTCACTGAAGGCTTCACCAATGATCAGAATATCTACTTTTTCAATTTTTCTGGGAACTTCAATATTGGCGTTCCTGAAGTATTCCTTTGCCCAACCGGCCAAAGTATCCCCTTTCTGACTGATTACAGTGAATCCTAATTTTTTCAGGTAATAGATAATCTCAGTCTCGACTGCAGGGTCAATAGTTACTCCGCCAAAGTGTCTTTCCCTGACAGATACTGATACCTTTGGAAGTTTTTTGTCTTTCAGTTTTAGTTTTAGGAAATCAAGCTTGTCTTCAGAAGAAACAATATCAGCACTTGCCACCATAGATGGCCCCTTTTCAGAAATGACTTTGTGTACTTTTTTAGCAGTCTTATCTATTATGGTAATTAGCTTTCCAGAGAGAGATCCTTTTACTATCTCAGCTTTTACACGGCTTGTTTCAGTAGCAATGATCTTGGCTATAACAACCAATTCTCCGTCAACGGTAAATGCTCGACCGATTACCAATATCTTAGCCCCTGCTAATTGTCCAATTCTAGCAGCTTCTTTTTCACTTACTATTCCAGAGAGACTTAATCCTAATTCGTCAAGAATATTATCAAGTTTTTCTCTCTCAACCAGTTTAAGATTTGAATCACTGGAAAGTTCCGCAGTAATCATGGAAGATATTTTGCTGCCTACAGCAGTAATCCCCTTATCCTTGGATTCAAAATCAAATACCGCCACTGTCAGTTCTTCTGCGCAAACAATATTCCTAAAACCTACAATGCAGAATAGGAATATAGCCAGCAGTGTTTTCGTTTTTCCCCACGTTTTCTTTTCCATCTTTTGCCCTCCTTTTGTTATTTTGGTTTTGGGTTTTTTGTATCGGACAGGTCACGACCTGTCTCTACTAAATTTGTGAGAACATCCTGCTCTATGAGAGAATAACGAATAAGATTCTCAAAAAGCAAACGAGCAATAGGATCTTCCATGAATTTCTCAATTACAGGCAACTGACAAAAGATAAATTTACCATCATCATATTGCAATTCTATCAATGGAGAAGCAGCATTATCAGGTAAATCCGTTCTTACCAGCGCCCTGAAATTCCCTACGGGTAATTGAAAGAGATATCGTCCAATTATTCCATCCACGCGCCAATTGGATAAATCTCTCTCTTTTATCTCCTGAAAGACAGGATGGGTAAAAGCAGAAATTCTTAAGACCAATATAGGCGCTTCGTCAGAAGCTTCTATAGGCAGTGGAAATTTTGGCTGCTTTTTATGACTGAAACATAATGCAGACAATCCTTTATCCTCCAGAAGCAGCAAACCGTTCCATAAATGTTCGGACGTAAGCGCATCAGGCCCGATAATTATTAAATCTCCCTGAAATGTTTCTAAACTTAGTTGGCTATTTAAAGGAGTAAAAGGAATATCCAGATGTTCAATAATTTTTTTAAGCTTTCCTTTTGGATCAACAATACCAATCTGTTTCTCAAAAATAATATTTTTAATATTGTGGGGAATGTCATTGGAAAAGACAACATAATTAATCTCGTGTTTTAGATTGTAACAAATTTCGCGGCCTGTATTTAGTTTTTCCTTTATAACAACATTAATCTTCCATATAAGATCTGTTCTTCGCTTTACATCCGGCATCTTGAGTAATACCTTGAAACGATTCTCTTGCAAAATCTTTAATTTTATATTTTCTCTGCCTCTTTCTATAACAGCCGGAGCAACTATACTCTCCCAACTCAATACAGCTTCATAGGCTTTCATAGGCTTTCTTTTTATTATGATGGTGCGTTCAACTTTCTCGCCTGAGAAAAAGTGTTGATCTAACTCCTCAATGGATAGCGCAGGCAAACCTTTGGCGCCTGCTAAAGAAGATATTAATACAATTAATAAAAGCAGAACCGCTTTCTTCATACCTCTTTACTTTCAGTTTTAACCACATTAAAGTCCTTAAA
This sequence comes from uncultured bacterium, assembly GCA_964437505.1. GTDB lineage: Bacteria > JAHJDO01 > JAHJDO01 > JAHJDO01 > JAHJDO01 > JAHJDO01. Next base: position 18,765 of record CAYTGU010000011.1, read on the forward strand.
ACAAACAGTAACATAAACAGAATATTCGTCATTCTCTTTTCTTATGCTTCCTAATTTCACTGTCTTTCCCTCAACAAGTTTCAGAGAACCAGTTAAAGCAGAATCGTCCAGCGATACTTTTGCCATTAAGTCAACACTTCCATTAGTATTTACTATTGGAACAAATTGGTATCTGTAAGAAGTATTGTCTTTTGTTGACGAACCTTTCAGATTAGTATTTACTTCATTACCATTTAAAACCATTATCTTGGGAGAAGAAACAATTTCAGCAGCTGGACCAAGCCGGAGAATTTCAAACTTAAGAAAGATTGGTACCTGCTCCTGACTGACTGCTTTCTCTAATTTTCTGCTGGCAAGTTCAACATCAATGTCCCCATTATTAGTTACTATCCACTTTACATTGCGAGAAAACGTCTTTCTTATTTCCTGAAATAGTTTTACTTGTTTTCTAACAGATTTTTCAACAGCTTGTTTGGTTTCAAAACCTGCTGGTTTCTCCTGTCTCTTATTAAAAGCGATTTGCATCAATTTCATCTGTTGTGTATTTTTATAAAGAAAACTGCCTGCAAAAATTAACATTATTACTATCAAGCCATTCAAAACTAATCCAAACCTGGGAATAAGAAGATTAAGTAAATTTCTGTTCCTAGGTAAATGTGGATTTAATTGCGATATTGCCGAAGGTTTTTTTATTCTGTTTTTCAACCTTGGCCAGTAATTATTCCAGTATTTTTTAGGCGGCTCTTCTTCAGCTTTAAGCCTTATCAACTCATCTATTTTCTCGGTTTTCATTAGTATTTACCTCCCATTAACTTATATATTTTTTCAATTTTACTTTGAGCTTTTTTCGTGCATGGAATAAACGCCAGGATACAGTCTTTTCTAAACAGCCTTGTATTTCAGCTATCTCGCCGTGAGACAGACCCTCAATAATTGCCAGCACCACTACTGTTTTCTGCTTTAGCGGCAAAGACTCTATAGCTTTTGTTATTTCCTCATGTAGTTCACGACTCTCTATGTTTTTTCTGGGATTGTCGGTGTGAATAGCTAAGTTAGCGCCCCTAATTAAGATATTTTCATCTAATGTAACTGTTTGTCTTTTCCCCGATTTCTTTAAATGGTTGATAGTTATATTCATTGCTATTCTATATACCCATGTGGAGAAGCTCGCCTTTTCCCTATAACTATTGATTGATTCATAAGCTCTAATAAAAGCTTCCTGAGAAAGGTCATCTGCATCACAATGGTTATTAGTCATCCTATAAACCGCAAAATAGATTTGCCGTTTATGTCTTTCCACTAATTCACCAAAGGCATCCTTATCGCCTTCTTTGACTTTTTGCACAAGTATGCTATCTTCTGTTTTTTTCACTAATCACTTTCTGGAAAAAGTTTTAGTCTTCATATATTTAGACAAACTTCTTGCCTTAATCCTTTGAATTATTTTTAGTATACATCAGAGTTTTAGAACGCTCAACCGATTTTGAATCTTAAACTCATTATCTGTGGCTTACTAAGGGAAGCCTAACAGTGATTTTTGGAATTTAGAAATCGATAGACAGAAATTAGTTTAGAACGTTAGAATTCACAGGAATCCCGTAGCGTAGGAATTTCAGGTGGAATGACTTGTTAAGTTTCGGATTTGCTTGTCATGTATGAAACTTAGAGATAGCAATGCTAATATAGCTCCTAAAAGAGCAAAAGCCATATCTGACTGTGTGTCCCAAACATAGCCTTGAGTGCCCAAAAATGCTTCAGCTGATTCACCTGTGGATAAAGACACAACCCATTCTATAAGCTCATAGAAGGCGCTAAAAGCGAGACAGAAACATAAAATAAAGAAGTTTCTCCATCTGGGAAAATTTACAATGTTTTTTCGAACGAATATTTCACGAGCTATCATTGCAGGGGCAAAACCTTGCATAAAATGGCCAACTTTGTCGTAATTATTTCTTTGCCAATTGAATGTTTCTTTAAGATAGTCGAATAAAGGCACTTCAGCATAAGTAAAGTGCCCCCCAATAAATAGAACTACACAGTGAAGAAGAATTAAAATATAGACAAGTCGTGTTAGCCGAAAGGATTTGTATGTGAAGGCTAAAATAATACCACCAATAATGGCAGGAATCACTTCCAGAAACCAAGTGAAGTATTCTTTGGGACTAATGGCAGACCAAATTAAAAAGGATAGATAAATGATGAGCCAGATTAGTTTCATATATGTAAAGGGGTAGAAAATATAATATTAATCATTGAACATTTATTGTTACTCTAATATTGTTGTACTAAGAATTGCTTGAAACGTCAATAAAATTTTGAGGACTGGAGAAAATGGGAAACGTCACTGTCTATTTTATGTAAGCTCTATTTAACCTAACGTCAATATCAACAAAATGGTGGCTAATCCAAAAAAGAGAACGGCACTAAAAATCTTTACCATTCCTACATGTCTATACATTACTTTGCTCAGTCCTTCCCAAGTCGTTCCCCAGTAGGCAAAACCAAAGACTACTATCAGAGGCAAAATAAACATCAGGTTGTATAGTATGAGATAAAATAAAGCCTGTATACGCAACGCTGATATCTCTCGCACGACAACTATTATGGGTAAATAGATTTGACCTGTACAGGGAAATTCTAATAAGGAAACTAGAAAACCAATAATAAATGCAGCTAAAATATAGTGCTTCATATTAGACTCTTTCCTGATTACAGCATGTATTTTATCTTTTAGAAACCGTGGTAACTGCAAGCTTATATCCATTATCTTTCCCCGCTTAATCTTCCAATAGTCATAAAGACTGAAAATAGCAAGTAGGAAAGCTATGCCGGCTACCAAAAAAGAGAGAATTCGACTCAGAGTTGGGAGGATGCTTATTCGCTTGATAAATTCAAACAGTCCTATCCCCACAGATAGGTAGGTAATGAAAACAGCTAAGGTAAAGACAGCTCCTATAAAAAGAATTTCTTTCTTCTTGCGTTTGATAAAATTTAGATAAGATATTAGGAATATGATAGTTGTAAAAGCGCAGGGATTTATCCCATCAAGCAATCCTCCCCCTATAACAGAGAAAATTCCTAATTGTTTAAACTTATTCGCTACCAGAGCACAATTTGATTTTTCTGTCTCGTCTTTCTCCGCAAGTTGTGGCCACGAGGAGCCACCTTTCAGGAGAGCCAACTCAATCATCTCTTCTAACCCCTCTTTAATCTCTTCTTCCCCATCGAGGATTTGACCATCAATAAATATAGTCGGGGGAGGGTTTTTGATTTCTCCATACCTTTTTTCTAAACGCAACATCAATTGGTAATCCTCTATATTACTTATATTAAAAGCGTTCACTTCCAGAGAGGAATATTTTTCGCTCAGACATGGAAGATAGTTGTTCTTTATCTCATGACATTCTTCACAATCAGGCGAATAGAAAAGGTACACGCATACTGAAAATGTATCTGCTGCTTCAACTGATACATAAATGGAGAGACACAGTAAAAATAAGATTATTCGACTAAAGACAGGCGAAATGCGCTTCATTTCAGCTTTGTTCAGGAGCAACGATAGCTACAAAGGTTAGCGTAATACATTTTTGCTCCGGATTGTCCGTGTGAATGTTTATATTCCCTTTGATTGTCCCCACAGGAGCATCCTTTTTTATGCTAGCAGTTAGATAATATTTGGCTGACTTCTGAATAGGATACAATTCCATACAGATAAACTTTGAATCGCATTCTACTTTTGTTATCTCAAAATGTTCCCCACTAAGCGATCGAATCCTTATCCCGTGGTACTCAGGCGTGTAAGAGTTCTCCTGCTTTACGGCTTGGAGTACAATTCTATACGATGAAACATCTATTTCGCCACTTACGCGTACTTGTACAGGAATATCCATAAATGGTTGTTTTTTAACATTAGTATGGATGGTTAACTTTTCTCGCAATTGTCCAATCGGTGTCTCTGGGCTCAAAACAACTTTAAGCTCTAATATATTTTCCTCATCTTTAAGTTGGGAAAGTTCTAAAGTAAGATAGTCTGAGCTTGATTCTACTTTTAATACTTTCACTTCTTTTTCTAATGTAAGTCTCGCGTTTTTTGTAGCCGTTTCTCCTTTAGGGACAGTTCCGAAAGACACAGTTCGGGGATTTACTGTTACCGTCTTTTTAACGAAGCCGGTAATCTTTAGCTTGACCACTGGCTCATCAGGATCGTTAGAATGCACATATATAGTTTTTGACTGTTTTCCTTGGCGTCCTTTTGTGTAAAAGGTAACTTTTAGTTCTCCTGTTTCACCAGGCAGGAGTTTTTTAGAGGAAATAATCGCAGCAGTACAGCTACAACCACTTCTAACTTTTCCAATGATTAGACTGTCAGCACCAGCATTCTTGAACCGATAAACGCACGGAACCTTCTCTCCTTGGTAAACTGTCCCGTAATCGTATACTTTGCGCTCAAACTGTATATTCGGGGAGACTGAGTTTGCTGCCTCAACTTGGACTTGCTCTGAATACCCTTTCACAACTCCAAAACAAAGTAAAAAAACAACTAAAATATGTAATATTTTCGTTATCATAGTAAACTTTTTCTTAATCCAAAAATAGAATTTTTTTATGAATTTCTAAACCAAGATACAAAAAGAAATATCCATGGCAAAAAAGTCAAAACTAAAGCAGGAATAATGAGAAGTAAATCAATCCTAATGGCTGCATAGGGGGATATCCCAGATTCATACAAAATATAAAGACCAAGTACCAGAAAGGGAATTATACAAATAGCACTCTGAAACAGACATCCTGATTGTTTGGAACAAAATGGCTTCTTTAAAAATACATAGAATACTAAGTTAATACCAGCAAGTATAATGATTAAAATAGCAATAGAACCCTGAATTTTCCACGTTCTGTCAGCAGGTGTGGCACTTTGCAAAACAGTCTCCTTGTTTGCGGACGAAAATTTATAAACCTGAACCACTTCTCCCCAAATGGCTGAAGGGGCATCTCTTTCTAAAATGAATATAATCAGCTTTTCGCCTATATCAGGTCCAATTAGCGGTCGTGCGAGCCATTCTTTCTTAAAAGGGCTTTTATGCCATCCAGTAGGAGGATTAGTTTTGTCTTTAGGGTTCCAACCTTCATGATCGCTTGGTTTATGACGAGTTCTCCAAACTACATCAATAGCATCTGACTCAGTAAGATATTTTATTCCTTTTCTATGAGTCTGAAGACGAAGAATTTCGTCGACTTTTACTTTAGCTTTAGGAGGATTAGCGTTAGTAGTATTCTTACTGTTTATTTCCAAAACAGAGACAACTAAAATACTATAATAAGGATCTTTTAACAAACGCTCATCATAACGCAGATTTTCAATGGCTTTTCCGGCATAGACCGGCATAACATTGGAAAAAAGCAAGGCAACCGAAATAACCAGTATCGTAATAATTGGTTTATATTTAGTGCGTTTAAAATTTCTTGTTTCCATAATAAATATTCATTGCTAGTTAAGCAAAAACAGGCACAGAACACGAAAGTTACTTATATTATTTAAGAAGATGTCTGGCTTTCTTGCCTAATTTTTTTGGCTGGTTAAGTTCAATGGCAAGGACTTTGATGTCACTAATTCTATTATCCTTGCTTTTTGGAAGCGTTCCCGAAATGATGAAAGCTTTGTCTCCTGTATGTGCAAGATGGATGTTTCCCAGCCAACCCGCTTTATCCACAGAGAGACTGCGGAGTTGATTGCCTTCATTATCATATTTGTATACCTTAAGAGTGCCAACCCCCACGGAATCTGACATAATAAAACCACCGGGAACAGCCATGATATTGAAAGGTGTAGGAAACGCTGCTTTCTCCAATTTAAAAACCTCTTTCTCCCACAATACCTTTTTAAAATCAGGAGAGAATGCTTTAATTCTAAGGTCTGTAGTTCCCATTCCAACACGCTTGTCATACGCCACAACGAAGTCTCCCGAATCAAGTTGGCAGACCTTAGGTTGTGCTGTAGGAGAAGAATCTCCGGGAAAAAATTCTTCCGACAAGATTGTGCCTTTTGCATTACATCGTAATATATAAACATCAGACGGCACTACGGGCAAGAATCTTTTAAACTCCACAGAACCTCCAACTACCAAAAATTCGCCCTCGTTTCCCACAGGCACACCATCAGTAAAAAAGTCCGCTCTCCCAAGGTCATATGTTCTCTTCCAAAGTCTGTTCCCTTCGGAATCAACTTTTATAACCAGACCATCACTATAATCACCACTCCCTGCATCAGTCCCGACAAGAAGAAAACTGTCATCAAAAAGACGTATCATTTTATCAATTATAAGAAGTTCCTTAAGACTTCTTTTAGAAATGATTTTACTGAAAATTATTTTCCCTTTCCGGTCAATCTTTATAAAAGACTGCTTAAAGCCATCAAACTTGCCAACTGCAAAAATATCCCCATTTCCCGACACGGCTATATCTTTTATAAGCGTGGAGCCCAACGTTATGACTGACTTGAATTTCTCAGGAGCGTTTTTGAGCACTATATTCCTCACCCTGTTACCGTCTCGGTCAACTTCCCAAAGCCAGAACTTCCCTTCTGAATAAGTCTTCTGCCGAAATGAGGTACCTAATATCAAGAATCTATTATTAGCCTTGTTAAAGGTCACTGCGCCCGGTGAATAACTCAAATTGTTACCACCTCCAAAATCTCGCTGCCACAACACCTTGGCAGGAGCGCTGTTATCTTCAGCACAAGCCTGTCCTGCTGTGCAAAAAACAGTTAAAACTAACAATAATTTGATTAAAATCTTAAAACCTCTCATAGCCTTTCCCTCCTTGTATTTTTACTCATTATTCCTAATCACAACAGACACAATATAGCACTTGGTCTGCCTTCCATGCTATCAACCCGAGTGCACCAAAAACTGCATTGTAATAAGTTGATGCAGACCTGCTACACACACCAATACATGGCGATCCAAGACAAACATCCTCCAACATATTACTGTAAAAAGTACCATCACATGATTCTTTATTGCTTTCGCATGTTTGGTAACACTCATCATGCGCGTTACAAGCTGCGAGAAAACTTGTATCTTCACACCCTGCCGGATTATTAGGATCTTGACCCTCCTCTACAAAAAATGGAGGAATAGAACACCCATTAGGGTCCTTGTCCCCTGGACGCTGTTCAAGGTTTGAGCAAGCTACCACCTCAGCCCAGCTTTCCAATATTGTACAAAGAATCGTTATTTCAAAATTTTTATCTAATGCTGTTACAGTTTTATTTCCTTTTGTACTCCATTGTGTAGTAAAAGTCCCTCCTTCATCTGTGGCAGGAGTTCCTCCTCCAGACCAAGTTACAAGATCTTCATGGCCAGCTGGAATAGTTGTGGCAGTAAATGTGACATCTTCCTTAATACATGCTGAATCTTTGTCGGCATCAATATCACCCACTCCAACCACCACTATTTTCCCGCCAGCTTTCTCAGGATCTGATCTTTTTGGCAACTTCGCCTTTACATCGTATTCTCCAGCTGTCCATGAACCTGCTAAAAACGATGCTGTTGCTACTCCACTTGAAGGAGTGGTCGTATTTTCAATATGGCTTCCCGCCTCTATTCTTACAGGCTCTTTGCTCCACTGATGATCTATGGTTACATTTACTGTGACAGGATTTTCTGAACCCTTAACTACACATACATTCGTTCCACTCGCAGGATCAATTGATTGTATGCTTGGCTGAGTGATGTTTCCATTACCACTCATTGTATAATACCCGTCACCGCCTTCGCCTTCTGTGTACCATATCTTTACACTGACACTGTATGCAGCAGCATTTGTATTAAATGGAATAAGCGTCAGGGTTCCGTTTTTTCCACCTCCTGTCCATACTCCTGTCCCTGAGGGAGAAGGAGTATTCCATTCCCATGCGATAGATTTTCCACTCTGATTACTCACAACAAAGGTAACAACTGTTCCTGATTTAGCATCTACATTAGGTGCTCCAAAAATGCCGCCATGTCCTTCAAAATAAATGGGAACGGTTTGTGAATATCCAAGCCCAGATATTGTAATACTAATTAACAGCGTAAGCAACAAAAAGAATTTTCTCATCAATGACTGCATAACTATATTTCCTTTCCCTTGCTTCCTGCTTTATTTAAAATAGGCGGAGTCTAGCAAATAATATGTCAAATCTTACTTCTTTTCGTAAAATTAAATATATTATTGAGAAAGCGAAAAGGCATGGATATTCTTACTTTGAGAGTTCTGTAAAATCTTTATATTTATCAACCAATATCTGGATATTAGCACGTTGACCATGGAGTTTCCACCATGCTTTTATGCGTTTCCCCTTTTCTCTTTCTATGAGTTTCCTCCTTAATGATTCTTTAATCTTAGAATATTGAGGAGGAGATTCAATGTTCTCATATATATTTCGATAGAAAATTTTTGTCTCTTTCTCAGAAACCAAAATATTTCCCACTATTTTGTTTTGAAATTTTTCTAGAACGATGTCTCTTTTTGTAGATTCTATGCTTTTTTCGATTGTATCTTCCACTGAAACAGGAACCATATTTTTTAATTTTTGTATTGCTTCGGGAGTATTATGCGTTTTCCATATTTCCCATTCTTGAAGGATTACTACTCCCGCCAAGTTTTTCTTGTATATCTCCTTATCTTTTTCAGGATGCTCAATATATTCTTCCAATGATTTTATAATTGCTAAATATATTTTCTTAGTCTTGCTAATAACTGCTTGGTCTATTTTTTGTCTTTTAAACACTTCTCTTAATCTTTTCCTAGCTTCCTCATCAGTAGCCGTTATTCCCCATTCCTCAATTTTTTGTTTATAAATAATATTCTGAGTTATTCGAATAAGCTGGTATTTTTCTTGAGTAATTATCTTCTCTGCGAGTTCCTGAGGCGAAAAAGATTTTCCATACATTTTTTCAATTAATTCTGGAGTAAAGGCAATATGTTTATAAAATACTTTTTGCCCATTTATTATAGCTACCAGCTGGTTTGGAAGAAGATTAGACTCTGCTTTTAGCTGAAACGGCAAAAGGCTTAAAAATAAACTGGTTATTACAATTGAAAATCTTAATTTTCTCATTTTGCTCTCCTATGGTATGCTTCTATCTATTTCCCGATTCAAAATAGGTATAGCAGGATAAAACCCGCCGCCGGATTGATATATCAACGAATTAACCCTAGCTATCCCAACAATACCTCCGCTCAACGGCCAAAGATTGTCCGAACATTGCTTATATAATGTCTGAGGATTTCCCATTCCTTCAGAATGCGTCATCCCTTGATAGTTGGTTCCGCCGTTTGCCCAAGTATACTTATGGCTTTCTGCCCATCCAGCACCTGATATTCCTATGCCTGTTGAGATAGTATAATAGTCTTCTCCTACAAACAGAGCTGCGTGTCCTTTTCCAATCCAAATGGTATATCCAGAATAAGAAATGGAATAAGAAACCTTGTGATAGATTTCGTTTAATTTGTGAGTATATATTCGTGATCCTACACCTTCTATCGCAAAAAACGCTGTAACAATCTCAGTTTCTTGAGGCGTTAACTTATTTTCCCTTGTAGCAGTTACATCAAGTGTCTTTGTGGAATATTCTAGCCTTATTGTATTACTTCCTGTAGCTAGATCTGCTTGGTCATAAGTAAAATAAAAATCTCCAGACAAATTCGTTTTTGTTTCAGTTTTACCTGGAGCGGTGAAAGTAGCGGATTCAATGATTGCATTTGAAGGTTCAACGTGATAATTAATTTTAGTACTATGAGGAGCTGTTGCATTAACATTAACTGCTTCCACTTCATACACCACTATTTTCCCGCCAGCTTTCTCAGGATCTGATCTTTTTGGCAACTTCGCCTTTACATCGTATTCTCCAGCTGTCCATGAACCTGCTAAAAACGATGCTGTTGCTACTCCACTTGAAGGAGTGGTCGTATTTTCAATATGGCTTCCCGCCTCTATTCTTACAGGCTCTTTGCTCCACTGATGATCTATGGTTACATTTACTGTGACAGGATTTTCTGAACCCTTAACTACACATACATTCGTTCCACTCGCAGGATCAATTGATTGTATGCTTGGCTGAGTGATGTTTCCATTACCACTCATTGTATAATACCCGTCACCGCCTTCGCCTTCTGTGTACCATATCTTTACACTGACACTGTATGCAGCAGCATTTGTATTAAATGGAATAAGCGTCAGGGTTCCGTTTTTTCCACCTCCTGTCCATACTCCTGTCCCTGAGGGAGAAGGAGTATTCCATTCCCATGCGATAGATTTTCCACTCTGATTACTCACAACAAAGGTAACAACTGTTCCTGATTTAGCATCTACATTAGGTGCTCCAAAAATGCCGCCATGTCCTTCAAAATAAATGGGAACGGTTTGTGAATATCCAAGCCCAGATATTGTAATACTAATTAACAGCGTAAGCAACAAAAAGAATTTTCTCATCAATGACTGCATAACTCTTCCTTTCAATTATTAAGTATGAGCAACCAAATGTTAACATATACTAAAACTATGTCAAATGCTTTTTTCACTTCTTTTCCTGTTTCCCTATTATTCGCTTTATCGCCTCTATCTGCAACCTTGCTTCTCTTCTTTTCCTGCTGTCCGGATAATCATCCAGTATCTTCTTAAACGCCTGATAAGCTTTTGGATAGTTTTTCTCCTGAAGCCCTATGCATCCTATATTATACAACACATGATCTAACCATGAACATTTTGGATAATGCTTAACAAGATAGATATATAGTTTTAAGGCATTATCTCTCTTATCCAGCTTATCCCAGCAATACGTTGCTGCTCTTTCAATTGCATTTTCTGCGTAGCGGCTCTTTGGGTATTTATTAGCCGTCCTTAAAAGCTGATTTACTGCCTTTGTGTAATTCTCCTGACAGGCATAGAGATATCCTATTTTTAACTCTGCCCAATCTGAATGCCATCCAGAAAATTCTTCAACAAGTAATTTGCAATATTTTAAACTCTCAGAATATTTCTGCTGAACGTGCAATTCTATCGCCTTATTTTTATATTCCTGCGCAGTCTTTCGCAAAGTAGCGTATTTCTTTCTTGCGTTCTGGTATCTGGGGCTACTCGGACAATTCTCCATTATTTTCTTGTATTGCTTCATCGCCTCAGAATAGTCCCTCTCCACATACATCTCATCGCCTTCTCGCTCAAATCTCTTTGCAAGCAATTCTTCTACCTGTATCATATTTTTGCGCGTTACCTCATAAGCTTTTGTATCAGAGTAATGCTGCTCAATCTTCTGATACATTTTTATTGCTTTCAGCATATCTTCTATTTCTTCTGTTCCCGCAGTCTCGTTTGCCATGTTCAGATAACTTATCATAAGCTGTTCTCTGAATTCTTTCGTTTTTTCTACACCTATTATTGGACAGTTCTGTTCTATCTGAATAAACATCTTTACTGAATCTTCGTATTTCTGAATATGTCCAAGACTTATTGCGTAGTTGTACAGAATCTCCTGGGTTATATCCCTTGGATAGAAAGTTACTACATTCTTATACGTATCCACTGCCTCTTTATACAGCTTGTTCTTAAAATAATACTTCCCCAGAATTTCTCTTGCCTGAAGGCAGATTATGCTCATCGGGTACTGGTCATTGGCTACGTCTATCAGGAGAGGTTCTGCCATTTCCCACACTTTCTTCTCATCTATAACCCCTTTCGTTGATGTATCCGAAATTGCCAGCTCTTGCATTATATCTGTATCTTCAATAACTTCCTCCTTGAGAACATCTGCCAGAATGCTTTTTGCCTCTTTTATCTTATCCAGTAGTTCAATATGTTTTTTCCCCGCTTCTTTGTAGAACTTTGCATGTTCTACATACTTCTTCCAGACTTCCTTTGACTTATCATACTTTTTCTGTCTCTCGTAACATTCCCCAAGATACGAGTATGTGGGAAGATATGTTGGATTTCTTTTTATGGTAATCCCAAACTGTCTTATTGCCCTTGAATACTGTTTATTCCGTAAATAATCAAACCCTCTGAAGAATGCAGAATCTTCATCAGCAAGACAAAGTGTAGATGTAGATATGGAGAAGATAAAAGACAGTATTAATAGACTAGCTGTTTTTGCTTTCTGCACCTTACTTGTATTCTCCTCTTTTTATTTTCAGTATTTCCTCTCTTGCAAGTCTTATCCATGGACTATCAGGATATTTTTTTAGTAAGTATACATATGCCTGATATGCCTTCTTATAATTTTTTTTCGCTGTATATATTCTCCCTATATCAAAATATGCATCATCTGCATATTCACTCTTTGGATAATGCGCAAGAAAATACGCCCACTCCTTTAGGGCTAAATCAAGCTGCTTCATCAAGCCGCTCAGCAGGCATCCTGCTCCCATAAGAGCGTCATCAGCATATTCCCCTTTTGGATATTTTCTCACCAGTTCATGAAATTGCTTAACTGCTGATTTGTATTTTCCTGAATTTGCCAGACATTTTCCTACGCAATACATGGCATACTGCGCAGTATCTGTATTCCCATAGTCAGTGTATATTTTCCGGTAAATGGGTAATGCTGCTGCATAGCTTCCAATATCAAACTGCACGTCTGCATCTTCTTTTAACCTCTTTACCTTTTCTATAATATCCCCAACCTTTTTCCTGGCTTCTGCTGCATACCTGGAATTCGGACACTGAATAACTATCCTCTCATACATTGCCTTCTTTACTTTCTCATCCTTGGATTCTTTGGCAATTCCAAGATAGCATTCCGCTACAAGATTTTCTAAATCATCCTTTGAATATGGGCTGTTTGCCTTCTGCCCAAGAGAAATGTATATCTTTACCGCCTGAACATAGTTTTTTCCATGGCTCTTTAAAACGTCTGCATATTCATATAAGGTTTGCGCAGGTATGAAATTCAGCGAATAGCTTTTTATTGCTGTTTCTGCCATTTGCTGAGCATTATCATAGCTGTTTATGGTATAAAAATAATGAGAAAGATAACAGAGGGCGTCAAGTCTTATAAAGCTGTTTTTATAAGGATCTCTTATTACCCTTCCTAATACAGGCATAGCGGATTTAATATCTCCTTTTGAGATATACGGCAGGACTTGCTTCATTTCTCCGAGAAGAACAATGTGCCTCTGGATTTTTTTTGTGTCTCTGGGAATCAGTCTTGCTGCTTTTCTTAGTATAGGGATTGCATCGCTGTACTGCTTCAGGAACTCATGGCACTTTGCAAGGTTTGTGTATGTAGGCGCGTATTCCGGAGATTCCTTTATTGCTTCCCTGAATTTGCTTACTGCCTGCGAATACATGCCCTTCTGCATTAGATTATATCCTTCAAAAAAGGATCTTGAGGATTCAGCGGAATAAGCAGAAGAATACAAGACAGTTAATATTGATAAAAAGATAACTAATTTTCTCATTCTATTTCTCTCCCTTCTGAATCAAGCATATGTGCTGTTATGAATATAAGCAGATTGCTCTTTGTTTTGTATGTTGTTTTTGACTGAAAGAGCTTGCCTAGAAGCGGTATGTCCGAGAGCCAGGGAACGCGTCTTACGTTAGATGCCCTGTCATTCTCCATCAGGCCGCCAAGTATAAGTGTGTAATGATTCTTTATTGAAATTGTGGTATCCGTACTTTTTGTAGTGGTAATCGGAAGAGTAACAGGATGAGCTGTCTCACCTGCTGTCTGCATCTCAACAAGTTTAGATATTGACGGATGAAGAGTAAGAGTAATTGTATTGTTTTCATCATTTACGTTTGGCGTTATTTCCAGCACAATTCCTTCGCTGATTTTACCTATAACAGGCTCCCATCTTTCTCTTAGATACTCGTCATAACCTGAGGTTGAAAGTTCCCATCTGCTTATATATCTGTAATTCTTAACTATTCTTATGTTTGCTGTCTGGTTATTCAGGCAGGTAAGTTTTGGAGCAGAGAGTGTTTTTGCATCCTTGTCCTTTGCAAGCGCGTTGAGCACTGCTGTTAACTGCAAACTTCCAAGTGTTGCGTAGGTTAAACCCAGTCCTCCTGTAAGTGATTCTGTCTTGCCGAACGATGCTGCTTCATGCGTTATATCAGTTGTTGCTGTAGTGGTAGAATTTATTTGCTTAATATAATCCCAGTTAATCCCTATATTCTTCCCTGAAAACATGGACACCTCTATAAACCTTATTTCCATGGAAACCTGAAATGTAGCAACGTCCAGACTTTTAATTATCTGGTCCACAAGTTTTATGTTTGTCGGCGTATTTCTCACAATCAGCTTGTTGAGCCTGTCGTAGAATATAACTCTGCTTCCTTCCGGCTGTGGAACAATCTCTGTAATAAGATTCTTAATACTTCCTTCTCTCTTGGTTTCTTGCTCTGTTTTAAGCCCTTCAGTGAGACCAAGGAAACCCATATCGGGTTTTGTTGAGCTATCTGTTGAAAAAGGACTTAGTCCCTGATTACCTGCTCCAATGGATAAGTCTTCTGTGCCTGTGGATGTTTCTGCGCTAAGCTCGCCTTCTTCAAACGGCTTTGCGGGAAAGTTGGTGAATTTACCAACAGCATGCTTAAGACTATATACCTTAGTTATGAGATTCTCTTTTTCCAGATTCTTTGGCGAAGATATCCAGATAATATTCTCTTCAATCCTGTATGCAAGTCCCTTTGAACGCAGAATAATATCCAGGACATCCTTAAGAGGCACGTTGTTAACGTATATTGTTACCTTGAGCGATGTCTGAGGCGCTTTTGCCATCTGCACAGAGCCCGGCTGTAGTCCTACAAGTCCGGGAGGAGGCATACCTCCTGCCTGCATCTGCGGCTGTCCATAGGGAGAAGACATTCCCTGTTGATACTGAGACTGCGCTTGGGGAGCCTGCTGCGGAAACAAAGCCTGCATATCCTGCTGTGGAATCATTTGCCTTGGCTGATTAGTTCCAAAAGCTTGTGGAGCACCTGTCTGAGGCACAAACGGATTATACTGGGCTACATCCAGCCCGCCTGTTTCGGTAAATTCTTTTAATATTGTTTCGTCCATTACAATATTTATACCTGTTCTCTCTACCATGAACCTTATCACATCCCTTAAATCCGCATCCTGAAAGTCCAGTGATACAAGCTGTTCTGCCTGCTTCTGCAACGCTGATATTTTCTGTATTTCAGGAACAAATTCCTCTTCCTTAATTGATTCTTTTTTCTTTGCTCTTTCAGCTTTATCAATTACAGGCAAGCTGGCTTTATCCACGTCCTTCATTCTTTCCATATCAACAGCTTTTGCTTCAACCTCTATTTTGGCGCGTTCAAGTACTGTCTGCATTTTTTGCGCTGTTTCAAGCATACCTAATGCTCTCTTGTTATATGGATCCACACTAAGAATATCTTTTAACTGCTTTATTGCGTCTTCATAATTCCCATCTTCAATGTTTTTTTCTGCAAAAGGGAATATTTTAGGTATCTCTGCTCTTTTTTTCGCTATTTCCTTTTGTCTTTCCGCTTCTCTTTTCTTCTCCTCTTCCTCCTTTATTTTTCTTTCTGCTTCCCGCCTTTCCGCTTCTTTGCCGCTCAATATGTCCTGCGCTTTTTTCATATATTCACTTGCAAGAGCATGAGTGGCATCAAGCAGAAGCACTTTTTTGAACTCATCTATTGCTTCATCAAAATTCTTTTCATCAAAGAACATCTTACCCTTCTGAAATCTTTCTCTGGTCTCAGAGTCAAGCTTTGCCTGCCTTTCTCTTTTGCGAAGCTCAGACATACAGAGAAACAGATAGTTTGAAGCTTCTTTATTATCAGGATCCACCCTGAGAATCTGGATAAACTCTTCTGAAGCGTCTGAGAACCTGCTCTCTTCAATTGCCTGATTCCCTCTTGTAAACGCGCCTTTTAAAAGCCTAGCTTTCTTCTCATCAGTTGATTCCACAGTAAGTTTAAGAAGCCCTTCTTCTCCAACTCCGGGCAGTATCGGCGGCTCTTTCCCTAATTCCATAATCGGAGCCGTATCCGCAACGCCTTCTTCAGTCATCCAGGTTGTGTCTGTTGTTGGTATTTCATCAAGTCCTTCAAGTACCCTATCTATATCCTCCAGATCTCCCAACTTCCCTTTAAAAGGAAGTTTCCCGCTGAAATAATAGACGCCAAATGCCAGCAGACATAAGATAACTACTGAAATAACTATACGTGTTTCTTTCTTTTTTAAATTCAAATTAATATCTCCCTGTTTTTTTCTTTCCGCCTTTTATTAAAGTGATTATATCTCCTGAATCATTTGAAAGAATCAGGCATTTCTTTTTTATATGCAATATTCTGAACCCGCAGATTCTCTCTCCTTTTGATTTAAAATAACTCTTCCCCTCTTTTGTGTCTTTCACCATTGCAACCTGCTCTGTATTTGTCTTAAACGAACCTGTGAAAAGCAGGTAATCCTCCGGCCCCTGGGATGTTTCTGCTTTTACTTGCTGAATTGGCTCGCTGGCCGTAGTTTTATATGGCTTAAACATATCTCTCTGGCCAAAGCCCCAGTAATCTCCAAGAAATCCCAGTTTTAAGACAGTTCCTGCCTCTTTTTTCTCTTTTTCTCCATTAGCTCTTCTGCTTGAATAGGTTTTATAGCTCTCAGGCGCTAACACTATACCCAAAGACAGAATAAAAGAAATCAGTAAAACAAAGAATATTATCTTTTCCCAATACTGTCTTACAAAAAATAATGACTTCGCCTGGTATTTGTCTTTCCATTCTTTTATGATCTTTTTCATATCTTAAGTAGTTTCTGTTGGCACAATGCTTCCTATTAAAAGGTCAACAGATAATCCGCCCTTATTATCTGTGGTTATCAGCATGTTCTTTAAAATAAAGTAATTTCCGTCTGCTCCAAGACGATAAATAAAATTAAAAAGAGCTTCTGTAGTGCAGTGTATCTTCATAAGGACAGAGTATTCATCATACGATTTTCCCTTGCTGACATTTTTAAATGCAGAGGGTTTTATGATTGAAATCGCCTTTATTTTATCATTTTTTGCAATATTTATAAGTCTCTCTATCATACTGAGCTGCGCTAACAAACCCCTTACTTTATTCTTATCAGGCATTGCGCTGCTGAATCCAAGCGTAGCAGGTATTCTCATTCCTGCTTTCCTTGCATTCATCCATATCCTAGAGCCTGTCTGATAGAGTCTCTTTTTGAAATAAAGGGGAAGCCTTGATTCTTCAACAGGCATATCTGCGCTGAACACATTCTGGGTTATATCCCGTTTTAAGAAAACATATTTTTGTTTTAGGTCCACATGCTGTTTTTTGAGTTTTTCTATTGTCTCTTCTGACGGCATGCCTTCAGGAGCTGATCTATACTCAATTAATTTGTTTTGCGCTGAACAAAATTCATTAAGAAATCTGTTCTTCTTTCTTGATACAGGGATAAATACAGCTATGTAAGCAGCTAATACTATGCCTAAAAGACTGCCTACAAATTTAACTATGTCTTTATGTTCTTTTAAAAATTCTTTTACAAAACTATTCATTTCTTTTCTTGCGAGGTTTGGATTTTTCTGTGTTCATGCTTATTGCGAAATTTATATTGTCACCTACCTTGTCCTTTGCTGCGGGCGCAAATTGCCCTATTCCTGCTTCTCCAAGTTTTCCCTTTGTTGAAAGCAACTGTATCTCCTTGAAGATACTTGATGTCTCAAGCACAGCTACATAATCTTCCAGATCCTGATATGACGGAGCAAATCCTTCTATTAGAACAGCAAGGGGTTTCTCTTTTTTTCTGTCCATCTTCACAGAAAGCTTTTTAAGATGAATATTCCCAGGCATTGACTTGCTGAGATATGATAATACATCAAGATAGAATTTGTTTTTTAATACTGCGTTCTTAAATACATTTATGTTCTTTTTGATATTCTTATTTTCGCTTTTTATCTTCCTGATCTCAGGCACATATTTTTCGTAATTTGCAAGCTCAGGCCTTATCTTCCCAAGTCTGCTCCTTAAAGAATGGTAGTCAAGCGTTCTTGAAAGCACAGGCACCAGAAGTATTAGAGCAAGAAGTATCCCTGATGGAACAAGCCATTTATATTTCTTTTTTATCTCGCGGGTTAATTTTAATTTAGCCGGCAGCAGATTTATTCTTACATCCGCTTCTCCAATTGCATTTAAGCCGAGTCCGACAGGTATACTGAGAGAAGGAGCTATATCCTTTAAATAGTTAAATTCTTTATTTGTTTTTATCTTTCTAAAAGGATCCATAAGCTCTGCTTCTTTACCAAGCTCCTTTGTAAAAAACTTTTCTATGCCGGGAAGCAATGCGGTTCCTCCGCTTAATATAACCTTCTTTATCTTCTTGTCCTTGATTTTTGTCTCTGATTTAAAAAATCTTAATGTATGGCTTATCTCGTTCATTATTTCGCGCATAACCTCTGTTATTATGCCTGCTGTTTTTGCCTTTTTCTCGTCCTTGTGCACAGTGTCAGGAAAGACAATATATCCTTGCTCCCTTTTTATCTCCTCTGCCTGTTCAAAATTTGTCTTTAAATCTCTTTGCAGAGTTCGGGTTATTGCCTCACCGCCTTTTGTCAGCGTTCTTGAGAAAAGTATTCTCCCATTTCTCTCAAGCACAATATTTGTGGATTTCGCGCCTATGTCTATAAGGGCTATTGTTTGGTCTTTTAGAATATCATAATTAAACTTGTACGTATTAAACAGAGCAACTGCGCTCATGCCCATTGAAACTACATCAAGATTGATTTCTTTTAGTTCTTCTATTTGCTTCTCTACCTGATCTTTTCTTGCAACGCCAACTATAACAGAAGAAGCATCTGATTCAGCATCATTGTAAATATGATAATCATATATCATTTCCTTATCAGGTGAATGGATATGATGCATAACCTCATACTTCATTATCTTTTCTATTTTTGCAGAGTCAGAAAAAGCCAAGTTTAATATTCTTAATATGGTTGATTTTCCTGTGAATAAACACACTGCCGGATGAAATTTAGCGTCCTTATTCTGCACATTAGAAAGCACATCAAGGATATCTCTTTTATCCTGTTCTGCTTTACCAGGTATATTCTTCATCTCTTTTTTCTCAAAAGAAGAGAACCCTGATAGCTCCACTTCGCTGCCGTTTCTTATAAGTACCAACGCTTTTCCTATCCTTGAGCCTAAATCAAGAGCTATTGGAGCAGGAGTATAAGATTTAAACATTTTTTTCTTTCCTGATAAAAATTATTCGTAACACCATATTCTCAGACAGCATATTCCAATTTATTTTAGATTTTTCGCTTAGAATGTTCACAAATTTCTTGGCCTTACTGACGAGATAAGTGTTATTGCGCCCTGAGCATTTTTGTCATTTATTGTTGCTGATACTTCCAATCTCCTTACATCTGAGGGAACTGCTGTGATATTTTCATTTTCGTCATAATAGCTAAACTGAAAAGATGTTACATCCACCTTGTCATTTGGGTCAAAGAACTCCTCATCTGCACCTCCATTTACTGTCCTGTATATAGTTTGAGCCGAAGTATCCAGATAATACCTGACAGAATCATTATTTTTATCAACAAACATTATATCGTCAATTGCTATATTCGTTATGCTCTTTGCGCCCAGAAGCCCCATATCTCCTGCTTCCCCGTTTATCGCGCTATTGATTAATCTCTGTCCGCTCTCCTGAATCGGCATATCTTTTCTGCATACATGGTATATTCTAAACGCTTTTAAGTGGATAGCTGCTATTGTCGCCATTATTATTGCCATTATGCCGATTGAGATCAAAACCTCTATAAGGGTAAAGCCTTTCTTGCTCTGTTTTTTCATATTCCGTCCACTACGATAAATGTTCTCAAAGTAATAATTGGATTAGTTCCTCCTGCTGGATAAATGTCTACTTGTATCTGCTTTTTTATTGCATTTCCAGCGTTATCAAGCGTATCTGTCACTGTTCTTGTAAGGTCGAACTTCATACCTGAGCGGTCAATATCTGAGAGTGTTCTTGAGAGTGTATTATTATTCGCGTTATCATCACTCGGATCATCAGGATAAGGATATTTTATGTTCTTTATCAGCTCTATCTCCTCTCTCGCAAGGTTCAGGGCAGCAGCAGACTGCCTTGCTACAGCCATTGTGTTCATGCTTTTATTCAGTACAACCAGAACAGACGTTAATCCAACTGCAAGAATTGCAGTGGCTATCAATACTTCTATCAGAGTCAGTCCTTTATTATTACCCATTTTCAACTATCGCTCCTCCCAGTTTCCTTTTGATAACAGACACGTTCTTTTGCCTCCTGAGAAATGCTTGTATACAGGCGTATTCTGCAAAAAAGCAGTCTGATAATAACTCAGACTATTACCGCTGAATGTCACGGAATTCGGTGATACCAGACATCCGTTTATTGTTCCTGAAGATATGTTTATTACGCCTGCTGCATAAATCAGATGGCTGATTATATGATTTGCATCCTGAAGCGTAATATTATCAGCCCCAGTAAATGATGCTATGAGCGCAGGGTCATCTGAGGAAGAAGGAGCTATGGTTGTTGCATTTGTCATGAGGGTGATGTCTCCTTCTGCTGCTGTAAAACCTGAGACTGCGCATCCATCCAAAAGTAAACCTGCTTTGGATGAGGTTATTGTCGGCAGATCTCCATGCTCAATATATATACTGCCAGTGAAGTTTATGCTGACGAACAAGTAAACGTCTGTTACATTGTTGTATCCTGATGGAGCAGAGCCAGGTCCTGAAACACATAATCCATTCTTATATCCATACGTTGCAGACGTCTTGTATTGGTTCATATCAGGATTTGGAACTGATATTGGGTAATCAGAGGAATCCATAGAAGTTCTGGTATGATTTGCGCCTGCTCCTGAAATAGTATCCATGCCTGCATTGTCATAATAAATATTTCCTGTTACTGCACTTGTTACTGTTACATCAGGAGCATATATTGCATGCTTGTTAAGCGCTTCTGCTATATCTCTTAACTCTATGTATATTGTCCTTTTCCTTCCGTTTACAGTGCCTATGGAGATCAGATTTACAGGAAGGCCTGATGAATAAGCTACTTCATAGAAACCTCTTCCTGCGCCAAAAGGCTCTGTGGATGGGATATCTGAAGTATCTGAAGGGGTTTCGTTTAATCCTTTTATCTTCTGGTTTATTCCTGCTTCTGCAAGACAAAAAGAAGAGAGATAATCTCTTTCATAGAAGCTTTTTCTTGTCCTTGCCAGGCTCCAGGGCAACACCGCAAGTGTAATGGATAAAAGAATTGCGAGAAATAATACTGCGAGAATAAGTACTACGCCTCTTTGATTAGTCAGGATATTCTTTTTAGAAGAATTTATGTTCAATGTCATCTCCACCACCGCCTACCCCGTCTTTTCCATAACTTTTTATTGTAGCATAGCCCTGGGCACTAACAGTGGATACGTCCAGAACATAATCATTTCTCCATGGATCATCAGGGACAGTCGCGCTAGTACCTCCGGATGTGTGATTATAAACTATGTAAGGGCCGTTCCAGTTGGAAAATGTGGCTGGATTTGATCCTGCATCTTCTATCGGAGGACTGGCTTGTGGATTATCTAAATCCTCTAGTTTACAGTAGAGTGTTACTGAAGGATTATCCATTTTTACCATGCTTAGAGAAGAGGCTATTGATACTAACATGCCTTCTGTGGCTTTATTCTTTGCTTCGGTTGTTTTTCCTGTAAGCTTTGGCATTATCATTACTGCCAAAATCAGGATTATGGCCACTACAACAATTAACTCCACAAATGTAAAGCCGGATTTTTTATGCATTGTTAATTCTCACTGGAATTTATATACAACGTCCCCGTCACCAGTTGAGCCGTTGTATTCTGTCCAACTGTCATCATCTCTGTCAGGACCAAGGCTTCTGATTCTGTAAGGAGTTGTTGTTATATCCAGTTCATATTGATTACCCCATGGATCTAAAGGACGCCTGTTTGCTCCCATGGCTTTAAAAAATGTATATGGACCGTTCCAATCACTGCTTGATACTGTTATTGCAATACCATTTGCATCATTTGCAGGAAGAACTGTGTTATTTACATCATCAGTTGCGCTTGCTGCACCAGTGCCTGTATTATCGAGAAATTCCAATCCGATGAAATAACCTATGTCAGCTTCCACCATTATCTCTGCCTTGGATATACCGGAAAGCTCACCTGTTGCCTTGGCCATTGACGCTCTTTTCCTTGCTTTTACCGCAGCAGGCATAACCAACCCGGCAAGCAATGCAATAATCGCAATGACGGCCAATAATTCCATAAGCGTAAAACTTCTGACATTACGAATATGTCTATATATCAATTTAATGAAATTCATTATACGCAAGCTCCATTCACCACGCAATATACTCTGCATAGGTAACGCTTTTTATTTTCTTTTATTCGTTTCTTGTAATACTCTCAATAAATCTGGAAAGGCACGCTTCCATTTCCTCATTATTTGAGATAAATTGTATACCAATGTTGCAATCTTCTTCTTTCTGTGAGTGCCAGATTATCTGTCCATCTAATTCTAAATATTTCTGAATATCCAGCACAGGAATTTTTACCTGAAATCTTGTCTTTTTTTCCATTCTGGGATATTCCACGTTCTTATGTCTCGGTATTTTTACGTAAATACCGCCAAAACTTATGTTCTTTGTATAGCCATAATATCCAATTAAATGTTTTGCTGAATCATCCTGAAATCTTAGCTCAACACCAACATTAACAGGATAGCGCGGATGTTTCCTTTGCTCTTGCTTCATCTCTTCATTCACATTACTCCTTTCCGAAGGAGTTTTTAGTTTGAAAGCTTCTTAGCATTTTGACTTCTTTGTTAATCCTCTTCATACTATTATGTATGGTCTTAAGGTATTCTCGCTTAGCATCCTTTGGTTTCAATTTCTTTTCAATAGGTAATTCGCTCCATTTATAACACATAAACCTCTTGCAAAGCAAAAACTATCAAATTATAAGCAATACTTAGCAACAATGCCAAAAAAAATCACATATCATGATGATGAAGCAGTGAAGATAACCCATAGCATATCTGCTTTTGTCTTTCCATTATTTACTATTTTATGTGAATTAGATGACCTGTAGTAAACGCTATCTCCTTCTCTCATTATATACTCTTTATTATTAAGCAATAACTGCACCTCACCTTTTAAGACTATACCGAACTCCTCTCCATCATGTGAATTGACATGTTCACCAGTTTTTGCTCCCGGGGCAAGAGTAATAAGCAACGGCTCCATTTGTATACTTAGCATCCCTGAAGCTAATACCTGACAATGACCTTTTGAATTCTCCCATGAAAATCTCTTTCTTCCATCTTTTCTGACGAGTAAGAAATCTTTTTTCTCTTCATCTTCAAAAAACGAACCTACTTTTGTTCCTAAAGCAGCACCAATCTTTCTCAATGAGTTAATTGATGGAGAAACAATATCCCTTTCTAATTGAGAAAGGAAAGCATTGCTTAATCCTGTTTTTTGGGCAAGGTCACGGAGAGTTAATTGTTTCTTCCGGCGAGCCTTTTTTATCCTGCTTCCTAAACTTGATTCTAACATCTTTCACCTAAATTCTTTGTGTCTATTGTTATAAAGATTACTACATAACTCACTGTTTTGCAAGAAAATTGCCTGCCACATTTTCTTGAGCTTTAGCTGTGGAAGTGGTAGAATGCAAATATTGAGTAAGTTGAAAGGGAAAAATCATTAACGCCAGAATATGGCTAAAACTTTTGGATATGAAACTTGAATTGTCAAAAAATTTTTATAAAGAAATAACTCAAAAAATCCAGCAAAATAAAAATATTATAGAGAAGAGATACAAAAATGAGGGAGTGAGTGAAGAAACATTTGAGGGTCTTTTAGATACCCTCATAGACGACCACTTTGAACAAGAAGAACTCGAATATTTAGCTGGAATGCTGGTCATTAGCCATAATTACTCTACCTTAGAACACTTTTTAAAAATGGTAGTAGGAAATTTATTAAAAGAGAAAAAGACTTATAAAAATAAAAATTATAAGAAATTAAATATTGGAGAAATTGTAAGTTTTTTCACTGAGAGAGGAATCGATATTGTAAATATTAAGGAATATAAAGAGTGTAATATTTTGCGTTTGCTTGTTAATAGCATTAAACATAACGGAGCTCGTGTTTCTAAGGAGTTAGCGAAAGCGAAAAGTAGTTATAAAGAAAAAGATGATATTAAAGTTTTACCGGATGAGGTAAATAAATATTCCGATGCTATAAAGTCATTTTGTTATAGCTTAGTAAGTCTGGAAATTAATAAGATAGAGGTGCAAGCCTGAGAATTTGGAAAAGTTTATAAAATCAAGAATGAATATCTGATTTATATGGCTGATGTATTAACAAAGGAACAGAGAAGTTATAATATGTCCATGATAAGGGCCACAAATACAAAGCCTGAAATCATATTAAGAAAACTTATATTCGCCAGTGGATTAAGAGGATACAGAATTCATTACAGGTTGCTTGGTAAGCCTGATATAGTTTTCCCCAAGAAGAAGGTTGCTGTGTTTATTGACGGTTGTTTCTGGCACAAATGCCCGAAGTGCTTTAAGAAACCGGCAACAAACAAGGTATTCTGGATGAGAAAAATAGATTCCAATACTAAAAGGGATAAGGTAGTTAATGCTGACCTGAAAAAGAAAGGCTGGAAGGTTATCAGGATATGGGAACATGAGATAAGAAAGAATTTAAATAAATGCTATTTCAAAATACATAAGGAACTAAAAAAAAGAGGTGCACTTAATGGCAATTAAAGTACTTGATTTATTTGCAGGGGCAGGTGGATTTTCGCTTGGTTTTGATCTTTCTAGAGACAAGGATGGAAATAGGGTTTATGAAATTGTTCTGGCTGTAGATAATGATAAATACGCCTGTCAGACATTGAGAAAGTATTTCGCCAAAGAGTATGGAAACGAAGATATTGTTCTTGAGGCTGATTTGACTCTAGATGAAACGCACAGGAAGATAATCGAAAAATGTAAGGATGGGATAGATATTATTATTGGAGGTCCTCCCTGCCAGTCGTTTTCGCTAATAGGTCCGAGATCGGGAAATGGGAATAGAAACCAGCATAAATACAGAACCATGGACAAGCTTTATGTTGAATACCTCAATCTTGTAAGAAAATTAAAGCCTTCGTTTGTCGTCTTTGAGAACGTAAAAGGGATACTTTCCAAAAAAGACAGTTATGGTAGACAATATATTAATATAATAACCTCTGATTTCAGAAAACTTGGTTACATATTTGACAATGAAAATGATGATATGAAAACAGATTATTTTATTCTTAACTCTGCTGATTACGGTGTTCCACAGACAAGAGAAAGAGTTTTTCTAATAGGGAACAATCTAGGAATCAAGAATCCCTATCCTGCGCCAAAGCATGATAAATCAGAATACGTAACGCTGTTCGAAGCTATAGGTGATTTACCAAGGTTGAAGGCGAGAATTACGCATACAGGCATAAAAAATAAAAAAGAAAAAGAAAAAATAAATCTGCAGAATAAGAAAAGATACAATGGCGAAAATTCTGTAAACTATCATCATGATATATTTAAGAAACACTATGATTCTCTTAATAAAAAGGGAAAGGCTTTTCTTGATTTTATAAAACCTAACGGGATTCTGATACTGAAATACCACGTTGCAAGAGGCCAGAAAAGAGATGATATTATGCTCTTTCAGGGTATGAAACAGGATATGACAGCAGCAGATGTCGTTAATAGTAAAAAGAAAAATATAAGAAGACTCCGAAGATTGATTAAATATGACATGTCCAGCTTCAGGGACAAGTACAAGAAACAGAGCTGGAGAAAGACATGTTCAACCATATTTGCACATCTTGAAAAGGATGGTAACAGGTTTATTCATCCTGACAGCAGACAGGCAAGGACAATTACTGTGAGGGAGGCTGCAAGAATTCAGTCATTTCCCGACTGGTATCCTGACCAAGAAGGCTTTGCAGGTCCCTACAACAAAATATTCAGGCAGATAGGAAATGCAGTGCCACCCTTGCTTGCTATGAAAATAGCCGAATCTGTCCATAATAAATTTACGGAGGTTAGAAATGCCTAATAAGAAAAAACTAGTTTTTAAGCCGCGTGCCAGATTATTATTGCAGCTTGGTGACCAGTTGATAAAAAATGAAAGCATTGCTCTTCTTGAACTTGTAAAAAATTCATACGATGCTGATGCAACACATGTGAAAATTCTGATGGAGCAAATTGAAAACCCAAAGAAGGGAATGATTACAATCGAGGATAATGGAACTGGTATGGATATAGATATTATCCAGAATGTATGGATGGAACCAGCCAGTGATTACAAGGAAAAACTTCTTGAGAAGAAAAAAGTTACAAAGAAATTTAATCGTTTACCTTTAGGTGATAAAGGAATAGGCAGATTCAGTGTTTATAAATTAGGTGAAGAAATTGAATTAGTCAGCAGGAAAGAAAAGAATAAGGAAATAGTGCTAAAAATAGACTGGAATGATTTCTGTGATTCAAAATATCTTGAAGAAATGAGTGTCAGGATTATAGAAAGAGAGCCGGTGATTTTTACAGGCTCAAAGACGGGCACAAAGATAGTTATAAAGAAATTAAAATCATCTTGGACGAAGCCAATGGTAAAAGAAGTTTATCGTTCAATAAACTCCATATGTTCACCATTCGATGCCCCGGATTCTTTTGTAGTCACCTTTCATCTTGATAAGCAAGAGTGGATAGAGGGGCTTTTGTCTTGGAAGCAGATTGAGGATTATGCCTTATTTTCTATCGAATGTGAAATTGAGGGTCAGAATATTATTAAATTTAATTATAAATTCATGCCATGGCCGGCTATGAAAAAACTGCACCCCAGACATATCACAGAAAAAGACAATGAAGTAAAAAAAACAGTAAAGATGGTTGACAAGGATAATGTTCCTATAGATTTGTCAGTTAATAAGATAGGAATAGTAAAATTTAAGGCTCTTATTTTTGATAGGGGTACAAAAATACTCTCATTGGCTTTGCAGGAAGGAAAAAGGGGGTTGAAGGATTACCTTAATGTCAATGGAGGGATAAGAATATACAGAGATGGTGTTAGGGTGTATGACTATGGCGAACCAGGTAATGACTGGCTTAATCTTGGCACCAGAAGAATTAATATGCCTACAAAAAGAATAAGTAACAATATTATACTTGGTGCCATTCATCTTGTGCGTGAGAACAGCAGGGATTTGATTGAAAAAACCAATAGAGAAGGATTTATTGATAATGAAGCTTACAATGTATTCAAAGCGGCTGTTCTTTATGTTTTGGAAAAAGCGGAAATGTTTAGAGAGATCGACAAGGATAAAGTCAGGACTTTTTATGGTCCTACGCCCGCATCTGAACCTGTTCTTTCTGATTTAGCTGATTTGAAAAAGCTGGTAGATACAAAAATAAGAGATAAAAAATTAAAGAAGGATATTACAGGTTATCTGAAGCGCATAGGAGAGGATTATAAGTTTATAAATGAGACTTTACTGAAAAGTGCTGGTGCGGGGCTTAATCTCAGCGTTGTTATTCATGAAGCAGAAAAGATTATGAAGGAACTGGTAAAAGTTATCGTAAAAAACAAGCCCTCTGGAAGGATTGTGACTTTAGTAAAACATCTTGCCCAGCTTGTTGAAAATTACAGCGTTATTGTTAAGAAAGCAGGCAGGAAGACTGAGGATATCAGAGAACTTATCAAGCAGGCTGTTTTTAGTATCGAATTCAGGCTGGAAGCGCATAAAATCAAAGTTATTCAGGATTATTCAGGATTTAAAGGTCAGACAGCACTTAAGTACACAAGGAATCTTGTAATAGGAACCATCCTCAATATTCTTGATAATTCAATATGGTGGCTTGATTATGGGGAAGTAAAAAACAAGAAAATATATATTTCCGTTACAGATGAAATTCCGGGTTTTTTATCGATTATTTTGGTTGATAACGGACCAGGATTTTCGCTACCTACTGAGGAAATAGTGAAGCCCTTTATTTCTGCAAAACCGGACGGAATGGGACTGGGACTTCATATTGCAAAAAGCGTAATGGATGTCCATGGAGGGGAACTTTTATTCCCCAGCGAGGCAGAGATTAATATACCAAAGGAATTCAGGTCAGGTGCAATTGTCGCGATGGCATTCCGGAAGGAGCAGAAGAAATGAATATTCCTAAAAATGGGAGAGTTGTTGTAATCGATGATGAAGAGAAAGAAGCAATGCCTCTGCTTAAGGTACTATCGATGAACAATATCCCCTCTTCTTTTTTTACCGGAAATCAGAATGAGTTACCGAAGAGTCTACTCGAAAGAATCCGTCTTGTATTTCTGGATCTTGAACTTGTAAATACAAGGAATGTAAAGACAATCAAATCTACCTTGCAGAGGGTTTTGAAGTCTGTGATTTCCAGTGAGAATGGGCCGTATATTTTAATATTGTGGAGTGTCCACGAGAATGATTACACTTCAGCTTTGCAGGAATTATTTGATAATGAATTATCAGCAATTAAACCCGTCATTGTGCTTACTCTTGAAAAATTAACTTATCTTAAGACAGAGGATGATGGCGTAAAAACATTTGTGCCGAATGCTCTCAAGCTTATTGAAAACAAACTCAAAAGGGAACTGAAAAAAATCGGTGCCTTTCATTTCTTTTACTTATGGGAGAATCTTGTGCATGAATCTTCCGGCGATGCCGTTAATTGTTTATCATCATTTTATCAGGCTGATAGCAACTGGAACAAAAATGTATCATCTTTAATCCTTGAACTTGCAAAGGCTCATGCCGGAGAAAATCTTGATCTGAATAATACAAGGGAGATTATTAAAAATGCGTACCTTGCCTTCAATGGAACTTTTGAAGATTTCTTTATTAATAAAATCCGGTCCTGCCAGCATCTTAAAAAAGTCAGTCTTGACGGAAATTTAGTTGCAGTTAATCAGGAAGCGCGTGCGAATGTTAATTCTAGGCTTTTACTGGATACCAAACCAGAATTTTGCTGTCCTGAGCCGGGAAATGTTTATACAAACAAAATAAAAAATATAGTGAAGGTTAAGGTCTCGGATATATTTAAAGGCGGGGAGGTAAATCTTAATTCTTTTCAGAACAAATCACAGTTACTTGAATCAGTAAAACACATCCTTGCTGAAGTATCGTCTTTATGCGATTATGCGCATGCATCAAAAAAACTCAGGACGAACAGGGTTCTCCCTGGAATTATGTGGCCGGTTGAATTTGAGAAAAAGCTTCACAAAAGTGATTATTTGTATATCTCGCAAGGTGCCTTTCAAATTGATGGCAGGCAGTACAGGATAGTATTTGACCTCAGGTGCCTTGCATCTCTCCCACTGGCTGTTCTTAAGAAAAAGCCTCTATTTAAAATAAGACAGGAATTTCTTGCTGATATTCAGGCTCATATGGCAAAACATATAAACAGGCCTGGGGTCACTTCGCTTTAATCCCTTAAAGTGAATAGCAATGTGGGTTCTATGCGAAGAATGGATGAAGATGAGAAGATTAAAGAACTTGAGACACAGATTCAAAATTTAAAAAAGGCCATGCCAAGAGCCTCTTATTGAAACAGATTATAATATTTCTGAAATTTCTTCTTTCGTGGGATATGAAGATTCTCATTATTTCAGCTACATATTCAAGCAAAAAGAAGGAATTAGTCCATCCGAGTTCCTAATTTCACTTTCTGAAACAGTATAATCACAGTCAAAAACGTGATTTATTCTAAATGCGATAGCGGAAAAAATAATTGACCAATTTAATACAATTATGGTATATTTGTTTCTGTAGATTGATAAAAATATAAATATAAGGAAACATAAATGAAGTTTAGCAATTTTATTAAAATTTATAAAGACACTCCTTTTATTGACTCTAGCTCCTTTTCCTTATATGACAATCCAGAATATTTGCGCCGTCAGGTATGGAATTGGACAAAAAAAGGATATTTGTTGCCTTTAAAAAAAGGTCTTTATATTTTTAGTCAGGAGTATAGAAAATTTCAGCCTTCGGTTTTATTTGTGGCTAATTTTCTGGTGGTTCCTTCTTATGTGAGTTTAGAGTACGTTCTGAGAGCATATAATATAATCCCGGAAAAGGTAACGGTTTTTACCTCTATTACAACAAAAAAAACTAATGTTTTTGAGAACTGCCTTGGCCGATTTGAATACCGGTCAGTAAAAGAAAACCTATTTTGGGGTTTTAAAAAACAGACATACCAGAATCAGAAAATTTTCATTGCCAGCCCAGAAAAGGCATTGCTGGATTACTTTTATTTAAACACTAATTGTGAGGGGGAATTTTCTTATTTTGAATCTATGCGTTTACAGAATCTTGAGATACTGGATGCGGATTTGTTAAATTCTTGCAAAAACAGATATAATGCGCGAGTGAAGGCAATTGTTAAACGATTAATAGAATATACCGCATTTTTAAAGGATAACTATAAGAGGTTATAAATGAAAGATTATATCAAAGAATTAGTAGACCAAAACACATCGTATGATGTTAATACAAATCGTGTGCGGGAGTATCTTCAGGAGTATTTGCTTTATATTCTTTATAAAAAGAAAATGTATAAAGACTTAGTTTTTTGTGGCGGGACAGCTTTAAGGTTTCTCTACAAAATTAGGAGATTTTCGGAAGATATTGATTTCAGTCTCTCGTATAAGATGAAACAATATAATTTTGAAGCTTTATTGAAAGTACTGAGAGAAGAATTTACTGCAGCCGGGTACACTATGGAAATTAAATATAGCACAAAGACAAATGTGTACAGTGCCTTTTTAAAATTCCAAGGTCTTCTTTTTGAATACGGTGTATCTCCGCATAAAGATGAAAAAATTTCTATTAAAATTGAAATTGATATCAACCCCCCTATTGGTGGAAAGGAAGAGGTGACATTGTGTAATGACACTTTTATGTTTTACCTTGTCCGTTATGATTTACCGTCTTTATTTGCGGGTAAATTTCATGCTTTATTATGCAGGAATTATACCAAAGGTCGTGATTGGTACGATTTATTATGGTATTTGACTAAATTCAAGAATTTGGAACCTAATTTTACCATGCTTAATAATGCTCTGCATCAAACGCAAACAGATCCAACTGAAATTACACCAAATAATTGGAAAAGCAGGTTGAAGACGACAGTGGATGCGCTTGATATTAATTTTGTTTGTGATGACGTATCTAGATTTTTAGAGGATCCTGAAGAAAGACACTTGCTCACTAAAGAGAATTTTTATAAGGCTATTGGTGGGATTCATTAATTTGAATTTTTGAAAACTGGCAATTTTCATTGAAACATTACAGTGAAAAATCAAACAAAAAAGTGATTTATTCTAAAGACATATGCATTCTTCCCTGTTAGAATGCTAAAAAATAAAAGGGAGAGAGGTAAAAATGTATAAACTAATTAGTTTTTGTAAATGGTGTAAGGATTTACCTCATCTGAAAGATTATCTTGATATTTAATGCCGCAAATCCATAGAGAGCTTTCAGCTCCTTTTATTACTTTCAGCATCTCCTGATAACTATATTCCTTTTTCACTACGATTGTTGGCTCAATATGCCCTTCTATGTCGGTAAATGTAATAGGTTTTAAACCTATACAACCCGCCAAAGAAATAAACATAACTGCACTGGCTAGAACTGCGCCTTTAGAAATTCTTTTGTTTAACATTTGTCTTCTCCTCTTTTTTCTGATTCTCTACCCATATAACAGATAAACTTTTGGTTTTAGACATTTTATTTTTAGAAAAAATGATATTTAAGAATAGTTATCTAGTAAGCAAAACTTATACAAATATTTGATAGTTAATATAATTCATCACACCTGATGCACCAACAGGTGTTTTAAAAGGGGCATATTACTTTTGTAACTTATTATAAGGCAATAAGTTAACTTGTTAAACACATTTATTCCCATTTTTATATATTTTATTGCTAAACAAGTAGTTGCTATCGTTGACAATTATTCTTTGTTTTTTGGGATTTTAAAGGTTATTAAAACAGAGGTGATAACAATTAAATTTAAGATATTTTATAATTCATTATATATTAGTAAGTTAGCTGATTATAAATGTTAAACAAAGTTTTAAAAATGTTAAACATAATTAATGTTTTGTAAATATTTTTAGTAGCCCAAGAGCGTTTAACATGTTAAACAATTTTTTGTTTGGCAGAGACACTTTTAACAAACCCACCAAGAAATAAAAACATCTCATATTTAAACACGGTTAGTAAACCATATTAGCAGTGTTGAAATATACTCCAGCCATTACCTAAAAGGGTACGTGTTTTTACCCGCATGGGTAATTGATAGAGAATTTAGTTCACTTATAATAATTTTTAAAAACAGCTTTAAAAAAGACGAATTAATCTTGTGCAAATTCATAGAAAACAAAAAAAAGGCAGTGGAGTGGCAAAAAAATTAAGAGCTTTTCTAGAACAGGATAAAAAGCGTCTACTGGCAACAAGAGAGTAATTTAATAATTATGAACCAATCCATGGAAAAAGAATATCTGGATTATAAAGAGCTTTGTGAACTCCTACACATTGCAAGGGGTACAGCACGAAACTGGAAATGCGCAGGGAGGATTCCCTACACAATTTTTAATAAGAAAGTTTATTTTCCAAAAAAACTCATTTTAAAGGGGCTAAAAAATAATATCATAAAAGCGACCTCTTCTATGCTTGATGAAATAAGAGATAGAAATTAGTTTTTTAAAATTCCAAAATCTAATTTATTTACTGATTCCTGCCTATGCTGACGGGTAGATTCCCTATAAATCTCATATGTGGCTTCATCAACGTGACCAACAATATCCATAGTCGTTTCTCTAGGTGTTCCAGCCATAGCCATAAACGAGATAAATGTTCTTCTCAAAGCATGCACAGATGTCACATCTTTTATGCCAATAGCGCGCATTACTCTTATCAGTTGATCTCGGAGCTTTCTTCTCAATATCCCGCCATTGTGATCTGGAAATACAAAGTTACTCTTATCCTTATGTCTCTTTTTTCGGTATTCCAGAATAGTATATAGCTTATCATGAATTGGTATTTCTCTTTTGCCATTCTTGGTTTTTGGAGTCCATATTTCCACATCCCCATCCAGGTGGGTTATCTTCTTTTCTCTTAAAGTAATAACTTGTTTTTCAAGATCAATGTCGTTCCATTCTAAATACCTAAGTTCTCCATCTCTTAAACCGGTATGAATAAAAGTAAAGAATATCTCATATAGCTCTTTATCTTTTTTTTCTAAGTATAATAGAAATTTTTGAACTTCCTCTTTAGTGAGCGGTCTTTTCTCTTTCTCGTCACGTATTCTAATAGGCTCGATATATTCCAGAGGGTTCTCTATTAAATATCTTTTTCTTACATCCCGGTTCTTAACTGCATAATTCAGCATGGATTTTAATGTCTGAATTTCATTTTGGACTGTTTTGTCACTGGCACCAATTTTAAGATTAGTGTCTTTTGCTCTTTTTATCTGTCCTTCTTTAACAAGCAACCCGTTTTTATTCAAGGGTGTACTCTTTCTGTAGCGGATGTAAGACTCAAAAACAGTCTGATTTAGTTGGGAAAGGTCGGTTATAGTGGAAAATTTTAATTTAAGAAATTTAAAGAAGTTATTTATTATACCCTGGTAACGGGTAATTGATCTTTTTTTCAGGTTTCTGATATTCTTCTTATAATCCATTATCTCATGGAAAAAAGTTTCTATGTTCTTTTCCTTGGATTTATAAAGACCAACTTTGCCTTCAGCATCTTCCAGATTTATTTTATCTGCAAGATGACTTGCAGCGCGCTTACTTCTGCCAACTTTAATTTTTTCTCTTTTATGCAGTACATACCATGTGGATGTATCTTTTCTAAAGTAGGGTTTTGCCATAATTTTTCCCCTCTGAAATATCCCGTTAGTATCCCGCTGACTTTTAAAAGGATATTAGCATAGTTCTAATTTAGTGTCAAGAGGGGATGTTGGGCAAATTAAAAGACGGACTGGCGGAGAGGGAGGGATTTGAACCCTCGAACCCTTTCGAGTTACACGCTTTCCAAGCGTGCGCGCTAAGCCAGGCTACGCGACCTCTCCATTGCGGTATGCCTGAGAGGATTTGAACCTCCGACCTTTGGGTCCGCAACCCAACGCTCTATCCAACTGAGCTACAGGCACATGTCAGTTTAATAGACTTATTATATCAATTTTTATCATAATGGCAAGAGGATGAGAATGATAAATAAGAAGTAAAGTAATTTGTTTTTTTATGACGGGCAAACTAAGCGCTGACTGATTGACTTCTGCTCTCGCTTATTTCAACTTGTAATCCTGCAGCTTAACAAAACCGAAGCCCCTACTTTTAAGTTCCGGGACCGCGGCTATTATTCCCTCTGCAGTTTCCTTTTCAGGGTGGTTCATATGACATATTATAATATCACCAGATTGAGATTTGAGCAGGGCTTCCTTTACCTTTTTCGCGGAATAGCTTGCTCCCGCATCACCAAGTACGCTGAAACCGGCTATCTCATAACCAAGCTCATTTACTATCTCTGCCGACACCTCGTCATAATAAGCGGTTCCCGACCTGTAGAATTTCGGCTTGCGTCCCGTAAGAGATTCTATTTTTAAAGCATTCTTTTCTACCTCATCAACCACCTGGCCAACGTTTTTCGTACCCTTGATACCGTAAATAGACTTTCCGTTTACCGAGCAGGGTCTATGCATTAGACCATGGTTTTCTATTTCGAAAAGTGGGTTTACTGCAAGCTTGTCAAATATATCAGGAAACTTGTCTATCCATCTTGCATTTATAAACAGTGTTGCCTGAACATTCTCCTTTATAAGATAGTTTATCAGCTTTGCGTCATAACTATCAGTTTTTGAGCCGCATGCATCTAACGTTAATGCAAGCACATTATCATCCGTAACAAGTTTTGTTTTCACTCCGGGAACATTTTCTGCCCATTGTTTTGGAACACGACGAACGTATTTGCTAATTATACTTGCATTCGATTTTTTATACTCCGGTGTGTCCGTAGGTACAAATCTACATCCGGAAATTACAGGAATGCTACAAGCAGCAAGCAGCAGCATTAATATTTTAAAAACCATTCGGTTTATTATTCTAATTCTGTAGCTTCTATCCTGCATAGTAATCTCCTATGTTTGATAGCGGTTACATTTTCTTAGAAAAGCTCTTTGTAGTCTAAGAAGTTCTAGCGGTCTGTCTACAGGGGTCATGTGGGCGCTGCCATGTATGACATGATATTGATGGTTATTGGCAAACTCAGACTGCCATTTAGTAAAGGCAGGCGTACACAGATCGTTGCTTCCGCAGGTTATAAGAACAGGGACATTCAGCATAGACAGTTGAGAGGTTACGTCTATTGTTTTTAGATTTCCAGGAACATTCAATTCTGAATCACTTGCAACCATAATATCGTGAATTGCAGCATTTCGTGAAGCAATCAATTTCTTCATAGCTTCAGGTAATGGCCAGGTGAGTGTAACATGCCGCTTAGTGAACTCCATGCAGGCTTCGTCATAGTCGCCCTTTGTACCTACTCCATTTAATTCATAGTCATCAATAATCTGCCCCGCTTTTCCATTTAAACAACTCAAGCCCTGCTTAAGTTTTGGGGCAACATGATTGATGTAATAGGGAAAACTCAGTATCGGGCTATGGAGAGAAACAGACAATATGCCATCGGGATGTTTGGCGGCAAACCCAACAGCTAGAGTAGTTCCCCATGAATGACCGATCAAATGGTACTTCTTCAGTCCCAAACCATCCCGTACCGCCTTAACCTCATCAAAATACCGTTCAGCAGTCCACAGGGACGGGTCATCCGGGCGGTCTGATTTTCCACACCCTAGTTGATCATAGAAGATTACAGAGCGTTCATCAGCCAACGCCTGAAACGCTACTAGATTATGATGATTGCCTCCCGGACCACCGTGTAGAACCAACGCAGCCGGTGCACTGCCGGAGCCAATTCTGCCGTACCATAATTTGTAGGTGTGACCACCATAGACGTACTCGACAAAACCTTCGCAATCATAATCAGGTTCGGTTAATATCTTTTCTGCGGATACTTGTTCTTCATTCATGGTCTCTTGTTTTTTTGTAACTGGATATGTCTTGAATAATACCAAACAAACGAGATGCTTTATGATTTTTATCCATTATCAACCACGATTGTATACGGATTGGGAATACGGTTCCGTCTTTCCTAATGTATTCCTTTTCATACACGCCTGAGTACCCTGTTTTTATAACTTTTCCGAAAAGATCATTTTCCATTGCGTGCCATTTTGAAGGAGTGAGTTCCTGATAGGTAATGGACTTAATTTCTGCAGATGTATATCCCAGCATTTCAAGATAATTCCTATTGGCTTCGATAGTAATTCCATCTAATGAATTAATAACAATACCTTCGGTTTTGTGTTTTTTAAGTTCATTAAGAAGAATGTTGTAACTATCAATATTCATTAATAAGCTAGGTCCCAATTCCTTGATTTCTTCAAGAAGTTTTTTAGAGGATTCAATGCTCAAATTACCATATTTGCTCTCTTCGATGTAGTATCCACTCCCGATAACCCATCCGAATGGTTTAAACAGGAGCACGTATGATCTCTTGGGTTGAGCTGTTGTCTGTCCCTTTTTTGGAAACCAGTACTCGGCATACCCGCCACCGGCTTTACCTTTTGACAGAAATTCCTTTATGTAGAACGTGCCCTGATGGTCCTTGTCCTCAAGTCGATTCCTTCCCTCCACATCCTTTCGGCCATACAAAACCACATTGACGCCTTCCGTCGTATCAGCCCAAAAATATCCTTCAGTACCGAATCTAAGTTCCCGCAAAAGATCGGCACCAAGCTTCTTTGCCTGATTAAGGTTCATTTCTCCCTGTTGATGTTTCGTGAAGATTGCCTGAAGCATGCTGACCGCTGTTTCAACTTCACTCTTGACCAGCAGATCCTGAGCCGACGAATTTTTCAGCTTTTTAATCTGCGTACAAGCGGGAATACACAAAAATGCCGCACTCAGAAGAACCACAAACACTACCATCAATACCCTTTTCATGCTTTTCTACCTCCTTTTCTTGCTTTTTCAATATGAAATTATAGCAAATTTTTATTAATTTAGTCAAATACTCAAAAAATTCATAATTCCTCAAACTATCCAAAACACACTGTTATAGATATGTTATTTTATCCTTTTGGTTACAATAGGTGGCACATCCTGAGTCTGGCAGTGAACGGCTCCGAAAAAGTACTTATGAAAATCAATTCCAACGACTTTGTGATCTGGCAATGTCTCCCTATATATCTTCATGGCCTGTTTGTCCTCGGGGGCCCCGTATAAGGGCACGATGACTTTCTTGTTCACTATCAAGCTGTTAATATATGACCAGTCCTTTGAATCCTTTCCTAGTATTTGGTTTGTTGGTACGGGTATGCGGACTACCTTGTAGTGCTTTCCCGAGAGTGATTTTGATCGGATAAGGAGCTCACTGATTTCATCGAGGCTTTTTGCCCACGGGGTTCCCTTGGCAGAGGCTACAAAAA
>CAYTGU010000012.1:0-55508 GCA_964437505.1 uncultured bacterium
AGGTTGGTATATCAGAGCGTATTGTTGTGGTAGATATTGGAGAAGGACCTCTTGCAATAATAAATCCTGAGATTGTATCAAAAGAAGGTGAAGATGTTGGGGATGAAGGATGCTTGAGCATTCCGGAAATAACTGTGGAAATAAAAAGATCTCAAAAAATACTTATTACAGGTCTTAATACATACGGAGAAACCATAAAAGTAAAAACCATTAACTTAATGGCTAGAGCTCTGCAGCATGAGATTGATCATTTGAATGGAACGTTGATTATAGATTATGCAGATATACGAAAAAGACAGATGATAAAGGGCAAACTAAAAAAATTAAAAAGGCAAACTTTGCGGAGACTATGTTAAAGCAGGAATTAGCTGTAAAACAAACTCAGTCCTTAGTAATGACTCCCCAAATGCAACAATCTATACATATGCTCCAAATGCCTCTTCTGGAATTAAAAGAAACAATAGAACAAGAACTGGTAGAAAACCCCATGCTTGAGCTAAAGAAAGAAACAGATACAGTTGATGCAGAAGATAGCACTATTGAAGAAAGTCTTGATACACATATAAAAGAGGAACTGGAACAATTCGCTAAACTTGAGCGAGATTGGCAGGAATATTACAGTCAGTCACATGAGAAGGAAGATACAAGGGGAAAACAGGAAAAAAGGGACTATGCAGAAACTTTAATCACTAATAGTTCAGGCTTGAGAGAACATCTATTTAAGCAGCTGCATCTTGTTAAATTATCAGATGATGATTATAAAATTGGAGAGATAATTATTAATGAAATAGATGACAATGGGTATCTGCAAAGTTCAGTAAATGAGCTAGCATCTATCACAAATGTATCCCAAAAGAGCATTGAGAAGATTTTAGGGATAATACAGCAATTTGACCCTGCTGGAGTTGGAGCAAGAACAATTGATGAATGTTTGCTTATTCAGATAAAATCCATGGGTAAGGAAAATACGTATAATCAGAAAATGGTTAAGCATCATTTAGGAGATATAGGCAAAAAAAGCTACAAATCTATTGCTAAGGACCTTAATATCTCCGAGCAGGAAGTCATTAAAGAAGCTGGATTAATATGCTCTCTTGAGCCAAAGCCCGGAAGGCAGTATAACCCTGTTCAGATAAAATATATTACGCCTGATGTTACTATTAAAAAGGTGGCTGAGGAGGTAGAATATACAATTGGAATTAATAACGAAGAATTGCCTATGATCAGGATAAATCCGTTATACAAAAAGCTAATGAAATCCTGTGGAGAAGAAAAAGCTAAGAAGTTCCTACTTGAGAAATTCAAATCAGCAATATGGCTTATGAAAAGCATAAAACAAAGGCACGCAACAATATCTAAAGTAACAAAATATATTATTAAATACCAAAAGAAATTTTTAGAAAAAGGATTATCCCATTTAAAGCCCTTAACATTAAAGGAAGTAGCAGATGCCATAGAAATGCATCAGTCTACTATAAGCAGAACAATTTCAAATAAGTATATTCAAACTCCTCATGGACTTTTGCCTCTCAAATATTTCTTTAGTGGTGGAGTTTTAATGAACTCCCCAAATTCTTCTGCTCAAGGTAGTGTATCAGGAGCAGAAAACAGTAATAGTTCTGTATCCTCGACGTATATAAAGGACAAGATACGCCATCTTATTGAGAAGGAAGGGCACAGTAAACCAATAAGTGATCAGAAAATTGCAGATAAACTTAACGCTTTAGGTGTAGATATTGCTCGCAGAACAGTCGCTAAATACAGAGAGTCTTTGAATATCCTGCCATCCAGTCTCAGAAAATCCTGAGAATACATTTAGTTAAACAATATCCATTCGGCAGTCAAGTCTAAAAGAGATAATCAAGAATAAACATGTTAATATTGAAAAGCACACGATAGTTGGAATAATACCGCCTATGTGCCACAGGGTTATCCACAAACCTAGTAGAAGAAGCCCCGCTAAAATGCACAGAAATTTTTTCTGTAAAAATTTCTCTCTTCCGAAAAAGATTGAGAAAGCAATAATAAAAACGCTTGCAACAATAAAAGATATTTCAGCAGACGGAACAAAACCTAAGGAACCTTTAAGCGCGGCATAAAGAGGGGTGAGCTTGGCTAATACCATACCAATCTTCACTAAAAAGAGCATTATAAAAAGCATAAAATAACATCCCATATATTCCAATAAGAAAAACTGTTTTCTGCTTATTGGCTTAACAAGGTCAATAGAGAGAAAAGGCCGGTTTTGCGCTAGTCCACTAGCAATGAAAATTGCAAAAAAGGGATAAAAAAATATTAGATTGTCAGTCAAAGCGAAAGATAAGATAAAATACATTAGCAAGAACAATAAAATATGGGGATTATTTTTAAGGCAAATAGATAGAAATAAAGAAAAACTCCCTTTTTTACTAAAAGTCTTTGTAATGTATTCAAATATTTTACTGCTTATTATTCCTTGTGAAGGTATACTATATTTACCTCTGCGGGTTGTAATGAGCGGGCCGTAGAATCTGCTATCCTGCCGGATATTTAACATCAGGTGTCGGTATAGACAGATTAATAATATTGATACTGCGAAAATTATAAATGGATGGTTTTGTAAATATTGTCTAGCCATAGTTTGAATTTGAATGCTGGAATCAGAAGTAAAGAAAACCGAAATGGCTAAAACCATTCCAAATCTCCCAATGATGTGAAAGATAAAGAGAAGAATACTAAACATGATAAGCAATCCTGGAATTATAATTTGTAAATGAGTAATCCATAGGGGGTCTAATATAGGATTAAATGGCCAGCAGAATAATAGTATTCCAATTAAGGGGCAGAAGATAAGGAAGAAATTCAAATTCTTTTTTCTAAAATCAGGAATCAGAGATGTGGATTCACGGCATATATCTCCCTTCAAGATGTCTACAATAGCCCCAGCTGGAAAGACAACAACAAACCAGAAACTAATTAGGCTTTTTCTCATTATTCCCGCAACTGACGGGCTCAATTCAGAAAATTCAAGAGCTAACATACAACCGATAGCTAATGAAAAAGTCCATGCGAACAGTAAGAGCGGAGATCGAAATATTCTTTTAATCAGTAATCTGTAAATCATTTTATGTCTCCTATGTTAGTATGATAAGCAAGGAATACGTCTTCCAGATTTATATCAAACACATCACACTTTAAATTCCAGCGTTTTTCTATCTGTGTTTTCATTTTTTCAGAATAATTTTCTACTGTAACAAGCGCTGAATCTGGTCCTATAGTAATATTCAAGGCTCCCTCAATTTGAAGCTTTTCCGGCATTCTTGAACCTTGCTGAGGAATAAGGCGAATCTTCTTTATTGTCTCACGGAGTTCTTCAATGGGTTTTTCTATCTGGATTATCCCATCCTTTAATATTCCAATTGTATCAGCCACCCTTTCAACATCGCTTGTAATATGAGAGGATAGAAGCACAGTATGTTTGCCATCCTGAATAATATCCAGTATTGTTTCCAGAAAATCCCTGCGGGCTGATGGGTCCAGAGCAGCAGCCGGCTCATCAAGAACTAATATATCCGGCTCAAAGGCAAGGGTCAGGACAATGGCTAATCTCTGAGCCTGCCCCACAGAAAGCTTCCCAATAACATCCTTCCCGGAAATCTCAAACCTTTTAAGAAGACTGGAAGTCAGCTCATCATTCCATTTTTCATAAAATACCTTTGTGTACTGGATTATCTGGGAGACCCTCATCCATGGAAACAAATCATGCTCCTGGGCAATATATCCAATACGAGCCTTAACTTCATTAGGCAGATTAGTTGATTTTTGACCGAGTATCTTTGCCTCGCCAGAGGTTGGCATAAAAAGTCCAAGCAGACACTTAATAGCTGTTGTCTTCCCAGCTCCATTTTTTCCGAGAAAACCATAGATAGAGCCTTTATTGACATTCAGGTTTAGTCCCTTTAATACCTCTTTCTTTTTAAATGACTTATACAGATCTTTTGTAGATATGATTATTTCTCCCATTACTTTTCCTCCTGTTTTTTATTTAGTTTTTTGAAAACCCCTCTCAACATGTTAGTGGTTTCTTCCACTGATATGTCCAGTCTCATAGCTTCATAAACAATGTGTTTAACATGATTCTGGAGCATTGCAAGTCGTTCCTTTTTCTTCAGAATATTAGTTGAAGAACTTACATAAATACCTTTCCCCTGCAACCTGTAAACTGTTTTCTCCAGTTCCAGAATTGAATATGCTTTTGATATTGTCATAGGATTTACCTGCAGAAATTCCGCTAACTCTCTTACTGAAGGTAACTTGTCATTTGCTTTAAGAGCAGCGCTAACAATTAAAGATCTTATCTGATTCATTACTTGCATATATATTGGCACGCCACTTGATGGATTTACGTGTATAGGTATCATAATTTATCCTTGTGTATTATCTAACTAATACAGTTATACACCTACGCAAAAATCCTGTCAAGGGGAAAATGCAGATTTTTTCAACTTTTTTCAAAAAAAGTTGTTTTTTAAACAAAAAAAGTGTTTGGGGAGGACGATAATAATAAGATGTATATAGTGTAATCTACTAGGAGAGTTCCATACTGATTTCAAACAGGTCAAGCCGCAACGTGCTTGCTGTCTGATATCTATTTGCAGGTGATTTTTCAAGCATTTTCATAATGGTGCTTTCAATATTTGGATGTATTTTGCTATTGATTTGTTTTATGGGTCTGGGCTTGAGCCCTAGATGTTTTGTCAGTATCTCCCGATCTACGGATCCCTTGAATGGAACCTGCCCTGTTGCCATTTCATACATTGTAATTCCAAGGCTGTATATATCAGTCCTGTGGTCAATATCTCTTCCCCTGACTTGTTCCGGAGACATATAGCTGGGCGCTCCCTGTCTATGAGAATATGCAGTGGGTCCGCAGGAAGCAATTCCAAAATCACTTATCTTGGCTGTAGTATCTGCAATAAGAATATTCTTGGGTTTTATATCCTTATGAATAATTCCTTTAGAGTGAATATATTCCAGCCCTTTTGTTATATCCAGACTAATATTTATAATGGTCTGATTATCAAATAGACGTTTTTTATTAAGAAGCTCCCTTAATGTTTTTCCTTCTATATACTCCATTGCTATAAAAGAAGCTCTTTTATTTTTCCCCAGAGAAAAAATCTCGACAATATTGGGATGGTTCAATTTCATTACAAGATCAGCCTCTTCGTAAAATCTTTTTACAGCTTCCTTATTTTTTGATATGTCGTCGCGCATTAGCTTTAGCGCAACCTGTTTGTTGTCATAGAGCCGCTTTGCCTGAAATACATCGCTCATACCCCCGGAAGCAATCTTCCCAATGACTTCATATCCCTGAATTTTCATATTACTTACTCAATACTTTACTTAAAATAAACTTTTCTATATTATACACAATTAAATTAAGTTGCAAAATTTATTTAACTAAAATGGAAATAAACTAGTAAAGGAGACAGGAGATGAGAATTATCGTTGTAAAGAATGCTGAAGAAATGGGAAGGAAGGCAGCTGATTTGATCGCAGAGGGAATGAAGAAAAAACCCAGTTTTGTACTTGGTCTTGCAACAGGGAGTACCCCTCTGCCTCTTTACAAAGACTTCATAAGAAGGAACAAAGCCGGAGAAATAGATTTTTCTACTATGATAACATTTAATCTTGACGAATATGTAGGACTTGAGCCGACTCACGATCAAAGTTATAGATACTTCATGAACGAGAATCTGTTTAATCATGTCAATATATTAAAGAAAAACACTCATGTTCCCAACGGCATGGCAGAGGACATTGATGCGTCCTGTCAGGAATATGAAGAAATGATAGATGAAATAGGAGGTATTGACTGTCAGGTGCTTGGAATTGGGGGTAACGGACATATTGGGTTTAATGAACCCGGTTCTTCCATCGGGTCTTTGACAAGAATAAAGACCTTAACAGAGGAGACAATATCAGATAACGCGCGATTCTTTGAGAAAAAAAAGGATGTTCCAACACAGGCAATAACGATGGGTATTGGAACTATAATGAAGGCGAAAAAAGTAGTGCTATTAGCAAGTGGAGCAAACAAAGCCGACACTGTTAAAGCAGCGCTTGAGGGCCCCATTACATCAATGTGTCCAGCAAGTGCCCTTCAGCTGCATAGGTTCGCAACTTATGTTATAACTGAGGACTGCGCAGCAAAATTAACATTAAATTATGAAACCGTATAAAATTAGGATTAAGGAGCTACGTCTTAATTCTTTACAGGCCAAATTGGAGCGACGGTTTTTCCGTATACTTCGTTAAGCACTTGCGCTAAAGCGGCATAAATCGCAGAAAAGCCGCAGAAAATTCCTTCGTAACCTGCAATGTGTTTTATAGTAGTACTATTTGTAAAGTCCCCGAGGGCTAATAAAAAGAAGAGCAACGCCAAGGAGGCGAACACGATTTGTAACGCTCGGTTCAATTTTAGTGTGCCAATAAATAGAACTGCAGTGAAAATGCCCCACATTATTAAATATGCTATCATAGCTGATTTTTCCGGTGCTGCAATTAATCCCATTTTAGGCATTACTATCAGCGCAACCAAAGAGAGCCAGAAAAACCCATAGGATGTAAATGCAGTTGTTCCAAAGGTATTGCCCTTTTTCCATTCCATGATTCCAGCAACGACCTGTGCTAACCCACCATAAAAAATCCCCATTCCCAATATCATTGAACCTAACTCGAAAAGACCGGCATTATGCAAATTTAATAGCACTGTAGTCATTCCAAAGCCCATCAAACCAAGTGGGGCAGGATTGGATGTAATATCCTCTTGCT
Source organism: uncultured bacterium (assembly GCA_964437505.1). Classification (GTDB taxonomy): domain Bacteria; phylum JAHJDO01; class JAHJDO01; order JAHJDO01; family JAHJDO01; genus JAHJDO01. The sequence goes on from CAYTGU010000012.1 coordinate 6,817, forward strand.
TGGTTATTAGCATTTCTTTTTCCATTTGTACTCCTTTCTTTTTATTTGATGTCCATATAATATTAATTATTGAACAGTCACTTCTACTTTGATACCACCTTACCTCAAATTGTTTAAAACCTCAATAAATTTAATTTCTGGATTCACCGATCAAGTCGGAGAATGACAAAGAGTGAGGAAATGGCGAAAAAAGATTGTTTCACTAGCACTCGCAATGGCGTGGTTAAGTGAATATTCACGTACTCAGTCAGCACATTCAGTTGCATAGGGTTGCATAGGTTTGTAACTTATGTTATAATTAAAAACTGTGCATCGAAGCTAACATTAAATCATGAGACAGTATACGAATTAGGATTAAGACGCTTCGCCTTGAATCAGTGTAAACTCGGTTCAGGGCTTCGCTCTAAGAATTAAGTTTGTAGTGGATATTTTTTTACTTAATTCTTAATCCTTATAACTTAATACTGAAATTTGGGTTTTTAAAAGGGGGATTAGAATGCCAGACATAATCAGTCAATTCATTGAACGCGCAAAGAAGGCTCCCAAGAAAATTGTATTTCCGGAAGGAGAAGATACACGCATTATAAAGGCTGCATCAATCATAAAATCTGAAGGCATAGGTATTCCTATGCTTTTAGGAGAAAAAAACAAAATAGATAAAGTGGCATTTGAGGGAGGTTTTAATATAAGTGGAATACAGATTATAAATCCGCAGGAATCCTCATATCTGGACAAATTCGCAGAGAAATATAGTTCGTTGCGTGAAAACATCAGCCTTAATATGGCTAAAAGGATAATGAGACGAAGTCTCTATTTTGGAGCAATGATGGTATCTCAAGATATTGCCGATGGTATGGTTGGCGGCATAGCAAGCACAACAGCCTCTGTAATTCAAGCAGGTGCAATGTGTATAGGATTTGAACAGGGCATTTCAATTCCATCAAGCTTCTTTATAATGATAATTCCTAAGTTTTTAGGAGAGAAGGATAAGGTTATAATTTATGCTGATGCAGCTGTCACAATTTCTCCCTCAGCTCCACAACTTGCTGAAATAGCAATAACTACAGCAAGAAATGCCGGAAAACTTCTTAACATTGAGCCAAAAGTTGCAATGCTGTCTTTCTCAACGAAAGGTAGCGCTTCTCATTCAGATGTTGATAAAGTAGTGAAGGCCACAAACATTGCTAGACAAAAGGAACCTGCCTTGAATATTGACGGAGAGTTACAGGTAGACTCAGCAATTGTGCCCAAGGTTGCAGAAAAAAAAGTAAAAGAGAGTAATATTGCAGGAAAGGCAAATGTTTTAATATTCCCAGATCTGGACGCAGCCAATATAGCATATAAACTAACTCAATATGTCGGTGGCGCAAAAGCATATGGACCTATACTGCAGGGTTTCCGAAAGCCAATAAATGACCTCTCAAGAGGAGCAAGTGCTGAGGACGTTGTTGGGGTTAGCGCTATAACAGCAGTGAGAAGTTAAAAAAATAAAAAGGAGGAACAGATGAAGGTATTAGTCGTTAATTGTGGAAGCTCTTCAATAAAATACAGTCTTTTTGATATGAACAATGAACAGGAACTTACAAGAGGACTTGTTGAGAAAATCGGAGAGGAAGAATCTATTTTTACCCAAAAGTCAGAAAAAAACAATATTAAGCTGACTCAAAAGGTCAATGACCATAAGGAAGCCTTCGCCCTGTTTACAAAGCATCTGCTTGATGTCAAGACAGGTGTTTTGGCGGACATTGATGAGATTAAGGCGGTCGGACACAGAGTTGTTCACGGAGGAGAGAAATTCTATGGATCTGCTCTGATAGATGAAAAAGCCATTAAAATTATAGAAAGATATTCTTCCCTGGCTCCTCTTCATAATCCACCTAATCTCGTGGGCATAAGAGAAGCAATGAATTATTTTCCAAATAGCAAACATGTGGCTGTGTTTGATACTTCGTTTCATCACACAATACCTCAAGTTGCTTATATGTACGCACTTCCTTATCATTGGTATGAAAAATACGGCATCAGAAGATATGGATTTCACGGTACATCTCATAAATATGTAACTATCAGAGCTTCAGAATTACTCGACAAACCGCTTAACAAAGTAAATTTGATAACCTGTCATCTTGGAAATGGATGTAGTATGGCAGCCATTAAAAATGGCCAATCAATTGACACAAGCATGGGGCTCACGCCTCTTGAAGGGCTTATCATGGGCACGCGCTGTGGAGATATAGATCCTGCTATACTTTTCTTTCTTGCAGAAAAAGAAAATGTAGGGCTTAAAGAGATGGATAAACTGCTAAATAAAAAGAGCGGACTTCTGGGAGTATCAGAGCTCAGTAATGATGTGCGGACACTGCTTGAAAATGCAGATAAAGGCAATAAAAAAGCGCGGCTTGCGCTTGATATGTTCGCATATAGGATAAAAAAATATATTGGCGCATATACAGCTATTCTTAACGAGGTAGATGCCATAGTGCTTACAGGAGGCATTGGAGATAAGGCGAAGCCTGTTAGGAAAAACATATGTCAGGATCTCGAATATCTTGGAATTGAGCTTGATGAGTCTAAAAACAACAACTGCTTTGAACAAGAAGCAGTTATCAGTAAAGAGTCTTCCAGAATCAAACTTCTTGTTATACCCACTAATGAAGAACTTATGATTGCAAGAGATAGTATAAAAATAGCAACTGAATAATAAACAAGGAGATAGGCAGTATGAAACTTTGCATATTTGAAGATGAAACATTTGAAAATTTTTATCCGATAACGTTAACAAGGCCTGTCTTTGACTTGAGATGTGGGCACACTCTTTTGTATGAGAAAATACTGAGAGCTTTTCCTGATATGGAAACTTGTTTCTTTCTCAGGGATTGGATCGCCCCGACATTCGGAAAAAGAGTTGAAGGAAAGTCCGTAAATGACCTATCTGCTTTAAACGACGATATATTAATGATTAATGGTCGCACTCTTTTCATGAATACAGATATTCAGGCCGAGGGAGATGAAGAAATAGGCATTATGGATAATACACTCGTTTATGCAAGAGTGAAGAAACAGACTTTAGATAAATGCAGAGCAGATTCACTTGAAGCTATTTTAAAGAATATAAAACAAGTTCTGCCTAAAAAAGAAGTGTCTGTTACTCTAATTAACTATTTATGGGAGCTGTTTCATAATAATGGCAAGGCTATTGAAGATGATTTTAATAAACTTCCGCAAAAGGGTATATTTGGCAACATGGCAGAGGGAGCGATTATCTATGGTGATAGGAGTAAGGTGCATATTGGTAAAGGCTCAGAGATTCAGCCTCATACTATAATAGAAACAGCAGGAGGTCCCGTAATAATAGATGAAGATGTTACAGTAACCCCTTTTACAAGAATTGAAGGACCGTGTTCAATAGGAAAGGGCTCAGCACTTTTTAGGGCAAATTTAAGGGAAGGTTCCTCAATAGGACCTGTTTGCAGAGTTGGCGGAGAGGTTGAAGAGAGCATAATTCATGGCCACAGCAACAAATATCATGACGGGTTTCTTGGCCACGCGTATGTTGGCGAATGGGTTAATCTTGGCGCATCATCAACAAATAGCGATTTGAAAAATGATTATGGCTCAGTGCAGGTTTACATAAAAGGACAACTCTTTGATACAAATGACACTAAGGTTGGATGTTTTATTGGAGATTATACTAAGACAAGTATAGGAACATTATTAAATACAGGAACATCTATCGGGGTTTTATGTATACTTGTTGCAAGCGGGGGAGTACTGCCAAAGTATATCCCATCTCTCGCATGGTATTACAAAGGGAAAATTGCCAAGGGGTATGGCCTGGAAACAATGCTTGAAACTGTAAAAACATCAATGAGCAGGCGCAAGAAAGAATTGACAGAAGAGGATATCGAGCTTTTAAGATATATTAAGAAAGCCACACAAGATGAAAGAAATACAATAGTTAGAAAAGCAAGAAAAGAAAATAACTAAATCTTTCCTTCCGTAAGTTCTTTTGTAGAAAGCGCTTCTCTCAAAAATTCTTTGGCATCCATGTTTCTAAGAAAAACAAACCCGCGAGTTGCACGAAGCATTGGAAGTTTGTTCATATAAAAGAAATCTCTTCCTAAACATGTTTTGATAATTGAGTACTGCTCTGCCATTATTTTCTGAGCTAAATCACAAAAAGGACCGTCGTATTCATAACTCGGGAAAGAGGCTGCTTTCTGTGAACCGAAACAAATATGGAAAGCTTCTTTCATAATTGCAAGTGAATTCATTGAAACAGGAACAAAAATGTTTGTCTCTGAGGGATGAAAACGATACCATATATTTCTGTACCCCCATATCTTCAGATTTTTATTTGGATTTTCTTCAAGAAAAACTTTTACTGCCTCAGATATTATTTGAAGAACTTTATAATGAGTGTCAGGTCCGGTACCTTCAGGATCAAGAGCCACGGTAAGGATATCGGGGTTGATTTTTCTTAGCAGAGAAAGCGTAGGCTCAATATCTGTTGACCACTTTGGTTTCGGAGCAAAAATATCACCACTATAAAAACCCAATCTCAAATGGAAAATGTACGAACAATTAAACCCAAGATGTGCCCATAAAAGTTCTTCTTCCCACTCTCTGATCATGCCTTTTAGCTTTTGAACAACAGGAATATCTTTTTTTCCGGGATATGCGCTTGATAGATAATTTTGCACATCCTGAATTTTTTGTTTTATGGATTGCTTATCATAATGACCAATAAGCTCTACTATATTTCTCATCATCCTTCTTGCTTCAGCCTCTTTTTGCATATGTATGCTATCGTTTGCAATTCCATCAAGATAATTATAGATATCTCTATTTCGAGCATTTGTGTTTTTTATAGAAAAATACTGTTTTTTGTCTATATCACTTGGGAATAAATTCTTCTTTATAAATTCTTCCAAATTTCTAAGTTGAGTAAATAAATATGAATTAGATACAGACGTAAATCCGCTGGTCATTGTCGCGAAATAATGAGAATTCTTTGGCTTTCTGACCAAATGTAAAACGCTGGGAAGATATCCAAGCATGATGTCATCATGATGAGGCGCTGTGTGAAGAAAAGTTAAGCCATCAAGATCTTCTGCTCCTTTTTTAATTCCATCTCTTAGATCTGCAGACAATTTCTGCGTAGATTTTTTAATATTGATTTTTTTATCAAGCAATAAATCTCCTATTCTATCTTTTTCTAATTCCTTATTTGTCAATTTCGTTAATTTCTTTTTATTAGCATAAGCAATATTAATCAGCGTTCTTGAAATTGAAGCGCAAGGGATTTCCTGCATTAACTTCAAACGTTCATATTTTCTCTCAATAAGCTGTTTTGCCGCGCCTTTGGTAAGATAAAACCGTGCTGCTGGTAATTTTTGCAATACTGTTGCGGGATAAAAAATGGATGGTTTCTCTTCTATTGCGTTTCTGATTGTTTTTGCTTTACTCTCACCAGCAGCAATAATGATAGCTGTCGCAGAATTATTTTTTATAATCGTTTTAAGCCCTATAGTAACGACTGCCTTATTTCTGGCAGTTTCAATTCCTCCAAGGTCGGTAGCAGCCACTGCTGCTGTTTCATAATTTATGGGAGCAAGACGTGTTGTGCTAAAATGATCTGAGCTTTTTATATTAAACCCTATATGCCCGTCAGGTCCTATCCCACCAAGAAAGAATCCAATTCCTCCTAAGTGTTCAATCTTTTCCTCATATTCCATGGCAAATTGAGCTATGTCACATAACGCTTTATGTTGCAATTCTTCTCGTTCATTTGAAGCTTTACGATATTGCAGCGAAAGATCGACTTTATTTTCAGGAAATACCCAACCAAGATTTTTTTTAAATGGAGCTCCTATTTCCCATGTATCCATAAGAAGCGCTTTTTTTGGATCAAGCCCAAACCCATTAAAATAAAACTTCTTTATGTAATGTGCAAAGCTGTTTTCATGTTCAGGATTCATTGGATAAAATTCGTCAATTTGAACAAAGATAAAAGAAGATAGGTCGGGTTTATCTTTTACAATCAGGCCCCATTCACTAAGTTCTTTTTTGACGTCTTGTTTGTCCCAATTCTGAAAGAAGTATGTTACCCACTTGATAAAATATTCAGGAGTTTTTCCCGTTGGAAGGGAGACTACGCCACCTGGATTTAACAAGAGCCATTCAATAAACCGGATAGCGGTCAATTTACCAAGTGCGGGAAAATTTTCAACCTCAACAATTTTTATTTTTTCAGTAGGAAGATATTGAATTCTCTTTCCTGATTTTTCAACCGCAATTTTCTCAACAATAGAATTAATGTTGTATTTTATCATTGTCTTATCCCTGCATTCCTATGGTTTTTATTGTATCAAACTATTGGCAAATGGGCAATTTTTTGTTATAAGAGGTACTGAATTTTGGAATATGTTAATAGATAAAAAGGAGAAAGATGATGGCAAGCACAGAAGAAAGAGTAAAACAGGTTATCGCAAAACAGTTAACTGTTGATATAAGCGAAGTAAAGGATGAAGCGCGCTTTATTGAGGATCTAGGCGCAGAATCCATGCAGTCACTTGAGTTAATTGCAGCGTTCGAAGAGGAATTCGACATGTCCCTAGATGAGGATGAAGCAGGAAAGGTTAAAACTGTTGGTGAAGCAGTAAAGTTTTTTGAGGATTTGTTATAAGGGACAAGAAAATGATAATAACAAGAGCCCTTCCTAAAAAGCTAGGAAGGGCTCTTGTTATAGACACTAAAACTAGTGAGATACAATTATATGAAACTACTCATTAAAAATGGAACGGTTATAGATCCGTCTCGACATATAGATAAAAAAATGGATGTGCTAATGGAAAACGGCAAAATATGTAAACTAGGTAAGAATATCAGAGAGAACGGTTGTGAGATATTCAATGCCAAAGACATGATTGTCTCGCCTGGTCTTATTGATATGCATGCTCATCTGAGAGAACCCGGCAGGGAAGATGCAGAAACAATAGCTACAGGAACTGCCTCTGCTGCAAAGGGCGGGTTTACATCAGTCTGCTGTATGCCCAATACAGAGCCTGCAATAGATAATCAATCTGTTGTAAAGTTTGTTTTAGAAAAAGCTGAAAAGAACAGCAACATTAATGTGTTTGTTATAGGTGCAATCACAAAGGGACGAGAAGGAAAGGAGCTTGCAGAAATCGCTGATATGAATGATGCGGGAATAGTTGCTGTTTCAGATGATGGTAATTGGGTAGAAAATTCTACTCTCATGAGAAGAGCGCTTGAATATAGTGAGACATTTAATATTCTAGTAATATCGCATTGCGAAGATAAGACACTCTCAGGAAAAGGGGTAATGAACGAGAGCCATACTTCAACTGTTCTTGGGCTGGAAGGCATTCCCATAAAAGCAGAGGAAATAGCTGTGTTTAGAGACATAAGTCTGGCAAAGATGCTGAATGCCAGAATACATATTGCTCATGTATCAAGCGGAGGAACAGTAGCGCTGATAAAAGAGGCTAAAAGCCGCAATATAAAGGTTAGCTGCGAGGTAACGCCTAATCACTTCACATTAACAGAAGAAGCTATCAGAGATTATGATACAAATACAAAGGTCAATCCACCCTTAAGAAGCGGGGATGATATTAAAGCCATAAAAAAGGGGTTAGCTGATGGAACGATAGATGTTATAGCAACGGATCATGCTCCTCACACAATAACAGAGAAAGAGTATGAGTATAATAATGCTCCGTTCGGGATTATTGGTTTTGAGACAGCCGCGGGTCTTGCCATTACAGAACTTGTTCACAGCAAAGTTTTATCATTATCCCAGCTTATTGAAAAGCTCTCTTGCAATCCTGCAAAAATTCTTGGGTTTGAGACAAAAGGAACATTGAAAATCGGCTCAGACGCAGACATAACAATAATAGATGAGAATAAAGAATGGATTGTAGATGTAAACAGGTTCCTTTCAAAAAGCAAAAACTCACCGTATCATAATAGAAAATTAAAAGGCAAAGTAATGGCAACGATTGTTAATGGAAAGATTGTTTATAGAGGCTAAAAAAACCTTAATGCAAAATAATTCTCATATTGCCGCGCAAAAAGTCAAGCGCTACAAACATGAAATGTTCGTGTTCAGAAGATGGAATTTTGCCTTCAACATTGCCGAACATTCCTTTGATTTATTTGGCAGAACATTTGTTTCAATAGTAACGGTTTTACCAGTTTTCTTAAGCTTTCTTACAGATTCAAAAACAATAATAGGTTTACTGCCTGCCATCTGGACTTTCTGCTGGCTTTTCCCGCAGATATTATCAGCATATTTTACGGAACCGATTAAACAGAAAAAAAGAATAATTGTTTTTCTTAAAATAATCTATGCTTTTCCATGGCTGATACTTGCTATTTATTTTCTCGTCTTTTTTAAAACGTCTTCCCAACTAGCTCTTGTCGTTTTCTTTATTGGTTTTGCCATTTATGCTCTTTTTGGAGGATTGGCTACACCAACATGGCTTGCCTTTGTTGGAAAATTAATTTCAAGGAATAGAAGAGGTGCTTTTTATGGATACTGGTATATAATAGGGACAGGACTTGCTGTATTAGGAGCTTTTGGCATAAAATATATCCTTGCAACATACCCCTTCCCTGTTAATTTTGCCATATGCTTTTTACTGGCATTTTCATTTCTCTGCCTTGCAAACACTTTTCTTGCTATAACAAGAGAGCCTCATGCTCCAAAAGCTGCTGATAGAACATCTCCCAAGGAGTATTTTTCCAATGCTAAATCAATCCTGAAAAATACATCTTTTTTAAGATTTGTTCTTTGTATGATAATGTCAGCTTTTGGCCCAGCAATGGCAAATGTCTTTTATATTATATATGTAAGGGAAAGATTTAATGTGCCTATTGGAGATGTTGGAATATTTACAGCAGTTCTTCTTATATCACAGATTATAGCAGCTGCTATCGGAGGCAAACTAACGGATAAACTGGGAGCAAAAAGAGTATTTACAGCTACCAGATTAATTGCTGCTTTTTGCAGTATATGGGCTTTGATGACTAATAACATCGCAGGTGCGTATATTATCTTTATCATTATGGGCATCTGTATAGGGCTCACGACAGTTTCTTATCACAATCTTATTCTTGAATTGGCTCCTTCTGATAAAAGAGCGACATATATTGGCTTGGTAAATACCATACGAGCTCCTTTTACTGCTATTAGTCCAATCATCGGAGGAATAATAATAGACTGTGTTTCTTATAAATTACTATTTATTCTCGCTACTATCAGCTCATTAATCGCTATGATTATAATTGGTTTGCCTATAAAGAAAAATCCACGAGTGGTATGAAAACAAAAATTTTCATCCTATTGTTTCTACAAGTTACTGCGTTTGCTTATTGTGAGGTCAATTTAATTCCAAATGGCGATTTTGAGAATGGGCGATTTATGCCTGCTCACTGGGGCTCTAATGCGAAGAAAGATCCTACAGTACAGGTATATGAAAGCGCGAAAGGCAGGGTAAAAGAAGGTAAAAACCTTCTATGGAATAAGACTGAATCGCCCACTGGCAGATGTATGGAATTCAGGATTGATGAGTCGGCAAAGCAATGGACATCAATCGCTGCAACAAGCGGGATGGAATATGAAAGCGAATATATTCCATGCACATATAATCAGGAATATAAAATCAGTATAGACATTAAAAAAAATGACCCCAAAGTTATTGTGTTTGTTAAAGCATACAGGTATGATAAGAAAAAGATGAAATCCTTTGAGGTGTATCGTGCTCCTATGCATTGTTATCCAGAAAATCCCAGGAATTGGAGTGCATGCTCAAGAACATTCAAAATTAAAGTATCAACTGCTCAAAAAATGAAGGTAGTTGTGTATGCATACTGGCCAAAAGGTGTTATGTATTTTGATAATGTGAAATTGGTGGAGATCAAGAAATGAAAATTTCCAGTATCAAACAGGAAATAATAGAAAACAAGAAAATTTTCTCTGATTGTTATAGAATGAAATTTGCCTCAAAGGAAATAGCCGAGCAGGCAAGACCAGGACAGTTCCTTCATATAAGATGTACAGAGAGTTACGACCCGTTATTGAGAAGACCTATTAGTATTCATAGTTTAAACGGCAATGTTGTTGGAATTCTTTATAGGGTGGTAGGGAAGGGAACAAATTTACTATCTGAAAAAATTTCCGGAGAATTTTTGGATGTTATAGGTCCATTGGGCAATGGCTTTGATTACCAGTTACCAGTTAGTCCCCAGTTACCAATTCTTGTTGGGGGAGGTATAGGAATTGCACCACTGTATTTTCTTGCACAGAGACTTGTTAAGCAGTGTTCAAATGTAACTGTTCTTATTGGCGCGGATACTAAATGCAACATTCTTTGCCTAAATGAATTTAAAAAATTGGATTGCAAAGTGAAAGTATCTACAGATGATGGAAGCTCCGGAATAAGCGGAACAGTCGTTGACTTATTAAAAAAGGAACTTGTCCCCCTAAATTCAAAATTCAAAGTATTTGCCTGCGGACCTGTCGCTATGCTGAAACAGATTAACCAACTAGTTTCCAAGTATAATGTTTCCTCTCAGGTCTCATTAGAAAGGCAAATGGCGTGTGGTGTTGGAGCGTGTATGGGATGCACGATAAAAATCCGAAAAAATAAGGTGTTTGATTATAAACGTGTTTGTAAAGATGGGCCTGTCTTTGATATAAAAGAAATTGTTTGGGAGGAGATGTGAGTAAATTGAGTCTTGATGTGAATATTGCTGGGATAAAGATGAAAAGCCCAATAATGACAGCTTCCGGCACATTTGGATATGGCCTGGAATATGCGGAACTAATAAATTTAAAAAACTTTGGAGCAATTGTTACAAAGACTATAACACTGGAACCGAGAATTGGTAATCCTCAACCTAGGATTGTGGAGGTAGCTGGTGGTATGCTGAATTCAATAGGACTTCAGAATCCGGGGTATAAAGTTTTTATTGAAGAAAAACTACCGAAGCTAAAAAGATATAGAGTGCCGCTTATAGCAAATATTTCAGGCAGTAAGGAGACAGAGTTTGTAAAACTTGCTGCTCTATTGAACAACATTGAATTGTCAGGATTGGAAATAAATATTTCTTGCCCTAATGTAGGACATGCAGGACTGTTTGCTCAAGATGCAAACTTAACTTATAAACTTGTTAAAAAAGTAAGAAAAGCTACGGATTTGCCGTTAATTGTTAAACTTAGTCCTAATGTTACGGATATTACACTAATTGCCAGAGCAGCAGAAGACGCAGGTGCAGATGCAATATCCTTAATCAATACCCTGATAGGTATGAGTATTGATATTCAGACAAAAAAGCCTAAGCTGGCAAATGTCATTGGCGGGCTGTCAGGACCTGCGGTTAAACCGGTAGCGTTAAGAATGGTTTATGAAGCGTCTAAAAAAATCCGTATCCCGATAATTGGGATGGGAGGAATAATGACTTCAGGCGATGCTATTGAATTTTTACTTGCCGGGGCAAGTGCAGTTGCTATTGGTACAGCAAACTTTGTTAATCCTAATACTTGTTGTGAGATTATAGAGGGCATTAAAAAGTATATGGAAGATAACAGATTCAATAAAATATCCGATATTACAGGGAAACTTGGATGAGCAGTCTTCCTTTAAAGTCTTATGCAAAGGTCAATTTTTATTTAGAAGTTCTCAAAAAAAGACGTGATGGTTACCACGAAATTGAAAGCCTGATTCAAAGAATAAGTTTATGCGACAATATCCTGCTGGAAGATAAGCCGAGGGATATAACTATTCTCTGCCCAAATAGACAAATCAGCGTTCCAGCTAACCACAACAATCTGGCATACAAAGCAGCAAACTTGCTTATGACCAAGTTTAGTATAAAAAAGGGGATTTCTATTACAATTGATAAAAAGATACCGGTTGGGTCTGGTTTGGGTGGAGGCAGTAGCAATGCAGCTTCGGTTCTCAAAGGCTTAAATCGACTCTGGAGTATCGGGCTAAGAAATGCCGAGTTGCAGGAATTAGGAGCAGAAATAGGTTCTGATGTTCCATTCTTCATTAATGGTAAAACCGCACTGGTAAAAGGACGGGGAGTAAATATACACACTTGTTTTACCATACCTAAAATGTGGCTTGTTCTAGCTGTTCCAAATATAAGTGTTTCAACAAAATGGGCATATGGGAGAGTAGATAGGGAGTTGACAAAAAATATAAATAGTGCTAACTTGCCAACACTTAAGAAGTTGCAGTTTAAGGACATAGTAAATAATTTGTTTAACAGATTGGAGGGGGTGGTGTTTGAGGAATATCCGCTCATTAGGACCATTAAGGAAAAAATGATAGCTTATGGGGCGAGCAACGCTTTGATGAGTGGAACGGGGTCTGCAGTTTTTGGTATAGCCTCAAGCAAAGATAAAGCTTATAGAATAGCCAGGAACTTCTTTGATGACCCAGCATTAGAACTGGTTTGCCATGTGGCAAGTAGTTGTTAAAACGGGAAACAGCAAAGCAAGGAGTAAATTTCAATGGAAATAACAGAAGTAAAAGTCAGACTAAGGGATAGAGAAGGCAGTAAATTAAAAGCATATGCGACTATTATTTTTGACGATTCTTTTGTTGTAAGAGATTTGAAAGTTATTGATGGGAGAAAGGGATTATTTGTAGCAATGCCTTCTCAGCAGGTAAGAGAGACATGTCCAAACTGTCGTCAGCGAAATGCTATCAGAAGCAAATTTTGCAATCAGTGCGGTAAGCCTCTTGAATCTCAGAGTATTGCAAAACGAGAAGGAGCGGATAGAATAGATGAACATAGAGATATAGCTCATCCTATAACTGCAGAAGCTAGAAACTATCTACAAAAAAAAGTATTAGAAGCTTATGAGGCAGAAAGGGCAAAATTGTCTCAGGAGGTTAAACCTGAGATTGAACAGCCTATAAGCACTGAACTTGGTGTTGAGCAATCATCAGAAAACGTTGAACAGCAACCTGAAGATACTTCTGAGCAAGCACCAGAAAGCATTGAACAACAATCTGAAGATGCTCCTGAGCAATCACCAGAAATAGAGCCTGATACTGATCAAATAGAAAAACCTGAACAGATAAATCAGGAATAGTAATTTAATTGCCCGGTGGTGTAATGGTAACACATCAGTTTTTGGTACTGAGATTCGAGGTTCGAGCCCTTGCCGGGCAACACATAGAATATCGCGGGGTGGAGCAGTCTGGTAGCTCGTTGGGCTCATAACCCAAAGGTCATAGGTTCAAATCCTATCCCCGCTACCAAACAAGATTCAGGAGTGTCTTTTTGCTGTAACTGCTTAAAAATTAAGGCAGTTGCGGTGGTTCTAAAAGTTTCTTCCTCGTAGTAAATTTTATCGGGGAAAATAAGAGTTTGGAACCGTTGCTTCATGCTCAGGTCGGCATTTACCCATAAATCAGCAACGTTTGAGAGAAAGTATTTAGCGAAGTTCAAGCATCCTTCAATATCGTTGAGTTCAATTTTTGCCTCATTCAATTCAATTTGTTTAACCATAATTTCATTGCTTACTGCTTCCGCCCTTCGTTTATAAGTCTCATCATTAAATGTCCCCTTAATCATTAACACTTCAACTCTGTCTTTCGTCTTAATAAGTTCATTCAACTCTTTTTCCAGTCTCATTTTTTCGTCAAAATTATCTCCTTGTTTAGTTTCCCATACATCCATCACAGTGGCTTCAAACAAATTTAACATATCCTCCTTTGGCTGAAATGTCTTTAGGTATTCATAAAATTTCGTTTCTAATACCTTCTTTTTAAGGTTTAGAGAGCATCCTTTGGAAAAGCAATGGTAATAGGGGTATCTGACTTTTTTTCGCCCTGTAGACCAGCCTCCAGTCAACTTCTGACCACATTTAGGACATCTTATGAAGTTCCGTAAAGGAAAATCGGGGTGGTTTCTTAGTTTCGGAGTGATACTTCGCTTTTTACCGTTCAGTAAGAGTTGAACCTTGAAGAATGTATTTCTTGATATAATCGGCTTATGAACTGCTTCAATAGGCTCAGGGAACCAATCGACCTTAATTAAACCTGTATAGAGCGAGTTTCTTAACACTCTATTTAGCAGCCCGTTAGTTATTCTGTTAAATCCTTTTTTCTTTAATCGGGCTACAATCTCCGTTTGTTTATGAAGTCCTGATTCTGCTAAGTCAAATGCCTCTATAATAAAGCGACTTTCTTCAGAAGGAATCAGTAAGGGTTTACTAAGACTATCTTCAGAGTTTTTATAGCCTATTGGAGCATGCCAGCACCACCGCCCTTCTTTAACTGCCTGTTGCATGCCGCTTTTTGTGCGTTCGGACTTGACGTCATTTTCAAATTGGGCAACAGATGCAATCATGTTTTTCGTAAATTTGCCCGCAGGGGTATCGTCAATATTTTCTGTTGCTGATTTTATATCAACACCCGCTTTGCTAAAATAACAAGTGAGGTTAGTATAATCCACCAAATTGCGGGACAATCTATCAAGTTTATACACAACAAGAGCGTTAATGTTCTTACGGTTTTTCGAGACAAACTCTAATAATTTCGTTAGTTGACTTCTATTAACAGTCTTTGCACTCTCACCTTTTTCAACAAAAACTTTTAAGATATTATATCCGTTTCTTTCCGCATAATCTCGGCAAATTCTTTCTTGTACTTCGAGACTGTATCCTGTTTCCGCTTGTTCTTTAGTCGATACTCGGCAGTAAGTTATAACGTTCATTTTAATTTTGCTATCACTCTCTCTGAAAAACCATCACCTGTTAAAAAGTTAACTATGATTTCAGGTGTTTTTTTGCTTTTTGCTGTTAAAATCTCTGTTAGTGTTAAAATTTTATTATCGCTCATTTTCTCAATTGGCTTAATTTTTTCTTTTTGTTTCTCTCAATATAATCTCCAACCAAAATTTCTGCAAATTGGTAAAGACTTTCTCTAATATTTTCAATTTCTTCCTTTTCGTAATCAGAGTCTTTGAAATATTTCTCACAATGTTCAACCGAGAGCATGAAATTCCCCTTTTCTTTACAGGAATTACATCTCGGGGAATTTTCCCCGTTGCTCTCTGCTGAACCCTGACCTCAGCACTAATTGCCATTCAATGAATCAAGATTTTCCTGATACCATCGAATCTATTTTTAAATTTTGTTTGGGACACTCGCTGGAAATCCGTCCTCTGTCACATAATTAACTACCTCAACACCGTTTATATCGCTTTTTGGTGTCACATCTATCTCTGGTGTCACACTTTTATTCTCACTCATTTTAAACACTGTCCTGCTAAATCTCATATTTTCTTAGCATATTAGCATATTTGTAGAAAGGTAATATTAAAACCGCAGAAGAGGCATTTGTAGACTGCATAGCCTTGTTTTTATTAGATAAAGAAACCATGCCTTGTTCATCTATTAGCAAAAGACATTTAGCTCCTTTCCAAGCGGAAAAAAGAGAATATTCTAAACTGCTTTTTGCCTTGCTAGTATCTCTTTCTGGACTGAAAAGGGACGTTTTTTCGAGATGATTTAATATAGTCTTAATTTTTTTTATGGAACATTCGAATCTTCTTAAATCTGAGATAATGGCTAATTGCAAAATATTCATCAGGGATAATTTTCTCCAGCCAACTTTTTTATTTCTACTTACATCAGTCAGCAGCCCCTTGCTTTCCCAAAAATTTATTCGTCTATATGTTATATCATCCAAAAAGTCTTTTGCTCTCCTTATGCTTATAAATCCTATACGCAGCACTAGCCCCTTTTCTTTTGCATATTTTAAAATATTCGAAGAAGAAAGTTTGTTTTCCCTATCCAAAACTATACTCATAGGTATAGTTTTACACTATAAGTTATATGATGTCAAGAAAAAAATGAGTTTTAATTTTATAATGCTTAGACTCAATGGCTAGAAATCAATAGTCCAGTTTTTTCCACACCTTAGAGCCTTTAGCTTTTTGATAGGAAACCGATGTTCGCAACCACAAATCATCACTAGCTCGCTTTGCATACTTATCTATATGTTTAGCTGAGGTGGTCATTTTTAACAATCCGCTCATATCATTGTGATTTGTTTCAACTGTAACCTTGCTGACAGGAATCTCTGCTCTTTTGAATTCTTGTAATACAACCCATTGATTATCACTCCACCTCTCATAAAAGTTGGAGTAGTTTACTTTATACGATGCGGGCGTTCTGAATTTTACGTAAACTACACTTGTATTTTTGTCATAGGTTATTTGAACATCGTAATTTGGAAAGACTAAAGACTTAGCTGCTTCAATAGTGCCGTTTAATAGAATTAAATCTTGTTCTGCGACTCCCAAAGTTCCATAAGAAATAATAAGGATACTTACAACAAAAATCCATAGTTTAGATACTAATTTTTTCATCTGAGCCTCCATTGGTTTCAACATAGCCTCTTTCTATAATGATTACTGCGATTTCCCTGTGCCATTACAAAAAGTGCAAGTCATTGTCCCCTTCCCGTTGCAAAAAGTGCAAGTTTCCTTTTTGCCAGTTAGAGGGTTTGTTACCATTCCGTTAACACATATCGGACAATTTACTATTCCCTTCCCGTTGCAAATTTGGCAGGTGGTCTCTATTTTTCTCATTTCTCTTTGAAATGTTCGTGAAGCTTGGTCTATCTGCTGGGCTGCTTGATACCACCACACTCCCCATATTATGCCCCCAATAATAGCCCCTAACAAAGCGAAACTTAAACAGTTTTTCCCTGTCTGCTTATCGCCCTCGCTTGGCTTTCCAATAAAGACTATGCCTAAGATGAACCCAATTAGAGGCAGGAAAAGGCTCACCGTTCCCAATAAACCGTCGGGGTTCTTTTTAGCCGCTACCTTAACAGCCTCGCCTTGTGCTTTTTCCTGTTCTACCATTTTTATAGAGGTTACAAATAACCCCTGTGTCTTTAACTTCTCCAAAGCATCATTTTCGCTCGTTGCTTCAATCGTTCCATCTCTATGTTCTTTATTTGCATTTATTGCTTTGTAAATAAAACTTTTGCTCTGGTCTTCCTTATTCAACCACTCACCGCAGTATCTACATTTAGTCGAATCATCTTGAATTTCTTCAGCACAAAACGGACACTTTTTCATCTGGTCTCCTTTATTTTTTCCACTTATCCCAAATTGAGGGCTGCTTTTAGGTAAGCTCCAAGTTCTTAAACCTCTGTCCTTCTTTCTTTTACCTTAACTTAAACTTAATAACTCCAACTTGCCTCTGCCCTATAAGTCTTGTACTGAAATGAGGAATCTATCATAAATGTATAGGTAGCTTTCCCTTTCGGTGTAATTGTATAAGGGTCTGTATAAGTATCTTCAATCCTCAACAATTTTCTATATCTGTCATAGAAGAATAATTTAATTTTGACGAACTTTATTGATTTCCGTTCTTTATTATAGACTATCCCCTGAAAATAACGATAACTGCCGTCAACATAAGAGGTAATTTGTTCAGGCTTAATGACCACCCTGTTTTCAGCCGATACAGACAAAGACAGCAACATACCGAATACTAACATCAATACTATAATGCGAATTGCTTTTTGCATCTATCTCACCTCCTTATCCCTATCGCCCCTTTTTTACAAATAAAAAAAGGGACAAGCATTTTTAAGTCTAACGCCCAACGATTAGGTAAAAGCGAAAGACCGCTTGCCCCAAAGCACTTATGTGCTTGGGACATAGCTCTTCCTCCTAATCGTTGATTGTTAAATAGAAAAATCTATGTTCCTATGTAAAGAACAATGTTTCTTAATTTAATAATATCGCTTATAAGTTACTTTGTCAAAAGATTCCCTGCGTTTACTTGCAACTATCTTGAGCATATTTTCCCAAGAAACCTCTCGGAGTTTCCCAAGAAAAACCCTCACCTGTCAAAAAGCTGACTACAATAGGAGGTGTTTTTTTACCTTTTGCTGTCAAAATCTCTGTTGGTGTCAAAACTTTATTATCGCTCATTTTCCACCTTAACATAGTCTATAACAGATTTTAATGACTTAGGGTTGTTTTCTTTATCCTCTACTTTATAAAGATACGTTCAAATAACACTTGGGAGTTCATTACATGGATGGTATATTGTGCCTGATGAAAATTTTTAAGTAGCGGGTATCAATTCTTTGAACTTGTATATGTCTCGTAATGCCTGAATAAGGCGGTTCCAACTAATATTCGTTGGGGCTACCAAGCTAACAGCTAGAAGAGTTTTTCTTCTAGCTGTTAGCTTTCAGAGTAACTTCAGAGTAACTACAGAGTAACTTGAGAGCCGTCTTTCCCCTAAAAATAATAAAAACTTATTATTATACAGCTACCAACTTAATAATGGGCATAGCTATGCAAACAGGAAAGGCAAAGCCCGTTTTTTGAGTGTATTTATTGACGTTTTATACAATTATCTGCTATCCTTATCAAAATGAAAGTAACGGTTCAATGATATATGTTAGCTTAAGGAATAATAAATGAAATCAAAGAAAAGAAAAACCAAAGCCGAAAAACGAAAGAAAATTGAGGAATTATTAGAAATAGTAACAAAGGAATGCGAAAATGCAAGTTGGCATTGGGCAATTAATTCTTTAGATGAAAAGGAATTTCTATCAGCTTCTGTTACTGTAGAAAAAGAATTATCTAATACTATTGTATCAGGACTAATAAGTATTTTAATAAAATCTGAAGGCATTCAATATGGTATTGAGCAAACATCCTTTCATAGATATGGAATGGATGCACTGTTTCGTGCAATTACTAGTGCAATGGATAGAGCAGGATATAAAGATTCAAAAAGCAAATCAGAAAAACAAGAGAACACCACAACCGATATACTTCTTCAAATATTCAAGAAGTTTCATATTTCTACATTACAGCTTTCCAAAAGATATAACAACCGACAAACACTAATAGCAAAAGACGAGTATGATGTTCAGGATTACTTACATGCACTATTAAAGATACACTTTAATGACATACGACCTGAAGAATATACACCAAGCTATGCTGGGTCAGCTTCAAGAGTAGACTTTTTGTTAAAAGATGAAAAGGTATTAATTGAAATAAAATATGCAACATCAAAACTTAAGGACAAAAAGATAGGAGAACAACTTATTTTAGACATAGCAAAATACAAGAAACATAAAAATTGTAAAACTCTCATTTGCTTTGTTTATGACCCAGAGTTCAATATAAAAAATCCTTACGGCTTAGAAAATGATTTATCAGAGGCAAATGATAAATTAAATGTAAAAGTATATATCTACCCAAAATAAAAAAGCTAACAATGCGCTACACCTGACCAATTTCGCTGCGCAAAATTGGCAGGTAAGCTTAAATGTTAAACTCTTTTTCACTCATTCCCGCTATTGTATCCCAATATTCCCCTGCAGAGCCAAGACAAAGACGACTGGTTTACATATGGGGCGAAGTGAAAAAACACTGTCTGCTAAAAATACTTGGCAAGATATCTTTTTATTTATATAATATCTAGCTTATAGGAGATAAACAGTGGAAAGGTACAGTGAAAAAGTGATGGAGCATTTCAGAAACCCACGGAATGTAGGTGAAATAAAAAATCCGGATGGTATTGGGCATGTAGGTAATCCTGTTTGTGGGGATATTATGGAGATGTATATTAAGGTGGAAAATAATATTATTGTAGATGCTAAATTTAAGACTTTTGGATGCGGCGCAGCCATAGCTACAAGCAGTATGGTTACTGAATTAGTTAAAGGAAAGACTGTAGATGAGGCGCTTAAGATATCAAATCGAGCAGTAATAGAAGCTTTAGGTGGACTTCCACATATAAAGATGCATTGCTCAGTCCTAGCAGAAGAGGCACTTAAATCAGCGATTAACGACTATCAGAAAAAATCTAAGACTAGTTAAGATTCAAATGAGATGTATCATTAACTAATGATATTATCTGTGTATTGTCTATATTCTCAATAATATTTAGTGAAGCATTGTCCTGTCTTATTTTCCAGAATACAGCCTCCAACGCATTTGGAGAAAGTATTTTACTCAATATTACTCTTATTGGGCCTCCATGAGTTACAATAACAACATTATTCTCAACTGCACTGTTTAGTATTTCGCTAAATGCCGTCTCAACTCTTTTTTTTAATTCTAATACCGATTCTCCGTGAGGTATTGTGAAATCCATTATATTATTCTGCCACTTAGAAAATTCATGCGGATAACTCTTCTGGATTTCTTGAAAACTCAGTCCCTCCCAGTCTCCAAAGTTAATTTCCATTAGATCTTTCTTTGATTCAACATTTATTTTGTGTGGTTTTGCTATTATTTCTGCAGTTTTAAATGCCCTTTTTAAATTACTGCCGTAAATTCTGCAAATGTTCTCCCTTTCCAATCTTTTACTTATTAGCCCAGCCTGGATTAGACCCTCTTCATTTAACTCTATATCAGTAATACCAAAATACTTTCGTGCGCTATTTCCATCGGTCTGGCCATGTCTAACAATGAATATTTTTCCCACTTATTGACTCCTTGTATTCTTTTAATCTTTCAACATATTTATAAGGTATTTTAACACTTCCCATTAGAACCTGATCTTTAGCCTCCCCGTGACAGTCAGAGCCTCCTGTAACCAAAAGCTCGTAGTCTTTTGCCAGTTTTTTATAACGCTCAGCAGTTTCCTTAGACTGATGATGATAAAATGCCTCTATACCGCATAATCCCTTTTTTATAAGGTCTATTATAATATCTTCCCTGCACAGTATCATTGGATGTGCAATTATAGAGATACCTCCCATACGATGTATTAATGAAATAGTTTCATCTGAGCTCAATTTATATCTTGAAACATAACTTGCTTTTTTATCTCCTATATGCTTGTTAAAAGCTTCTGCAATATACTCTACGTATCCCTTCTTTTTCATAACTTGTGCAAGATGAAGTCTTCCTATTATCCCTCCTTTTGCCAGTTCTAAGACTTCCTCAAATTTTATATTTATTCCAAATTGAGCTAATTTAGATATCATTTTCTTCATTCGGATAACTCTTTGTGTAGACAGATTTTTGAGTGTGTCTTGTAAAGTTTTATTTTCCCAATCTATAAATAGTCCCAGAATATGCACTTCTATACCTCTCTCATCTGTAGCTAATTCTACTCCGGGGATAACTTCAACATTCATATTCCTGCCTGCCTTGATTGCTTCAGGAATGGCTTGAACAGTATCATGATCTGTTATTGCTATTGCATGTATGCCTCTTTTGGCTGCTTCTCGCACTACCCTTCTCGGCGAAAAGGTTCCATCTGAAGCAGTAGTATGAATATGCAGATCAGCGCATTTGTTGTTCATATTTCTCTATGCCTTCCTTACCTGATAGTACTCCTATTTCTAAATGATATTCTCTTTTCTCTCCAGGTCCTATGAACTGGAGTGTTTTAGCTTCTCTTTCTTTTGCCCTGCCTCCCACCATGCAGTTTGCAGGCTCCATGCCCACCGCATATGTTCCTTCGCCATTCATTTTCCACTCAACAAATCGCGGAAGCTCTTTCTTGAGATATTTAATGTAGAAACCAAATCCTTCTCCGTTATTGCACCTTTTATTTATAAGCGCTGCGGTTACAAATCCATTCTTATCCTCAGCCATGTCGAGATAATATACTCGCTCCTTAAACCCATGCATAGGGTCGCTGAACTGATTGTACTTTCCCTGTTCTATCTTTGCTTCATCATCTCTTGGGGAGACGTTATTTACCCGAGCGATTAAACTTGAGCCTTTATCAACTGCAGGATAGCCTCCGTTAATGTGATACAGTATCATATGAGGAACATCTTCAAATCCTAAATTCTCTACCACATCATGAATAAACAGCCTGTTTTCACCCAGGCTTGCTGTGATTTCTCTAGTTAAACAGATATTTTCGTTAAAAACTTTTGACTGGGTAACTTTTCCTTTTATTCTCATAATATAATCATCATCTTTCCATTCGGTCTGAGTAGAAACATCAGTAGCCGGTGTGTTTGATATCCTTCCATGCAGTCCCAGCTTTTCTCCATTGTCTATACAGGGCATACCTGCCTGAGTCAGTCCGCATGTGAGGAGCAATCCTCCATAAAAGCTTCTTAGCCATTCAAGCTCTTCTGGCTCATAATAGGTTGGCGCTACATCACCTGTCTGCGATCTCCAGCACAATGACTTCCCATTATACTGGGCAAAAGAAATATCCATGCCTCTGGATGGAAGAACCGTAAAAGAAAAGCCTGAACCAGTTCTAATATCAGCGGCTTCAACGTCCTTTTCCCTTCCCTCCAAAAGCGTATATCTTTTTATACCTGCAATTTGCGAAATACTTCCAACTCTTTTTAGTAATGCCTTCTTATCTATTTCTTTACCGTATAAGACAGCCATTTCTATCTCCCTATGATTTTATTAGTTACCTTTTCTTCAAGAACTTTCTCATATCAGGATCATACAAAAGAGTTATTCCCGATAGTATCCTTCCAAGTATTGGCTTGATATCCGCAGTTGAACATATATCATATGATGTGTTCCTGCCAAAGAACTTAAAAAACCCTGGTTCTAATGAGAATCTTTTCCGATTGGACAAAAAATGCAATATATCCCCGAATAACAGCCATCTGCACTGCGCACCTGTTTTATATTCAAAAACCCCTTCTGTATCTCCACTACATGCTATTTTGTATAAAAGATATGGGAAATTAACGCCTGAGGATATAGCAAGTTGCAATGATCCCCAGAATCTTGGATTAATTTCCATCAATTTAGGAATACCGTCACGCTTGTCAACTCTGAATTCAACCATAGCCACACCATACCACAAAAGTGATTTCATAAGTCTCAGCGCTAAATCTTCTATGTCATATCTTCTTATTCCTCTGCGTAGAGTGCTTGGTCCGCCTTTTACAGGATATTCTCGTAACCTTTTATGACTGAATATCGCACGCAACTGACTTCGCCTGTTAAACAGCAAAGAAACTCCGAACGCCCCTCCATCGGGTATATACTCCTGAATTAGGGGATAAGGAAACTTGTTATGTATTTGAAGATAATTAGTCATGAGGTTTTCTTTTGAGGCGACTTTCCTAATGCCAAAAGAGCCCGAACTGATTTGAGGCTTTATTATTACCGGATAGGGCAGACTATTTGATATCTGTTCAACTTCTTTAATGTTCTCTATAAAGTATGTTTTTGGACATGGAATTCCGATAGACTGAGCATGCTTTATAACTCTTGCCTTATTTCTGGCAAAATTAAGCATCTCGTAATTCAGGATAGGTAAATTTGTACATTTCTCTATTTTCTCCTTATGCCGTGAGAGAACAAGCATTGTTGTCTCTTCCATTGGAAGAATGGCATCGTAGCGAAATCTATTTAATTCTGTAATAATTGCTGCTATAAATTTATCAGGGTTTCTTTTAGGGGATGGATAAACAAGTCTTCTTGCGCAATATCTCGAGAATAAGGATGTGGCAAATATACTGGTTTCCCCAACAGTTACCGCTATGCCTTTCTCTCCAAGTGCCCTGGTTGCAGCAAGCGTCTTTCTCCAATGACCGTCTGTAATTAATACTCTGTTCATGAAACCATTATTCTATATCCTTAAACCCTGCAGTTATGTTGGCTATTTCCGCAAACTTATCTTTAACACTCTCTGTGCTTTGACCCATCCTGTATGTATCCTTGTCAAGCCGCGCTTCCGGATTAAGTTCTCCCAGTACATTGTCTTGATTAAGATTGGGATTTTTATGCGCGTAGGGCCACAGCCGAAATGAGCCTCCTGAAATTTCATCTATAAGATACACTTCTCCATCAATAATGCCATATTCCAGCTTGATATCTATTAACTGAACATCAAAATGCGCGAAGGCTTTCTCAAGATATCCAAAAGCCTGTTCATTGATTTTTTTCATCGCAGCATATTCAAAACCATTCTTTGCCTTTATGATATAGTCAATATAGGCATCATCCAGCATAGGATCATGTAACGGATCATCCTTATAGTGAAACTGGGTAATTACAGGATCGTATCTCTGTCCCTCAGTAGCACTACTCCATTTTAGGATAGAGCCTGCAGCAACTCTTCTTGATACAATTTCAAGATTAATTTTTCTGTCAAGTTTTCTTACAAGCGCTACTTTCTCTTCAGGGCTTGAGATATAATGAGTTCTAACGCCTTTTCTATCAAGAAGTTCAAATGCATCTCTATTGGTTTTCCAGTCAACTAAAGCCTTGCCCTCAATTACATCATGTTTTACCCCGTCACCTGCTGTTATATCGTCTTTGAAGACCATATAAACTGTTTTCTCGTCTTCGGGGTTTCTGTATATTATCTTTGTCTTTCCCTCTGCCATTTTGTCCATGGATTCAAAATTAATTGACATAACCTTTCTCCTTATGATTTATTACTTCTGTTTTTCATATACCATTTAAATATCTGTTTTGCAATAGGCGCAGCTACTTTTCCTCCTTCTCCACCGTGTTCAACAACAACTACGAGAGCAATCTGTGGATTTTTTGCAGGAGCAAAAGCAACAAACATAGCATGATCCCTGAATTTATATGGAATCTTTCTATACTTTCTAGTATGCTTCATTTTTACTACTTGCACTGTGCTTGTTTTGCCTGCAATTTCCAGCCCTTTAACCCGTGCAAATTTACCGGTTCCTTTATCACTTACAACCTCGCAAAGAGCCTTTCTAATCTCTTTTATTATCTTCTTGCTGCATGGCAGCTTGCCTATCTGCTCGGGCTGTGTCTGCAAAAGAATTCTGGGCTTATATATAGTTCCTCCGTTTGCTACCGCGCTAACAAAATTCACTAACTGAAGCGGAGTTACTAAAAGATAGGACTGTCCTATTGATAAGAGCGCTGTATCTCCAGAATACCATGCCCTATTTTTTCTCCAGCTTTTATCCGGCAGGAGTCCTGACTTCTCCCCAGGAAGTTTTATGCCTGTAAGTTTGCCAAATCCGCATTCATCCGCAAAATCTGCAATCCTATTAACCCCCAATAACAGCCCCAGTCTATAAAAATAAACATCGCATGAATCCTTTATAGCATTACGCATATTCAGATATCCATGTCCTCCTCTATTCCAGCAATAGAATATACCTTTCCCAACTTTTAAGTGTCCTTTACACTCAAGTTCTTGAGGGCAAGTTACAACATGATATTTCAAGCCTGCTGCGGCTATCAGTATCTTAAATATTGAACCGGGAGCATATAAAGCAGAAATAGCTCTATTAAGTAAAGGCGCATCCTTTTTGGCTAAAGTATCTAAATCTGTTTGCAGAACAGGTGTGTTGAAAATTCCAGGGTCATAAGAAGGGCTGCTTGCCATTGCGAGTATATCCCCATTTTGAGGATTCATAACAATTATTGTCCCTGTTTTATCTTTTAATAATTTGCTTGCAAATTCCTGCATATGCATATCAATTGTAAGAATAACGTCGCAGCCTCTTTCCGGTTTTTTCTCCATAAGCACTGCTACTTGTTCTCCTTTGGAATTAACCTCAATCTGTTTTGCTCCATCATCCCCTTTTAAAAAATCATTAGCTGCTTCCTCAACACCTCCCTGTCCTTTAAATTCATTGTATTGAAATATATGATACTGCTTCTTTTCAATCTCTCCTTTCCTGATTTGTCTAACATGTCCTGCTATATGCGCTGCATTTTTCCCTAATATATATTTTCGCCGAGGCTCTATCTGAATAAATATCCCTGGAAGAAGAGAACTTCTCTCTTCAATCAATATTACTTTCTCCAGACTAATATTTGATGCCAACTTGACAGGAGAGTACTTCTCGTGGTCTGAACTGAAAAGTACTCTCATTATAAGAGTTCGTTCTAAGCCAAGAATCTCGGAGAGTAATTCGACTGTTTCGCCTATGTCCTTTATCTCATTTGGCACTGCCAGTACATTAAAAGAACTGATATTTTTAACAAGAAGATTTCTATCTCTATCGTATATGCAGCCTCTCGGAGCATTAAGATGAACTAAACGTATTCTGTTTGATTTCGCTCTGTCCCTGAACTGGTTTCCTCTTATGAGCTGCAGATACCATAGACGAAAGATAATAATCAAAAAACATGCAAGTAATATCCAAGCAACATTTTTTATTCTTTTCTTTATATTCGCAGTTTCTTTTTTATCAGATAACATATCTTGTAGATTGTATATCTTCCTGGGTAAGAATGCAAAAACATCCCCTTAGTTCCGCCTGAGGCGAAACTGTCCCCCTTTGAAGGGGGATTTAGGGGGATAGAAAAAATTGTCATTCTCCGATTAAATCAGGGAATCCTAACTTCCTGGAACTACTCTCAATACTTCTTCTATAGTGGTAATACCCTGTTTAACTTTATCTATCCCATCTTCTCGCAGTGTAATCATACCTGATTCTACGGCTTGTTTTCTTAATTTTTCTAGACCAGCATCTTGAGCAATTAGACTCTTCATATTATCATCTATCTCCAGCAATTCATAAATGGCTGTCCTGCCTCGATATCCACTATTATTACACTTCTTACAGCCCTTACCTCTAAAGAATTTTATATCCTTATCGGTTTTTAATGAATCCATAACCCAATTTTCTGGTTTGTACTCTTCTTTGCACTCCTTGCATATAATACGGACAAGCCTCTGAGAAACTATACCAGTTAAGGCATTATTGAGCAAAAAAGGCTCAACTCCCATATCCAACAATCTCCTCACCGCTCCCGGAGCATCATTGGTATGGAGTGCAGTGAAAACGAGATGTCCTATAAGAGATGCTTGGATTATTATTTCGAACGTCTCTAAATCTCTAAGCTCACCTACCATCATTATGTCAGGGTCTTGGCGCAACTGAGAACGAATAGAGTGAGCAAAAGTGAGCCCTATGCGAGGGTTCATCTGCAATTGATTTATCCCATCAAACTGATACTCTACAGGATCTTCAACTGTGGTTATCTTTACTCCTTCTTGGTTAAGTTCTTGAATAAGAGTATAAAGCGCAGTGGTTTTTCCACAGCCGGTAGGACCAGTAACTATAATTATACCAAAACGTTTTTTGCTCCAGTTTCTTAGCATTTTTAAATTTTGTTCGCTAAAACCCAGCTTTTCTAATGGCAGTAACCTAACACTTCTATCCAATATCCTCATGGTTATAGATTCTCCTGTAATGTAAGGCACAACAGAGACGCGAAGATCCAAATCTTTCCCCTCTATATTTAGCTTTATTCTCCCATCCTGAGGTAGTCTCTTCTCTGCTACATCCATACCTGCCATAATTTTGATTCTGCTTATAAGAGCTTCCTGAAGTTCCTTCGGAGGCTGGCTGGCTATCTCTTTAAGCACCCCGCCTATTCTATATCTGACCCTCATTTTATCCTTCAACCACTCAATATGAATATCACTGGCCCGGTCTTTGACAGCTTGCATGATAATTAAATTGGTTACTTTCACTTCCGGTAGTTTATCTACCTCAATAGCAGATATTTTTTCAGTTGTTTGCGTTTGTCCTATCTTAAAAGTTCCATCTTCCAACCCCTTAGCTATTTTTAAAGAATATTTATCCAGGGTTCCGGTAACTTCTCCTGCATTTACCATTTCCTGAACCGATGGGGGAAAGTACTCTGGATGTTCAGATATAGCTTCTAACATATTTTTGCCAGATGTAATCATAGTCTTAATATCTTGAAGAACTACTTTAAACTTTTTATCAGTAATCTCTTTCTCAATTGCCGACAAACTCCGCAAAACAGGTATTCCTGATTCTATTAGCGTACCGAATTTTTGCCAAAAACTGCCGATCAACTCTTTTCTCATATCGCCCATCTTTTACCTCCTTGTTTTGTATTTGGTATTGCTAAAATTTTGTTTAATTGCGATTCTGTTGATTCAAACATTTGAAATCCAAAATCCTTCTCTCTTCCTTCAATCCATTCTTCTATACTTTTCTTTCGAAAAAGGATTTTGCCACCAAGCTCAAAACAGGGAATATCCTCCAGATATTGCTCAATTATGTCTTTGCTTACCCTTAAAAATTCTGCCAGTTCATCAATATCTAGTACAGGGCCGAACTCTGTTCTTCGCTCTGCTTTGGATTGCGTATGAATAGAAGATTTAATTTTAAGAACTAATTCAGTGCTGGGCGCATATCGGGGAAGTTTCTTAGCTAACGATTCAATCTTATCTAAAACGTTCATTATTTATCCCTTTTTTTATCGATTTTTTCTCTAAGCATCAACTTAGCCCGACGATAATCAGTTCTCACTGTAGCTGGATTAATTTTAAGAATTTTAGATATCTCCTGATGAGTGAATCCTTCTACTGCGTGAAGCAGGAATGTCTCCTTGTATTTATCAGGCAAAGTACTAATAGTTTTTTCCAAAATCTCAAGCGCTTCCTTCTCTTCTATGTTTTTCTGATTATCCTGCTTTGTAGATATTTTATCAGCGAGATTTAGTCCGCTATCCCTATCTCGGGCATTCAAAGAGACTGTGCTTCCAGCCTGCATGTAGCGGCGGGATTTGATAAAGTTTAAGCAGTGATTTCTGACAATAGAAAAAAGCCATGTGGAAAATTTTGCTTTTGGTTCATAGAAATCCTTACCGTCAACTACCTTTATAAATATCTCCTGAAGCAAGTCCTCAGCTGATTCTTTCTCCCTGTTCAGCATACGATATATGAAATTAAAAACAGGAAGACGGTATTTATCAAAGAGTAAGTCAAACGCTGCAGTATTTCCTTCTTTAAACATAATCATCAACTCCTGATCTGAAAATTCTCTCATTCTATCTTCCACTATGTTAAACAACTTTCTTGATCAAAGTGTTTCAAAATAATCTCTTTTTTATCATATAACATGTTTTAGAAATTCTATCTCCCAGTATAAAAATGTAATCGAAGAATCTGAAAAGAATAAGGCTGGCTATTACGTTGTATAGAATAATAACCACTGTATTTTTTGCCAAGTATAACAATGTGTTCATATTTTGATTCAGTAAGATGGATGTTGAATATAACGCGACTCTATCCACAAGACTGACTATTGCTATTATTGAAATTTTTACAAATTTCTCACTAACGAATAATCTTCTTGATAAGAACTGAGTAATCAATGCATCAACTTGTTTACAAATAAGCTGTATTCCAAAAATAGTGCCTGAAAATCCATCTGCAAAGATACCCCCAATTAATGCAACTGCTAATCCCTTGTGCATTTTTTTATCTAAATTGGCGTAAACTACTAGAATTAATAATAAATCCGGCTTTATGCCAAGAATCTCCAATTTATCAAAAACCGATGTTTGGAAAATGATTGAAAACAGAGTTAGAAAGAACCAGATAAGCAGTTTCATTATTTATTTTTTATTACTGCGACTCTATCCAAATTTCGAATATTTACATAAGGAAGAACATACACAATCTGAAAAATATCGTGTGGCTTTTTATCTATTCTAAAGACTTTGCCAACTTCTATTCCTTCAGGATATATTCCTCCTCCTTCGGAAGTATATACTTTGTTCCCTATTTTTATATTTTCTTCTACAGGTATATATTTTATAATGCAGTAATCTCCTTTGCCTTGCATAACCCCTTTTAGTGAACTTTTGCCGACAAATACACCTAGTTTGCAATTTGGATTTAGAATAGTTATAACTCTGGTTGAGTATGCTCCCACATCCTGTGTTATTCCTACAATACCCTGTGCCGTCGCAACCGGCATGTTGTTCTCAATATTAGCCTTTTCTCCTTTATCAATTATTACAGAATCATACAAATCTGTTATATCCTCGGCAATAATCTCCGCAAAAATAATCTGATAATTATATTTATTTTTAATCTCCAAAAGTTCTCTTAATTTCTTATTCTCTGCACGTAAAGATCTTAATAATCCTATCTCTATTGATAATCCTTCAAGCCCTTTTTCTAGGGCAGCCTCTCTAGAGCGCATCTGTCTTACAGAAAAAATGGCTCGCTTTAGATTCACACTAGATTTATATGCGGAGTTCGTTAACTTCTGAAATGGATATAAGAGATCTAAAAATACTGACTTTATATTATCTTGCGAACAATTATAACTAATTGTGAGTATAACAATAAAGGAGCATAGAATAATAACAGGAACTAGAACACGTTTCATTATGTCCTATATTCAGAACGTATCAAGGCATCCTTATAAAAATCTAACTCTTCCAATACCTTGCCAGCGCCTCTCACGACAGCAGTTTTAGGATCTTCTGCTATATTGGTAGGAAGACCTGTTTCTTTAATGAGCAATTTATCTAGCCCCTTAAGAAGTGCTCCTCCTCCTGCTAATATTATTCCTCTGTCAACCAGATCTGCCGATAATTCAGGCGGAGTTCTGTCAAGGGTTGCTTTAACAGCCTCAACAATTGCAGACACAGGCTCACTCAGAGCTTCTCTTATCTCCTCAGATGACACAGATACAGTCTTAGGCAGCCCTGCAACCAAATCTCTTCCTTTAACCTGTATTTTTCCCTCTTTGTCTGCTGGAAATGCTGAGCCTATCTTTATCTTTATATCCTCTGCTGTACGTTCCCCAATAAGAACATTGTACGCTTTTTTGATATGCTCTATGATAGCTGCATCCATTTCATCACCGGCAACACGGATTGTCCGTCCATAAACACTACCAACAAGAGAAATAACGGCAATCTCTGTAGTTCCTCCTCCTACATCTACAACCATGCTTGCAGCCGGATCCTGCACAGGAAGCCCCGCGCCTACAGCTGCAGCCATCGGTTCTTCAATCAGATAGACTTCCTTTGCACCGGCATGAATAGCTGAATCCTCCACAGCCCTTCTTTCTACAGCTGTTATGCCTGATGGAATAGCAACAATTACTCTTGGGCTTACAAACATTCTTCTATTATGGATTTTTGTTATAAAATGTCTTAACATTATCTCCACCACCTCGAAATCTGCAATGACCCCATCCTTTAAAGGTCTTATTGCAGAAATATCCCCGGGCGTTCTTCCAAGCATTTTCTTTGCATCATTTCCAACAGCCAGCACTTTGCTCGTATTTCCTCTTATAGCAACAACCGATGGTTCAGAAAGAACAATGCCTTTGCCCTTTGCATATATGAGAGTAGTAGATGTTCCAAGATCTATTCCTATATCGTTTGAAAACAAATTAAAAACAGACTGAAAAATTGTATTCATTTATTCCTCCATATTATTTTTAACAATGTAACGGTATCATACAAGGCGTTTTAGGTCAATTGCTAATTCTTAAAACGGCTTCTTATATATGGGCAAAGCATGCCCTTTTACTCTACCCTCAACTTGATTCGGGCAAACAGGATTCTTGTCTATAGGATTAACAATATACGGCTTAGCGCCAGATGGACATTTTAATTCTTCTGGAAGATATTCTGGAACTAAATCTTTCATAGTACAATCAGATCCTTTATCTCTATTGTTAGTAGCTGCCAATTTTTGCTTTGCCCATACGATTTTTCTCATATTGGTTAAACAGGTCTCCTTTCTATAAGCGACTTGATCTTTAATATAGCGAGGCACTGCCATTACACCAAGAAGCAAAATCACAACTACAATAATTAAAAAATCTATTCTATCCAGTTTTTTCATGGATACATCTCATCTTTAACTGTTTCGCCCATTTGTTCCATTTTAATATGTTTTTTCATCTTCTTTATGTGTCTTTGGGCAACTTCAGACTCTGATGCATTTTTATATCCTTTTCCCTTAACAGATTTCCATGTTTCCAATGACTTTTGCCAATTATGCTGCTTCGCATAGCTATGGGCAAGAATGTGAGATACATACATTGGATGGTCTTTACACTGTCCGGCTAATGTAAAGTACTTAGCAGCTTCCGCATATAATTTCAACTTATGGTAATAAACCCATCCGCACTCAAAGAACAGGTCATACTTATCTTGATTAAACTTTATGCCTTCTTTTAATATATTGATATCTGCCCAATAACATTTTTCTTTTATTTCAGGATCCTTTACAGCTGCGCTAAGGTTGTATCCAATATTCCATCCCCACAAGATCCATGCATCAAGAAAGCGCGGATCAAGCTTTGTAATCATTCTGTAAAGTGGGAACATTTTCTCCTGCTGCTGGTGATCCCAGTAGTAATCTATTCTAATCCACATTAAATCTACAACAATATCCTTGAAACCAAAGAGAAATTGCCCCAAGAATTCTCCTGCCGGAGCAGTAAACAATTTTCTCTCTGGATGTAATTTATCCAAATCCCTGTCTATACTGCGCTGTAAAGGAACGACTATAACCAGCAATATCAAAATAATAAAAAGAAGTATAAAATGCCTTTTTTGAGGTCTAAGTCTCATACTTCTCGTTTCCTAAAAAACAATATGGCAAGAAGCGTAAATATTATCATGTAGTTTAGTCCATAAACAGTAACTTTAAGTATGTGTAGGCCTGATACTGCTGTGCCATGAATAATATCACGATTTATGTTGAAATTAGTGAAATTTGGAAAAAGGTAATATGCTCCTTCAAGAACGAATTTTAATACTATGCTGCCTTTTTGCGCCAGATGTTTAAGATACTCAAATATATTTCCTACAATGTAGAGAAATACTGTTAAAGTTACGCTTATTGTTGTAGTGGCAAATGTTGAAAACATAATAGCAATAGAACTAAGTAGCGATAAACTAATAAAGATTAGAAACATAGCTTTAAATATTTCAAAATTCAGCGCATGCTCTTTGAGATAAAGCACACCTAAAAAAACAATGCTCATAAAACAGAGATTGATAAGTAGGGCAAACATTGTGCCAACTAGTTTCCCTAAAATAAGCTCATATCTGTGAACTGGTTTAGAAAGCACAGTGTATATTGTCTTTTTTTCCAGTTCTTCAGTAATCATTTTTGCACCTAAAAAAATTGCAATAAACAAGCCAAAGAATACTATGAAGAAAAACCCCATATCTTTAATCATTTTCATCTCTTCCCGCGGAGTAAAAAACGAAAACATCTTTGTGCTTCCAATAGTGACCAGAGCAAAGATCAACATAATGTTGAACATCTTTCCTCTCAACGCTTCTTTAAAGGTGTTTTTTGCAATTGCAATGATTCTCATTGTTTTCTCCTCTTAAGGTTTTGCAACTCCTAGATATTATTGTATAAAATCTTTTTAATGTCTACATATTTGTTGACAACATCATCCATGTTTTTACGTCCCGAAGTATATGGTACCACACCCAGTATCGGTACCTTCCCGAAGGTTTTTATAGTCTGCGGATTAGTTTTCTCAGATATTTGGATATTCCTGCTAGTCCTATTTATAATAATGCCTATTACCTTAAGTCCTGATCTTCGCGCATAATCCAGAGTCAGGAGAGTATGGTTAATACTTCCCAGCTCTGCTCTTGCAACAACTATAACGGGAAGCTTCATATC
Organism: uncultured bacterium; assembly: GCA_964437505.1. Lineage (GTDB taxonomy): Bacteria > JAHJDO01 > JAHJDO01 > JAHJDO01 > JAHJDO01 > JAHJDO01. The sequence goes on from CAYTGU010000012.1 coordinate 40,253, forward strand.
TCCGGCAAGATCAGAAATCATGTAATTGGATGTTATTGGCACAAGGAATCCACCACATCCTTCAACGATTAAAAAATCGTATTTATTCGTAAGGTTTCTAAAAGAGGCAAGTATTTTTTTCTTGTATATTTTCTTTCCTTCAAGCTTCGCAGCGACATACGGGGCTAAAGGATGTTGTAATATATAGGGATTGATATGGCTATAAGTGTCCTGAATTTTACTCATTCTGATCAGATATTCAGTATCCTTCCCAACAAGTTTGCCCTTTTTATATTCCCCACCTGTCTCAACAGGTTTCATAACGCCCACATTTATTCCCATGTTAGAAAATAGTCGAGCCAACCCCCCAGCTATAAGGGTTTTGCCGACTTCAGTATCAGTTCCAGTGATAAAAACACCTTTTCTCATTTTTGGCCTTGTGCAATCAATATGTCGTAAGTTGCAAAAATCTTATTATTTCTAGAATATCTTTTTATATACATCTCTTCCATTTTGTCCATTAATCTCCTGCTGCCCAATCCATTTCCTAAGCTGTATAGGTGATTGTGAGACCCTATAGACTTAAGATAGGTCAATAAACTCATAACATTATCATAATGGATTCTTTCTGTGATTTTTCGCACATCAACTCCTTTAAATTTACTAAGAAGACTGATAACTTTCTTCTCATCAATAAAATCAATACAATGAGAATTAGGGCGCGTACCTATAATATTATGCGCCTCTATAAAGGAACTACCAAGTTCGCACAATGTCTCTCCTCCAAACATTGAAAAAAGGAATCTTCCACCCGGTTTTATAACTCTATGCAACTCATCTATCCCTCTGGAATAGTTTTCCATCCACTGATATGCAGAATTCGAAATTAGTATATCAAACATTTCGTTTTTATACGGCAAAAACTCAGCATCTGCCTGCATGAAATTAGTTCCGTTAATACGTTTTTTTGCTGAGGATATTTTGACCATTCCAAAGGCAATATCAACAGCATATATTTTTGCGTTCGGAAACGCACACTGAAGCTTATCAACGAGATAAGCAGTCCCTGTTCCTACATCCAGTATTCTCAAAGCACATTTAGACTTATCCTGCATTGACATCAGTATATCTGCTATCTTAAACTGTAGTTTAGCAATATCATCGTACATTAGGGCACTTTTTGAAAATGAGGATTTTGTCCTATGTTTAAAATTCATAATCTCTCAAAAATCCATCCAATAAACTATTAAACTCCTCATGTTTCGTTACAAATGGAACATGTTCTGCACTCTCAAATGCATGAAGAACAGAATTTTTTATTTTACTATGCAGGTAATCTGCGCAAGCATAAGGACATACCATATCCCTTTTTCCGTGAATTATGAGAGTGGGAACTGCTATAGAGTGCAATTTACTTCTTAAATCACAATCTCTGAGCAATAATAAATTCTGAAGAGTTCTGTTTTTATCAGACATGTTTGACGATTTCTTTATTAAATTCAAATCTTCTTTCCTAAAATCTGCATTCTTTAAAATAAGACTTGCAAAATTGCCCAGCATTCTCACGGGTGATTTCCTGAACTTGTTGATAAAGCTTTGCATGACAGCGTTTGATATACCCGCATCATAATCCTCTGAAGCAACAAATTTTGCAGGAGTGCTCACAAGAACAAGTTTCTTCACATACTCAGGGTATTGAAATGCAAAATTAATAGCAATCATGCCACCCATCGACCAACCAACCAGATTAATGCTGTTTAAATTTGATTTTTTTATAATTCCAAGCAAGTGTTCTGTATATACTCTTATGCGATCATCAGAGCCATTAGCCTCTCCTTCAGGAGATACAGCAAGAGTCCTGTAGTTTTGGTTGAAATATTCTACTTGATATTTCCAGATACTCTTATCCATTCCCCAGCCAGGAATAAATAAAAGAGGAGGGCATAAATTAGTCATCTGTATTCAATTATATATTCTCTAAAATAAAGATGCCGCAGATAAAATCTTATCTGCGGCACACAAAACAAAAGACAGGTAATTATTTTTTACCCATTATCCGATACATACCAGTACCGCAACTTGGACAAACGCCTTTCATTGCTTTTCTGCCATTCTTCATTGTAACTTCCTTGGCATCTTTCATTTCTTTCTTAGCCTTGCACTTCACACAATAAGCTTCCATACTACATCTCCTTATGTTATTGTTTTTAACACAACGTTAGCTTAAGTTTATCATACCGGAACTAAAAGTCAATCTAATTGTAATTTTACTACTACCTTCTTTATCAACTCAGGACTGTTTCCAACCATAAGGGAAGGCATATGTGCGTCTTGAGGGAACAATGCGACAAAGGTATCAGGATATATATCAATCTTTGCCGGGCAGTTATCAGGACAATTATAAAACTCTGCGTCTTTCGATTCATCATATTTTACATCAGCTAAAAGTGTATCGGTAGGAAACCACTCTATTCTTTCTCGACCAGATATTACTGTTTGAATATCAACATACTTCCGATGTGCTTCAAGAACAGCCTTTTCTGAATCACGCGTTTCATAGCTCATGACCAGCGCAAAAATTTCTTTGCCTTTCAGCGGATATTCCCCGTCTTTAATATCAGGTGTTAGTGACATTAAAAATTCAAAAGCCGTCTTCCATCCCTTCCCAAAATGATACTTTTCCCAATTCTCCAAGCGATCAACTATCATATTAGATATCTTCCTTGTTTTCTAATCTCAATTATAGTTTCTCCTCAAGAAACTTTTTTGTTTCCAAAAATGCTTTTGCTCTGTGGCTTATTTTGTTTTTTATCTCAGAACCTAATTCTGCAAATGTCTTATTGTATTCTGGGATAATGAAGAGAGGATCATATCCAAAACCTGTTTTGCCTTTAGGTTCAAAAGCGATTATCCCTTCACAGGTTCCTTTTATAATTTTCTTTACTTTACCTTTGTCTGCAATTGCAACAATACATACAAACCGTGCCGTGCGATGCTTAGGATGAACATATTCCATGAGTTCAAGAAGCTTCTTGTTATTATCATCGTAGGTTGCATCTTTACCTGCAAAACGCGAAGAATAAACTCCTGGTCGTCCTTCCAAAGCGTCAACCTCTAATCCTGAATCATCAGCAATAGCCAACTGTTGCGTGAATTTACTTACAACAAGAGCCTTTTTCGCGGCATTTTCTTCCAGAGTCGCACCGTCTTCTTCAACCTCCTCTAATCCAGGGAAATCTAACGCAGACGAGATTTCTACTATTAAATCACCTAAAATCTTCTTAATCTCTTTTATTTTATATCTGTTTCTTGTTGCCAGAACTATATTCACTCTACTTACCTTTTATCTTCTCAAGCTTTGCATACTTAGTAAGCAAAAGACGCTTCTGATTGTCATTGTCAAAATGAACTGTTATTTTTAAACTCTCTCCAACTCCGCTATGATCAATAACAGTTCCCTTTCCCCATTTTGGGTGCATCACCCTATTGCCAATACTATATTCTCGTTTAAGAATATGCTTAGTCATTGTCTGCCCTCCTCAAAGTGTTTATCTGCCATTCTTGTTATTCTATTTAGAACGCTCTCAAGTTCCTTGCCTTTTTCCAGTTTTTCCTCTTTTGAAGCATCTGATGGAACATAAACAGGAGAGCCAAAAGTTACTACAGCTTTGGTAAAGGGATGTGGAAGTACAAACCTATCCCAGCTATTAAGTCTTGTGTTTCTGGATGTATTGAAGGTCATGGGAACTACTGGACATCCTGACTCGGCTGCTATATGAATGACTCCCTGCTGTACCTTTTCAGCCGGGCCTCTTGGCCCGTCCGGCGTTATTCCCATATCAAAACCTTCTGATAACCTTTTAAGTATCTCTTCATGAGCATTTTTTTCATAATGCCTGCTGGATCCTCTGATAGCAGAATATCCGAATTTTCTAATAACCCTTGCTATAAATTCTCCGTCCCTGCTAGAACTTATTAAGACACATATATTTCTACCGCCTAACTTGTACCTGTAATAATACACAGTTAAAAACAACCTGCTGTGCCATGTAGTAAGTATGATATTTTTGCCTTCTCCTTTTAATTTTAAGTAATTTTCTTCTCCTCTGGTTTCAAAGACTATGCTTCTGCCAATGCCTCTAATCAATATCCATGCTAACCATGGGATTACTCCTGACTTAAAAACCCTATGTACTCTCATTTTTTAGCATCTGCGCGAAACTGAAGATCATACAATTTCTTGTACAGACCTCCTTTTGCGACAAGTTCTCCATGTGTGCCTGTTTCTATAATTCTTCCATCCTCAACTACTATAATTTTATCCGCATGCATAATAGTAGAAAGGCGATGCGCAATTACAAATGTAGTGCGATTGGTCATAAGATTGTCTATTGCCTTCTGGACCAGATATTCCGATTCAGTATCAAGTGCAGAGGTCGCTTCATCAAGTATAAGAATAGGAGGATTTTTAAGAATAGCTCTTGCAATGGCTATTCTCTGCGCTTCTCCTCCTGAAAGCTTTACTCCGCGATCGCCAATAACAGCATCATATCCTTCAGGCATTTCCATTATAAACTCATGAGCAAGCGCAGCCTTAGCAGCTTCTTCTGCCTTTTTCGGAGAAACTTGTTTTTGGTGACCATAAGATATATTCTGTCTCACCGTATCATTAAAGAGAACAGTCTCTTGCGTAACAATTCCCATTTGAGCACGAAGAGAGCATAATGAAAATTCTTTAATATCCGTTCCGTCTATTGTAATTTGTCCTGATGTCGGATCATACAGCCGCGGAATGAGATTCGCTATAGTCGTTTTACCTGAACCGCTTGGTCCTACTACCGCAACAATCTCCCCGTGTTTAATATCAAAACTGACATTCTCTAATACAATAACATCTTTATCATAAGAAAAGCTGACATTCTGAAATTCGATTTTATTCTTAAATGTATCCAATGTACGCGCATTGGGCAAATCAACAATCTCTGAGGGGCTATCCATCACATTGAAGATTCTTGATGAAGCTGCAAGCATAGACTGAATCGTATTATTGACTTTGCTTAATTTCTTTACTGAACCGGGTATTCCACCTATAGCAACAGCAAATCCAATAAAGTAGCCAATAGTTAAATCACCTCTTATAACAGAGACGCCTCCCAGCCATACGGCAAGAGCAATTCCAAGCATACCTACAAACTCTGTAACAGAAGAAGTAACTGCTTGTATTCTTGTTCTCTTTATCTCTGTTTTGAAAACTCTCTCGTTTTCCTTGTTAAATCTTTCTGATTCGTAATGTTCCATAGAAAAAGCTTTAACAATTCTCATTGAGGAAAGACTTTCCTGCATCACTGAAAAAACGGATGCTCTTCTCTTTAAGGTAATGGATGTAACCTTGCGCATCTTTCTGCCGAATTTAATAATCGGATATATTGCAATAGGGAATATCAGAATAGATGCAATGGTTAATCTTGGACTGAGTGCAAATGCCATTACTATGCGTGTCAGGATATTCAGAGGCTCCCTCATAACATCTCCAAAGAGCACGGTCATAGATTTTTTAACCTCTCCGACATCATTTGAAATATGGCTCATAATAGCGCCTGATTTCTGCCTTGTGAAAAAGGATAAACTCATATGCTGAATATGCCTGTACAATTTATTTCTCAAATCCAAAGTTCCCTTAAGACCAGCGTATGTTATTAAATAACTTTGAGCAAAATAGGCAAATCCTTTCAAAATATAGATAAAAATTATAAATAAAACCAGTAGCCTCAACCATGTAAACACAGTAAATTCTGCTGTTAGTGGAGTTATAGCTATCTTATGCCCAAAGACTTCTCCCTTAAGAGTGAGAGGTATTGATGCATTTGAGGAGATATTATCTGTTGATAGGATATTATCCATAAAAACCACTATGCTTCCTATTGAGCCAACAGTACAGAATTGAAGAATGAACATACATATTATTGCCAACAGTATTCTCTTCCAGTATGGTTTTATGAATTTTAGAATCCTTAAGTATTGATTCATGACTATCTATTCCTCCAGCATCTGGTATATACTCTCTGCGGCTCTTTTGCTTGCACCCGGGCTTCCTAGTTGTTCTGTTATTCCGGATAATCTGTTTTTTATATCTCTCATTTTTTCGTTGCTATTCAGTATATCAAGAACACATCTGCCAATATTCTCGGGATTTGCTTCTCCCTGCAGTAACTCAGGAACTATTCTTTCTCCGGCCATTATATTTACAAGTCCTATATGAGGAACACTCAAAAACGTTTTAAATATAAAGCTTGTAATTGGGGATGCTTTATAAACAACAATCATTGGCACATTCAGAAGCGCTGCTTCAAGTGTCACAGTTCCTGATGCCCCGATCAAGAGGTTACAACAGCTCATTCCATCATATGTTCTATTTTTAATAATCCTAATACTGATGTTCAGATTATGCAGAACTTGTTCAATATCTTTCTCATTTGTGTTTTCCGCACATAGCAGCACGAATTCTACATTAGGAATAGATTTTTTCATTATTTTTGCAGCCTGAACTAATGCAGGTAATATTCTCCTTATCTCCTGTTTTCTGCTTCCCGGCAGTAAACCAACAACAGGTTTTCCTGTTATATCCAAACTTGTTAAGATTTCTTCTCTTGTACCGGAAGTTTTTACTATGTCAAGTAAAGGATGTCCGACAAATTCTACAGGCACATTATGTCCTTTATAAAAATCTTTCTCAAAAGGGAGAATAACTATCATTTTATCTACACACGCTTTTACTGTTTTTATGCGCCCTTTCCCCCATGCCCATAGTTGAGGGCTGATGTAATAAGCAACCTTAATATTTCTCTTCTTTGCCTGTTTTGCCAATCTTAAATTGAAACCAGGATAGTCAATAAGAATAACTAGCTCAGGATGCTCCTTATCCATGATTTCACATAATTCATTGAACCGCCTTTTTATTTTAAATATTCCTCTAAATACTTCGCCTACCCCAACTATATCAAGGTCATCAATGTTGAATAGATTTTCAACGCCTGCACTGCGCATTCTATGTCCACCAATACCAATGAATTTAATTGACGGATCTATTTTCTTCATATTTCTTACAAGATTACTTCCATGCAGGTCTCCTGATGTCTCTCCTGCAACAATCATTATTTTCATTGCTCTATCCTTGGGAATAACGACTCTGGCTTATACATCAATTGTCCCGATGGTAATAGATTTAAATCCATCTCCTCTGTCTTCACAGAATCATATCCAAGATATTTGGCAAGTTTTAAAGAGATATTGGGCATTACAGGAGAAATAAAAATATTCATAATCCTGATAATATCACAGCATGTATACAGGATGCTTCCCAGCCGATCTCTTTGTCCCTCATTTTTTGCCAGCTTCCATGGCTCAGTTTTGTCAAAATATTGATTTGTGAGAGCTGAAATTTCCAAAAAGTTTTTTGCAATTTCGTGAATCCGAAAACTATCAAGAGCCTTTTTTATTGAATCTACCTTTTCTCTTACCTTTTCTTGAAGAGCATGTTCAAGGTCTGTCAGCTTCATACATTCGGGCACCTTTCCGCCAAAATTCTTTATTGTGAAATTAATGACTCTGCTGACTAAATTACCAAAATTATTTGCCAGATGCGCGTTATAGCTTGTTATAAATGAATCAAGCCTAAAATCTGCATCCTTGCCAAAGACCATCTCGGATATCAGTAGAAACCTTAACCCATCAACACCAAAAATATTGACTAATTCTAAAGGGTTTACTACGTTCCCAATTGACTTGCTCATTTTCATGCTTTTATTGTTCCAGTATCCGTGAACTACTAACTTCCGCACCGGCTCTAAACCAACAGCCTTAAGCATTGTAGGCCAGTACACAGCATGCGCCTTTAAAATATCCTTCCCAATAATATGATGTGAGTATTTCCAGTATGTCCTAAACAAGTCTCCATCAGGGTAACCTAAAGCAGAGATATAGTTAATTAAAGCATCAAACCAGACGTATGTTACATATTTTTTGTCGAATGGCAGCTCAATTCCCCAGTCCAACCTGTCCTTAGGACGCGATATACACAAGTCCTTCAATGGCTCCTTCAAAAAGGACAATACTTCTTTTCTGTACTGTTCAGGGAATATAAAGTCATTGTGCTTATTTATATAATCTATGAGCCAATCCTGATAATTTGACATCTTAAAGAAATAATTACTTTCCTTAATTAAGGTTGGTTTTGTCCCATGCTCAGGACAATTACCATCAACTAGTTCTCTACCATCCAAAAATCTTTCACATCCAACGCAGTATAATCCTTCATATTCCGCAAAATATATTTCGCCATTATCATAAACTTTCCGGAGAATATCTTGAACAATCCTATTATGGGAAGCGTCTGTTGTTCTTATGAATTGAGAATACTCTATATCCAATTTAGACCACATCTGCTTAAATTCTTCTGATATTTTATCCGCAAATTCTTTTGGGGATTTGCCATCTTTATTAGCTGCTTCAACTATTTTTTGTCCATGCTCATCAGTACCTGTGAGAAAATAAGTTTGAAAGCTAAATAGTTTTTTGTACCTGTTAATGATATCAGCAACTATTGTGCTATAGGAATGCCCAAGATGCGGGTGACTATTCACATAATAAAGAGGTGTTGTTATATAAAACAACTTATTTTGTTTATCCATAGTTAGTTAATATAGCATATTTGTGTTAATTTTTAAACAGCGGGGAAATTGTATATTCTGGCGGTTACAATCTATTTCGGGATGTGATAAATGGGAATAGTAGTATTTCTCCCTGACTTAACAACAATTCCTCCAAGCTCAGAGGAAAATATTCTTTTTATGTTTTGATCTGGTTTGCTTTTGTCTATTACTTCTCTTAAGACAAAATCTGCATTCCTGATTGCTTTCCAATCTTCATCAAAGTTCTTGAATGTATAGATATCAAACCTTCGGAATGCGAAATTCTTTCCCATAGAAGTTTTTCTGCTTCTGTGTTTTTCAACAAGCACTTTTGCAATATTGATATTCCCCTGAAACATTATCACTTTTTTTGAATCATAAAAGTCTTTTTCCTCTTCTATTTTTTTATTAATTGCACTTTTCTCAAATAAGCTCAAAGGAACGCCATTCCCAGCCACCCTAAGATTCACTCCTTCAATGACTCCATCATGTGTTATTACAGAAATATCATAGGTTCCAGAAGGGATGGTTTTTACAGAGAATCTGCCTGTAGTTTTATCGAAATCGACTTTATATCTATTTTTCTTACCAGCTTTGTTAAAAGGCCCTGTTGCTCTAACCAATGCGTATATACTGACTACTTTCTCTTTTTGTTCTATCGTTCCTGATATTGAGCCAGTAGTTTGTGCGAAACTAGTTCTAATTAATAATAGAGACAATAAAATAGAAGCTAGAATTATTTTACATTGATTATTGCTTTTTAAAATGATCATAGCCAAATTTAGTAAGTTTTGTTAATCGGTCATCTTTTCTGAGGTAAACACCACTTCCTTTTGTAATCTCTCCTACACAATACCCGTATGCGGTTTTGCTTCTTTCTTTTGAGACAGTATAAACAAGTTCAAAATCCTCTCCTCCATATAGAGCAAAATCTAAGGCGCTTTTCCCACAAGCTTGAGCAGCCATATGAGTCTGGTCATCTATGGGAACTTTATCTGCATATATGATAGCTTTGCATTTACTTTGCTCGGATATATTTCTAATTTCGGAAGCAAGTCCGTCGCTTATATCTTCCATTGCATTAGCATAACCTGCAATTTCGTATGATACATCCAGCCTTGATTGGGGAGTAGTGTGATATTTTTTAGTCATTTCAAATCCTTTTATTCCTTTCCTAAAAAGATGCAAGCCTGCTGTTGATGCGCCGAGAGATCCTGTTACAAATACAAGGTCTCCCACCTTTGCGTCTTTTCTCATGCAAAGATGTTTTTTATCTGTTTCGCCTATTAAAGTTATGGTAATAACATTCGTATCTCCATGCGTAGTATCTCCTCCAATTATATCAACATTATGCTTCTTACATCTTTCTCTCATTCCCTTGTATATCTCCTCAACCATGTACATTGTTGAATCGGATTTTAATACAAGTGAAACCAATACATAGAGAGGTTTCCCTCCCATTGCGGCGATATCGGACAAATTACTTTCAATGGCCTTTATGCCAATCTGTTCTGGAGTAAAATAGGAAAAAGAAAAATGATCCTCTTCAACAATAGTATCTGTTGTTAATAAAAGAAACTTGTTTCCGTTTTTTATTACAGCGGCATCGTCTCCTATGCCGCAGATTACTTCTTCTCTTATCGGACGAGCAGAAATATGTTTTATTAAATCAAACTCTCCGCTAAGCTTTTTCATTCCAGTCCTTCATTACACAAAACTCTCCACACATTGTGCATTCTTCATCTTTATCTATTTTGCTGCGTTCTCTATACTTTCTTGCCTTTTCGGGATCTACGGAAAGAGATATCATGCTTTCCCAATCAAGTTTTTTCCTGCTTACAGACATTTTTCTATCCCAGTCCAGGGCTTTTTTATATCCTCTTGCCACATCTGCTGCATGTGCAGCTATCTTCGTGGCAATTACTCCTTCTTTTACGTCGTCTTCTGACGGCAGGCTCAAGTGTTCTGCTGGAGTAACGTAGCATAGAAAAGACGCTCCATAATATGCAGCAAGAGTCCCTCCTATTGCGCATGTTATATGATCGTAACCCGGGGCAACATCTGTTACAAGCGGACCAAGAACATAAAACGGTGCATTCTTGCAGTATTTTTTTTGAAGCTTCATATTTTTCTCAATCTGATTCAATGGAACATGTCCGGGTCCTTCTATTATTACCTGAACCTCTCTTTCTTGAGCTCTTTCAGCCAGTATGCCGAGATTTTTAAGTTCTTTTATCTGCGCTTTATCTGTTGCGTCTGCAATACATCCGGGCCTCAGTCCGTCTCCAAGACTCAGGGTCATATCATATTCCTTTGCTATGTCCAAGACTTCATCATAATATTCAAATAGCGGATTTTCTTTTTGATGGTGTTGCATCCACCTCATTATGAAAGTTCCTCCTCTTGACACAACGCCAGTTATCCTGTTTTTCAGCAGAGGAATGCAATCTCTTGTAAAGCCACAGTGAACAGTTATAAAATCTACTCCCTGCTCGCCGTGTATTCGAATCGTGTTTAATATGTCTTCTTTGCTTATTTTTGCAACATACTTCTTTTCTACCATTACCTGATAAACAGGAACAGTTCCTACAGGGACACTTGATTCTTTAATAACTGTCCTGCGAATCTTATTCAGATCGCCTCCTGTGCTTAAATCCATGACTGCGTCAGCCCCGGATTTAATTGCAATATAGAGTTTCCTTAACTCTTTTTTTATATCCGCATCCTTTGGAGATGTGCCTATATTTGCATTCACTTTTACAGATAAGCCTGAACCAATACCTATTGGAGAGAATTTATGCTTTTTGCTTTTAGGAATAACTATTTCTCCGGCAGCAATTCTTTGAACTAGCTTATTTGTCTCTATTCCTTCTTTTTCAGCTACTATTTCTATGTCTTTTGTAATGATATGTTTTTTTGCCGATTCAAGTAATGTCATTTATTTTCCCTCAGCTTTTTAATTATTATCTCCGATGCTCTTTTGCCTGATAGCAGCATTCCACCGAAAATAGGTCCCATTCTGGGTCCTCCGAAGGCTGCATTTGCTGCCATGCCAACTACAAATAAACCGGGATATATTTCTTTTGTATTTTTTATTGTATCTTTTTCCGCTTTATCTGCATTCATGGGCATTTCTCCCATTATTTTACCTGTCTTTGTTCTTAATTTTGCTACTGCTTTTTTCTCAAGCACAGTCAATACTTCAAGTGGATGCCCTGTTGCCTCTATGGCGTATTTGCTTTTAACAGTTAAAGGATCAACATGCAGATTAGCAATTTCTGTTGTAGACCAGTTAATGACAAATCCTTTTACAGTATTGTTAATAATCATTGTATCCTCTACAGATATACAGTTAAATATTTTTACACCTGCAGACATTGCTTTTGCCAGAAGTTTTGACATTGCCTCAACCGAATCAGCCACATAATAATTCTTTTGATACTCTTTATATGAAATATCAAACTCATCAAGAACACTTAGAGCGTTTGCCTGCACAACAATCTGGTTGAACATCATACCTCCTCCCCACATACCTCCGCCGGGTGAGAGTTTTCTTTCGAATATTGCAACATGCAATCCTTTTCTTGCCATATAATAGGAAGCTACTATGCCTGCAGGCCCTGCGCCTGCGATTGCAACATCAAGATTCAGACAATCTATAAGCTTTTTATTGTATGTTTCCAGTATAGCTTTTGAGATTATTGTTTCATCCAGCATCTTTCCATCCTCCAGGTTATATTATAACTTTTAATTACATAAAAAAATCTGCTCCGCAAAGGAACAGATAAAAACTAATTCCAATTTATTTTCCGTTCCCTACGCGGGTATTATCCCAACAGGTTCAAGGGGTCTTCCGAACACTTTCGGAACTCTCAGCTCTAATGCTCCCCCAGATTCTTTATTATAACTCTTTTATGGCTAAATTACAATATTCACTAATTTCCCAGGAACTACAAATATCTTTCGGATTGTTTTATTAGCAGTAACTTCTTTTATATGTTTATCAGCCAAAGCAAGTTTTTTGATTTTTTCTTCATCTAGATTCGTGCTTATTTGCAACCTACTTCTTATCTTCCCATTGATCTGCACAGCGATCTCAATTTCATCAACTTTTATCGCGTTCTCATTATACTCAGGCCACTTCTGCTTGTGAATACTATGCTGATGCCCCATAACATGCCACAGTTCTTCTGATAGAAAAGGAGTAACAGGGGATAATAATCTTAGCAGTGTTTCCAAAGCCTCTGTCCACAGTTCTGAGGATGTAACTTCTTTATCCTTTTTAATCTCATATAAATAATTAATGTACTCCATTAAAGCAGCAATTGCAGTGTTAAACTGAAGACGCTCAATATCAGCGGTAAATCTCTTGATCGTCTTGTGTATCCACATATTCAATGCTCTATGTTTCTTCTTATCTTTTATCCGGACATCTTTATCATAAGGTTTAAATTTAAGTGCAATGTCCCGTACTCTGTTGAGAAAACGAGATACTCCCTTTATTCCCTTTTGTTCCCATTTTACTTCCTGATCAAATGGTCCCATAAATAGAATATATGCTCTTAAAACATCTGCTCCAAATTTTTCTATCACACTGTCAGGAGTTACAACATTGCCCTTTGATTTTGACATTTTCTGATTATCATAGGAAAGCATCATTCCCTGATTTTTTAAGACTTTAAATGGCTCGTCAAATTCTATTAATCCCTCGTCATGCATCACTTTTGTCCAAAAGCGCGCATATAGAAGGTGCATAACCGCATGCTCCGCGCCGCCAACATATAAATCCACAGGCAGCCAATATTTAATTTTTTCGTCATCAAATGGAGCTCTTGAGAAATCCGGATTTGGAAATCGCAGAAAATACCATGAAGAACATGCAAAGCCATCCATCGTATCGGTTTCTCTCTGCGCAGGTTCTCCACACTTCGGGCATTTAGTATTTACAAAATCATCTATCTTTGCCAGAGGAGAACGTCCTGTCCCCGTTGGGTGAAAATCTTCAATATCCGGAAGCAATACAGGAAGTTCGTTCTCAGGCACAGGAACTATACCGCATTTTTTGCATTGAATTATGGGAATGGGTGCTCCCCAGTATCTTTGACGGGATATAAGCCAGTCTCTGAACCTATATGAAATTTTTTTACCGCCAAATCCATGTTCTTTAGCAAATTCATTAAGGGCTTTAATACCTTCTTTTGAGGATAATCCATTAAATTGGCCTGAATTTATCATTGATCCATATTCAACATATGCATCTTCCAAAACATGTTCTTTCCCATCATGGCTTATAACTTCTTTAATAGGAATATTATATTTTTCAGCAAAAGCGAAGTCTCGCTTGTCATGTGCAGGCACTGCCATCACTGCGCCGGTGCCATAAGAGAGAAGAACATAATCCCCAATCCAAATCGGCACTTTATGACCATTAAATGGATTTTTCGCATATGAACCTGTAAAAACTCCCGTCTTTTCTTTCTCTGTAGACAGACGATCTATTTCGCTCTCCCTGCGCGATTTTTCAACATATGCTTCAACCTTGTTTTTTTGTTCGGATATAGTTAATTTCTCTACAAGAGGATGTTCCGGGGCAAGCGTCATAAATGTAACCCCGTATATAGTATCCGCTCTTGTTGTAAAAATAGGAATATCATGTTTGTTTCCGGATGTATCAGCAGCTTTGAATATTATTTCAGTTCCTTCACTGCGGCCAATCCAGTTGCGCTGCATCATTTTTATGGATTCAGGCCAGTCAACTTTATCCAGATCATCAATAAGGCGGTCAGCGTAATCTGTTATTTTGAAATACCACTGCTTTAAATCCTTTCTTGTAACGTTCGAATTACATCGCCAGCATTTGCCCGCTTCTACCTGCTCGTTTGCCAGAATTGTTTTGCATGATGGGCACCACCACTGGGAACCCATAGCTTGATATGCAAGCCCTCTTTTAAAGAGCAGTAGAAAAAACCACTGCGTCCAGCGATAATATTCAGGATCCGTAGAATTGATTTCTTTTGTCCAGTCATAACTTGCTTCAATCAGATTAAACTGGCGTTTATAATTTGCTGCGTTTTGAGCAGTAGTTTTTGCCGGATGCATTTTCATCTTTAACGCATAGTTCTCTGCCGGAAGGCCAAAACCATCCCATCCCATTGGATGCAACACATTATATCCCTGCATCCTTTTCAGTCTTGTTACAACATCCGACGGAATATAATTACGGCAATGCCCGACACTCAGACCATTACCTGAAGGGTAAGGGAAGAAATCCAGACAGTAAAATTTTGGTTTATCTTTAGCTTCACCCGTAGCATACAGATCCATCTTCTGCCACACAGGCCGCCACTTTTTTTCTATTTCCTTGAATGGATACATGTTAACAGCTAATTATTAATTTTATTATATATTTCTCTCTAACAACTAATGTACAAACTTCGCATTTTAAACTTATCTTTTGGATTTTATCATGCTTTTCTGGACAAAAAAAGCATATTATGAATTTCGATAATACCAAAACTGAAATAACAGAATAATAGTACAAACAAAGCCAGGCAGATTAGAGCTAAAAATAAACCAATCCTTCGGGGTTT